>NZ_JBVQCI010000006.1:0-247770 GCF_055702865.1 Dyella sp. PARNA 12/25 | reverse complement strand
GGCAGACGCTCAACTTTGAAACACCGGCCGAACGTTTCCAGCGATGTGTTGCAACGACCGGCTGAAGTCGCAACCCAGAGCGGACACTTTGGATTATCGCGGGGTGTCATTTCGCCAGCGCGCGATCGCACAGCGACTTGCTGCCATCGATCCGGCAGGTGTTTACAGGCTGACCATCGGCGTCCCACACGTTGACGATCCATGTGCTAGCGCCAGTGCGCTCCATCGTCATGAAACCAAACCCCTTCACCCAGGAGCTGTGATGTTCGACGACGGCACCCACGGCTGGTGTGGCGCCGACGGGAAGCATTTCGGGTAGAGGCTGGACGTCTTCCTGGGTGCCGGAAAAACCTGCAATGAACTGAGTCGGGTGCAGTGTAGAAAAGCTCACTTCCTGCCAGGCGTGCACGTGGCCAGACACCATGACGTTGACACGTGGTGGCAACAACAGCGGATTGATGGCGGCGAGCACGGACTGCAGCCCACGGTTGCCTGACAGCACTTTGACCTTACCCGCATCGTCCTTGGCGGATTCGAAGCCGAGAATGGGGTGGTGGTCTACGCCAATGTTGTAAGACGCCTGCTGCGACAAGGTGTCGAGCTTGCGGTACATAGCCCGATACTTTGCGGTGCGCACGTCACCTTCAGGAATCGGCTTGCCGCTGGTATTGGATGAATCGAGCACGATGATCTGAGCATCGCCACCCAGCGGCACGGCATAGGGATCGCTGAAGTCGCCCGTGTCATCGTTGGCAGCGTCGTTGCAGTCGCGTGCTGGCGTCAGGGGACGCGGATCCATCATGCGCCACCAGCCCTGTCCGGCCCGCGCGCACGATTCGTGGTTACCGCGCACCATCACCCAGGGCGCGGCCTGCAGCAAGGATGAAGCCGGCTTGAAGAAGTCTTCATGCCAGGCATCCCACCCGTAGCCCCAGGGGCTTCCGGCACAACCAGGATGGTCCGGGGCGCAGGCGTTCTCGCGATAGAGATAGTCCCCAACATGAATCACAAGGTCAGGCTTCCACGCGGCAGCGGCGGCGGCAACCCTGGCGAACGGGTATTCCGTGGGGTCGTTGCACGACTGGTAGGCCTTCTCGCTCTTCTTCAGGCGACACCCCGTATCGCCGATGACGACGATGCGCCTGATCTCGGCGCGAGGCAGCGGCAGCATCCTGCCATCGACTTGCGCAGTCGCGGTGTGAGCCGGAATGGCGAGTTCGCACGTCAGCAGTGGAAAGTCGGAGGGCTTGGAATCTTCCGGGGCGGAGCGCGTCGGCCGCAACGGCAGCGTTTGTGCGCTCACGCGCAAGTGCATGGGCGTGTCCTTGCCATCCAATCGCAGCATCGGGCATTGCCCTGCGGACGTCAGTACGCGTGCCATCGGAGCGCCGTTTTCGCCCAGCACGACGTACGCGGTAATCACTTGCGCATCCTGATGCTTGACGCCCGACAGCGGTGCGCAGCCAAGCAGAGCGAGCGGCAGCGCGACGGCGGTTGCACGGATGAGTGAGGTCAACGAGGTCATGCGGCGCCCGATAGTCAAAGAATGGATGGGCCCCGGGGCGATGTGATCGCCTCGGGGCCGGTGATGCTTCGCTTAAAGGTCGGCCCTGACCGACAGCATGTAGCTGCGCGCAGCCTGGAACAGGAACGTGTCGCCGGCATTGACCTGACCATAGGTCGCGGTGCCAGTCGTGGAGTTGACTGGCGTGACCGCGATCGGGTCCTGTTTGTTGAACACGTTGAAGATACCCAGCTGGAATTTGAGCGACTTTACGTTCAGGCCCGGATGCGGAATCGTGTAGCCGATATTGAAGTCGGCCCGCGACACGGCGTTCATCTTGTAAGCGCTGCCATCAAGCGCGTAGTAGGTGCCGGTACGCTTCCAGATGAACGAGGAGTTCCAGTTGCCCAAGTTGTAGAGCAGGCCGGCTGCGGTGGTGGAGTCGGGTGCGTTGGCGATGCGCAAACCCGTTTGCTTCGATGTCGCGCGGTTGATCGAGCCGTTGACGTAGGCGGAGAAACCGCTGCCGATCATGTAGGTGAGCTGACCTTCAACGCCTTTGTACGTTACGCCGCCCTGGTTGTAATAGACCGGCTGCGCCGTCGTGCCAGGCACCACCGCGAACTTGTTGCTGAAGTCGATCCAGTACACGTCGGTGTCAAACACCCAGCGATCGCTCTGGTGCACGTAACCGATCTGGTAGTTGGTGGAGCGCTGCGGCTTGATGTCGGTCGCCGTCGCGTTCGTGCTCTGGAACAGGCTGATGTCCGGCACAAGCATGCCCTGCGCGTATTGCGCATAGACCGACGAGTTCGGATTGAGCTTGTAGTTGGCCGTGAGGAAAGGCAGGGTTGCGTCGAAGGTCTTGGAGAAATCCATGGGAATGCGCGCGGTCTGGTTGACCGGCGCGTTGACGTCAAGTTTCGTCGAGTTGTACTTCACGCCCGGCGTCACCGTCAGATCCGTGGTGACAGCCCACTCGAACTCGGCAAACGGCTGCGTCACAAACCAGCTCGACTTCTGGTCGAACTTGATGTTGTTGATGCCATTGATAACGCCCGGGATGGCCTTCTGGTCGAAGTTGGGCGTCATGTCCAGCAGGTTGTAGTCGGACTGGGCGCGATGCGTATCAGAGGTTTCCAGCCACAGGCCGGCGCGCGCCAGGCCAGCATCAAACTGCTTGGTGCCGCGGAAAACGTTGCCCCACACATCGTACTGGTTGAGCTTGACGTAGCCCGGCATCGCGTTGTTGACCTTCTTGCCGGCAGCGTTGGTTACGCTACCAAAGCCGGTGCCCGGCACATTGCCCGTGTTGGAGGAAATCGTGTTGTTGGTGTAGTTGTAGTAATAGGTCTGGTTGTCGATACCCCAGCCGTTACCCAGATCGCTCTGCAGACGGACGTAGTCCATCGCCGTGTTCTTCCTGATCGGGTTGTAGCCGGTGTAGTTGGCCAGGGAGGGGTCGTTGCTCAGCGAATAGTTCTTGCCGTACCGGGCCGCCTGCGCCAGGGTCAGGCCGTTGTCCTTGTCCAGCGCGTTCATGGTTTGGCGGTTGTAGTTGAGGTTGACCGTCAGCAACGTGCTCTGGCCGAGCGGCTGTTCGAATTTCAGCGAGTAGTTGTTGCTGCTGACTGAGTTGCCAGTGCGATAGCCGTCGGTGCCCTGGTGCTGCGCGTTCAAGGCGAACTTGGCGTCGTTGAAAGAGGGGATGACGCCGGTATCGGCATGAAAACCATAAAGCTGGGTGTTCCACGAGCCGTAGGCGGCGAACGCCTCGAAGTTCGGGTCGTTGAGTACGTCGCGCGACAACAGGTTGATAGAGCCACCGAACGTCGCCTGGCCAATGTCGCTCGCCTTGCCGGGGCCGCGCTCCACCACCACGCCACCGAGGACCGAGGCCGGGAAATACGCGGTCGAGTGATGCGTCGGGCCGTTGGTGTCACCGAACGGAATGCCGTCCCAGGTGATGTTGTACTGGCCATCCGCGAAGCCGCGAATACTGTTCTTGGTTTCGCCCAGGCCGGGGCCGTTCGAGCTGATGCCGCCGGTCACGCTTGGCGCCACGACGGCGATCGACGAAAAGTCGGCGACGGGCGACTTCGAGTTCTCTATGAAGTCTCGGCTGATGACCGATTGCGGCTGCGTGACGTTCAAGGAGGACTGCGTGGGTGCCATTGCTGCCGCGGTGTCCTTCCTCGCGGTTGCTTGCACATTCACCGAGCCGAGGTCGGTGACGCCGGGTCCGGTGCCGCTCTTGGCGTTCGCGCCGTTGGCATCGGTAACTTCTGCCGCCCCCGTAGCGGAATCGGTGACATCCACCGCATAAGCCGAATGGACCGCACAAGCCAGTAAGGTCATGGCGATGCTGGCGGGTAGAGTGCGGCCAAAACGGCCGTTGACGCGCTGTTGCATTTCAACTTCCCCTCAAGTTTCAGCAGCAAAAGTCGCGCATCATGGTGGCCGCGCATTTCACTCTTGTGAAAGCTTTATGAAGGTTGCGCGCAAGATTTTTGCAAGGTTGTTGCGGCGGATGGCGGCGCGTTTGGACGGCCATTCCAGACGGGTATAGGCAAGAAGGCGTTGCTGTCGTCTGGCGTGGCATATCCACTTGAGGCCCGTAGCGGAGCTCTCGGCTAAGCTCGACTTGACCTCGTGGGGCGGAGAGGGACAGTGACCGAAGGCAACGTGCTTCAACAAGAAGACATCACCTATCTCTTTGGTTTGATTGCGGGCGCGTGAAGGAACTTCCGGCCGTCATCGCGAAGCGGCTAACCGCGCATGGACTCGTTTTGGAGGCCACTGCCATGGAGGGGGCTCAGGTCATCGGCCGGCAGATCTTGTACCTGACAATGTCCCAAGACTTTGTCTGCCTAATAGAGATGGTTCGGGATGGGAGAAACAAGTGCTTTCACTTGCTGAGTGCGTAGAACAGATAGCCGTATCCTAGATGTCAGCTTCCGACCCGAAGCGGACCTTATGAGTTAGATGTCGAATGGCTCGCTGAGGTCTCGTACTCGAGTGTATGGATACCGGTACTCAGCGGCGGTGACGACCTCGCGCCAGTCTTGTTTGGCTAGATCGACGTACTTCTTGATGCAGTCCGCGTCGCCATCACCCAGAAAAGCAATGCATCGCAAAACACGATCCGAATCGATCGATGCACCAAGGGTCCGGAAAGCGCGTAGGCCGTCGAGTACTTCGCAAGCCCGCTCCCCATACGCCCGGTTAACCCACGCTAGAACGTCGTCTGGCAAATCCAGTTCCGCAGCCATAAGCCCCCTCATCGGCCAGCGTGAACGTCCTAGCGAATGTCCGCCTTAAGTCGGAAGCGCGCCCTCATTCTTTGCCACCGTCCGAGGGCATAGCTACCGATTCCCGGCAATTGCGATTGTCGCCCTGTCCGATGCTCAGACTGCCTATCTTGATCTGCCGATACGGTTGGGTGGCCATCGGCGATTCTTCGCTGCTTACGCGAACTCACCTCGACCACGAAGACGAACCAGATCAAGCTGCCCAAGCAGAGGCAGGCAAAGCTGCCGAGTAGGATGCGCGCCGCTTCCATTTCAACCCCTGTTGTCAAACGGGAAGGTGGGCGCAGCCTGCATCTTGCCGCGGAGCCTAGATGCGACGCCGCGCACGCCACCGATCGCCAGCCATACCTCAGATCGGATAACTGGGACGCCCTTCTTGAATAGGGGAGGCACCAGCTAGGCGCCTAGCCAGGCGATGCTCAAGCAGATGCCGGTGAATGGGCGCGAGCTGTATGCCGGCCAGCGGCGAAGGTGCGGCGAGGTTTCCCCGTTGAGGCTATGTCTGCTTCGGGTGGTGCGTTCAACTGGTCAAAACAACACCCGGACACGGTGCCAGCAAAAGGTCCGTTAGGGACCCATCCTAGGTGAGGTCCACGTTCGCGCCCCCGCCATCGTCTTCACGGATTGCTCCAAGATCGGGGCTCCTCGGGACAAGGAATGCCCGTTATTTCCTGCGCGTCCCCGCAGCGGATTGGGGCGGGGACGCTGCGAAGGTCGAGCATCGCTCTAGCTGCCTCCGCCGAGCCCGCCAGCGCTATGCTGCGCTTCTGGGCATCAGGGCAAGGAGGGAATATGAACCCGACCGACGCACCGACCGCACACGAGCATCCAGTGCGCCAGCACCACGTCCATCAGCGCCATTTCGACCGCTTGGTCGTACTCGCCGACGGGGTATTTGCCATCGCCCTGACGCTGTCCGCACTTGAGCTTCATCCCGAGTCCAAGCCAGGTCTATCGACGCTGAGCGCCTGGGGAATGCCGCTGCTGGTCTATTTCTTCAGCTTTTACCTGGTCGCCCGCGTGTGGTACCAGCACCGCCGTGCCATGGCGCAGCTTCGCCACATAGACGGCGTGATCACCATACTCACCATGGTTCTGCTGAGCCTGGTCGCCCTTGTGCCTGTCGTGATCCGGAACTGGGTTGCGGAAGGCAGCCTCACCAAACTGGCGAACGACTCGCCGACCGCTGCGCCGACGGTCTACGACTTGTCTGCGGTCGGCTTCGTACCTTACGCGTTGACCATGCTGATGATTCAGCTCTGCCTCGCAGCAGCGTGGGCTTATGCAGCCTTCGCGGCACGTCTAGCGCCGGATCTTTTGCCTGCGCGTGCCAAAGCCTGGCTGATCCACGACCTTTATCTGACGACGCTTTGGGCGACTATGCTTTGTTGGACTCAACACATCTACTGGCTGGCAGCAGTGCTTCTGGTCGTGGCCGTGGTGGCTCGGCTCGCTGAGTGGCGCGTGCGAGGTCAGGCAGCGACAGCCGAGGTCGGTATCGATCTATCACAGGCCGATGAGAGTTGATGGCCCAGCAAGCAGGCCATGGTTGAGTGTCAGCGCCGAGCGCAAGCTCAACCCCGACATCAGAAGCGCCACGCCGATCTCATTGCTGGTCCGCGAATGCCTGCCGTCAACGTAGCCAGCCACCCATACGCAGCTTAGGCAGTGATCCACGTGGCAACGTGACCGCCCATATATAAAAGAATAGCCATGAGAAAACGTGGTTGGTCGTATGGGCACACCATTCGAGACAGCACTCAATCCCGGCTCTGTAAGGCGTCCATAGTCAAGGACGTGTCTTGCGAACCGTTGTCAGACTGGCTGGTAAGGAAAGAAAAGGGGCCGGGCGCTTCTCAAGCCCTTGCTTGAGCGGAAAAACACTCCGTCCCGTTTGTAGCGTTTGTTGTTGCAGTGCTGATGGTTGCAATCAACGGTGGGGCGCTTCGATCGAGAGAGAATCGATCTACCGAGCTTCACAACCTAGCTAGTTTTTCTGGTGGGCTGGGTATCTTGTCTTTGCTTTGTGTTCCGATCTCGCTAATTCACGCAGTAGGCAACTACGTATATGGACGTGCACAAGACACAAGCGCTTTCTTCAAGGCTTCGTTGATCGCGGCCTGTTTAAGCACCGTTATCTCACTGGTACTGAGTGTCATCATCGGACACCGTGGTGCTCGGAAGGAGGCATGAGAAGGTAGGAGTAATTTCTGCTTCCGATCCGAAGCGGATCTAAGCAATGCCTACGGATCCACAACGCCTGAGCAATGCTCAGATGCAGATGGCACGGTGTACTGCCAACGCAGCATTCGACACTGCTTGCTAGCCAGCATAAGCGGCATGGCTACAGAGGGCGCTCGCGCTCGGGTTCTACCAGTTGAGCTCGCCGAGCATGGCAGCGTAAGTCTCGATGCCGTCCCACAGATTCTGCAGTCGCGCGTTCTCATTGGGAGCGTGCTGGTTGTTGTCATGGTTGGCAATGGGGAGAACGATCGCCGGAACGTCCAATATCTTGGCGAAAAGATAGATCGGAACGCTTCCTCCCATCATGGGCAGCACAGCCACCGGGCCGGCGGCGGCGCGCTCGGCCGTAGCCACCACGGCGCGCGAAGCGGGGACGCTCATTTCGGCACGGTATCCGGGGTAGCCGTTGCTCCAATCGAGCTTGAGCAACTTGGATTTGGTGCTGCGCGTCGCTTCATCAGGCTGGTCATGGAGCACCGTCCAGCCGAGGTCTTGCAGCCGTTTCTCCACCCGTTCGCGTACGCGCTCTGGCGTCTGGTCGGGAACCAGTCGGAAGTCCAAAGACACTTCCGCGATCGCGGGGATCGCACGGGCAGCGCCGCCGGCCTGGAGGCCGACCACATTGAGCGCGGGGCGCATGGTGCTCGCGGTCAGACCGTCGTCGCTCTCACCACGTGCGATGCCGAACTCCCGCTTCAGCGATGGCTCAACCGGGGGCAGCGCCTGGATGGCCTGTCGTTCGGGCGTTGTCAGCGGGCGCACATCGCGATCAAAGCCAGGGATGCGAATGCCACCGTCGGGCGCGCGTAAATCCATGACCAGTTGGGCTGCCTGGTAGGCTGGGTTGGGCACCCAGTTGCCGTAATGGCCGCTATGTTGCGGCCGGAGCGTCCCATAGATGGTGGCCTTCAGATCAAGCAAGCCTCGTGCGCCGAAGTAGAGTGTGTGCCGCCGTGACTGATGCATGGGCCCATCGCCGACCAGCCAAAGATCCGCAGCGAGCAATGAGCGATTCTGTCGAAGTATGTCGGCCAGATGGGGCGATCCCAGCTCCTCTTCGCCTTCCCAGAACACCTTGATGTTGACCGACGGTGCTCGCCCTAGAGCCTTCAGGGCGTCAAAGGCCTCAAGAAATGCAACTATCGATGATTTGTCGTCGCTGGCAGCGCGGCCGAACAGTCGCCATTCTGGATTGAACGGTGGGTGCGTATTAGCCCAATCGATAGGTGGCGCCTTGGGGTCTGGTCTGCTGCGCAATACCGGCGAAAAAGGGTCCGACTCCCACTCTGCGCGGTTGACCGGCTGGCCGTCGTAATGCGCGTAGAACACCACCGTCCGCTTGGCGCCTGGCGAGTTGAGTTCACCGAAGACAACGGCTGGCACACCCGGCCCACCTCGCAATAGCTGCGCTGTAAATCCGCGCTGCGAAAGCTCCTGCTGCAGGCGATTGGCCATGGTATCGAGGCCAGCGGCGTTCTCGGCAATGCTGGGAATCGCGGTGAACTCCGTGAGCTGCCGCACCACTGCCGGCTCATGTTCCAGGCGCCATTGGCGAACCTGTCCCACCAGCCCGTCGTCGGCGTTTGCCGCCGTACAGGCGATGCCGCAAGCGATGGCGAACACCATTCCTCTCAACATGGCTTTGCCTCCTGACCAAGGGCGCTTCGGTAGAGCATACCGGGAAGGTATATCGTTCCCCAGCGCTGGCTGAGCTATTGTCAGCTTCCCAACCGAAGCAAGCATGTACTGCCTGGTCAGACGCGGGATCGTTGACGGCAGCAAAATTGACGTGCGCCGATAGGCCCCTGCAACTCTGGCATCCGGCACCTCTGAAGGTTGACTAGTGGGGGTACAAAGTGAACTCAGACCGCACTGCCCGATACGCTCCGCTGTTGCTAAGGGTTGTACTTGGCTTCCTATTCATCGCGCACCTGTACTGGAAGTTCGCGATCTTGCCGGGGGGCTTGTCACGGTGGTGGGCCGGTTTTGCGGCAAGCGGTTACCCCTGGTTCGTTCCCTGGTATGTTTTTTCTGCGGAGCTTGCCGGCGCGCTACTGCTTATTCCGGGCATCGGTACACGCTGGGTCAGTTTGTATGCTCTGCCCATGATGCTCGGCGCCACGCAGTTTTGGGCTACGCGCAAGGGTTTCTATTTCACGGGCGCAGGGGCGGAGCTACCGCTTGTTTGGTCGTTGCTGTTGGTTCTTCAGGCCATGCTTGGCAGTGGTCCATACCGGTTGCGCATCCATAGGACACCCGCAACACAATGACTTATCGGCTAAACACGCATACCTTGGGAACTTTGTTACTGCTGATGGTTAGGTGATGCGATCACTTTCTTTTGAAGTCCGCTTTCGACTCGAAGCGGCCACTCATAAGTTACCGGGAGGCACTGAGTGAAGAGCATCATTGGAATCGCGCTATTCGTTGGAGCACTAGCCTCGATGGACTACGCGAGCGCTGCGCGGACCAACCAGTCTCCGGTGGAGTATCAGGTCCCGGCGTCATGGAAGCAGATGAAGAACGATGCCCCTGCTGGCAAAGGGCAAACGGTCATGTATGAGGTCCCCGGAGGGGCCGACACCGCTGACCATCCCGTTGTGTTGCTCAAGACCTACAAGCAGCCGTCTGGCCTCCGCATGGACAATATCAATATTGCAGAGGCAGCCAGGCAGGTCATTTCTTCCGGGGTGCCCGTGAGCTGCGCTCATGACGGCCTGAACTGGCAAACCTGTGTCTTTCTCGGTCGCGTTGACAACGCCAAGCTTCTTGCCCTTTATCGCATCGGCATCCAGGACGACTACGTTGCTGAGGAGGTTTTCATTTTCCCCATGCCAACGAACGAGTCCGAGGAGGTGGCCTTGCTCACCATCTACGGTCAGGCAGATCAAGAGGGCCGTACGACGGGCGTATACACGCCACTCCAAAGCACCTACAAGATGATTTCCCTGTTCAACGAATTCACGAAGACGCTGGGTATTAACGGCCAGGCCCCCTTCAACGCCAAGGCGGTCATGGCCAAGCCATCAGAGAAACCAACGGCGGTTTATCGATGGTCCGACGCACCCTCGAGCGCCCACTCTGCGGGCGGCTGATTCACACAGGATTGCAGCTGGTAAGGTCCGCTTCCGACCCGAAGCGGACAGGGCACTACAGCGGGGTCGGCGCCGGATCGGTACAGGGGTGGAAAATGGTCTCTGCTTACATTCTCTTTGGTGGGCTCGTCGCGACCTTTGCGTGCATATCGGTGTTCTTCACCGTGTTTATTGTGCGTGGCGCGAAGTACAAGGAACTGTCCGATCCTGACTACCCGCGCCTCACGCTGGGAAATCCTTTAACTGCGTTGTTCATCGAGCGTCTTTTGACCCACGAAGGACTGAGGTTTCGCAGCATCTTTTGCAGGGCGCTTATCGCGATATTGGTCGTAGTTTTTGTCGCAGGCATTATTGCCAGCAACGTTGGCTAAGGCCCGCTTCCGACCCATAGCAGACATCGCGAAAAGAGTTTTCCAGGAAGGCATCAAACGTAGGGGTCTGATTTGCCTATCTCGCTAATTCTTGGGCTTATGGGGGCCGCCAGTTGGGTGGTGACAATGTCTGTGGCGGGTGCTTGCTGGAAGCCAATCGTGGAGGCAGACCCGAGCTATGCCGCCCAGCTCTTACGCCCCCGTTTGATCAGATGTTATATCGCCTCGGGCCGGTAAATTCGTGGGTATTGTTTCGAAGCCGAGCCCCAGTCGCCGTGATGGGGCGCGTCAAGGCGCTTCGGGTGGTCGTGCTCGTTAATGTGTGTCTGGCAGCTGGCTTTGTAGGGAGCCTTCTCTGCTAGATGGCACGATCTTGATGCCCGCTTTCGACCCGAAGCGGACCTCCCAGGCTACGAATGCTGAGTTGAAATATTACTTCTCGTGGATAGCTATGTGAGCGGACGACGATAGCCTAACCATGTTGAACCTGGCGTCCCATGGCTCCGGAGGAACACAGATGGGCTCGAGTGCGTTGCTCGCGTTCTTATTGTTCAGCTCTGGTGCTGCCGCGAAGGAGCTGGAGTTGACGCCCCCCGCATGGGCATATCCAGTCAACCCTACAAATCCGGTGGAAGTCCTTCATGACCCTCTCCGTGTGCCGAACAGCGAAGCGATCTATTCGGTCGCACAAATCAATGACCTGAACTTCACTCCCGATTGGCACCCGGCTGACCACACCGAGTTACCCAACGTTGTCGCACGCGGTAGGAAACCCAACATACTTGCTTGCGGCTCGTGCCATCGTGCGGATGGCTCCGGCGGCCCAGAAAACGCTCGTATTGCCGGGCTGCCGGCGGCCTACATAGTGCAGCAACTGACCGATTTCAAAAGCGGTGCGAGAAGTTCGTCGGTTTCTGGACGAAATGTACAGCGCATGCTCGACCTTTCCAGGGCGCTCACCGCCGACGAAATGAATGCGGCAGCTGCTTATTTCTCTGCACAGAAGCTTCGCATGGTGAACAAGGTTATCGAGGTGATCCGAGTGCCCAAGACATTTGTCACCGATTGGCACCTTGCCGTTGTCCCTGGCGTTAGCACGGAACTGCTTGGTAAACGAATTGTCGAGGTCCCTGAAAATCTGAGCTACTTTGCCAGCCGCGACGGACGCTCTCGTTTCATTGTGTACGTTCCGGAGGGCACCGTTGCGCGGGGACTTAAGCTTGCGACATTAGGTGACGGTAAGACTGTTCCGTGTGGGGCCTGCCATGGGGTGGACCTGAAGGGACTTGGTTCGATCCCCGGCATTGCGGGGCAATCGCCAAGTTATCTAATGCGGCAACTGTATGATTTCAAAAGCGGTGCGCGCGCGGGAAGCAGGGGCGCGTCGATGAGGCCAGTGGTCGAGAAGCTCTCTATGGACGACATGATTGCGCTAGTTGCTTATGCAGCATCATTGAGCCCTTAGCGGCGGCTTTCGACAGGTGGTCACCAAGGTGGCCGTTGACCACCATGCGGCCAATCGAAATCTTGGCAACAACTTCCTAGCAACAGGTGTCCGCAATGGCGCATGCCTCAGCTCAGGCAACTCCCCCCATTCCCGACGGCCACTGAATACCCTGCTGGCTCTTACTCAGAGCACGGCAGGTACTCTGAGCCATATTCGGGAAAGGTCCGCTTCCGACCCGAAGCGGACCTAGTACGGAACCGGCGTCAGAGTTCGCCGTTTCGGCAAGGCAAGCATTCCACTCTGATTTCGGTTTTTTGGTCAGCGATTCTTCTGAGACTTTGAAAGGGCGCTGAGTAAGTAGCTCAACCTTGCACGAAGTTTCAGGGCACTTGTGCCAGTTCAGCTGAGACGATGGCACTGCGAAGTTCAGCCTCGGTCAGGGCGACGGTCGGCGACTGACGGACCGCAACCGCTTTCATCGTTTGCGGTTTAAGCATCATGTGACGCTCGGCTTCCCAGTTCTTCGCCAGACGTTCGGCCTGAGCAACTTCGGCTGGCGTGGCTCCGACGAAAGCTACGACCTCATAACCATTGATGTCGACGGTGTAGGCTTCAACCGCGGCGCTGGCCTGCCCGATGCAAGCGAAGCTGAGGGCGACTACCACCGGAATGATTAGACGCTTCATGAGATGGCCTCCTTGTGAGGATGCCTCTGCGGGAACCTAAACCTTATGCGCTTGCCGCGCCAGAGTCCTGAGGTTTTTGCGCGGAATGCTGATGGAATCGTGATGGTTTGCCGGGTAAGGCGAGTGCTCTACCGTCTGTCTTCGATGCGTTCCGTACCCGTTGCGTTGGGAAGCAAAGTTCCATGGTTCGCGTAGTACGTTAGCTTTAACATTCGGCTGACACGGCGGCCCACCCCCTGGGGTGCCGTCGTCACACGTGTCGACGCGGACCTTCAGGCCGGCATAGAGGGCGTCTCCAGGCATGATCGAAGCAAGCTGCCATTGCGGTGCGATTCGGATCCGGGTTCCTTGCAAGCTCGCGTATGTGATCGAGTGCAATTGCTCGCTCTGTCGTCGCAATGGCGCTCTTTGGGCGAACTATGAATCGAGCAGCGTAGAGCTTGCTGGGCAGCTGGATAACCTGGTGGCGTACATCTGGGGTCAGCGATCCATTCGGACCATGTTCTGCGGAGCGTGTGGTTGCGTAACGCATTGGGAGCCCGTCACTGCCGAAGCGGGAAGCCAGTTCGGCATCAATATGCGCAACGTCGATCCTGATGCCATTGCTGGCATCAGGATCCGAAAGTTCGATGGGGCTAAGACCTGGGCTTACCTCGAATAGCAAGGCGGCGACGGAAACGCAGGGCAGGTCGTTGCGTTTGGACGGAGCCGAACATCGTGTGGGTCACTTCGCTCCGGACATGGAACGAATGATGAACTTCTCGAGCTCCACCACGAGAAAGAACAGAATGCCCCCACCGATGAGCCACGGCCAGGCCGACAGGGGCAATGCTTCGGTATCGAACACGGCGTGGAATGGCGGTGCATAGGTGAACAGGATCTGCAGCACCACCACCGCGGCAATGCCGTACCAGACATACGGGTTGCCCGTGTGGGCGCGCAGTGACAGCGAAGAGGCGTGCAGGTAGCGGCTGTTGAGCAGGTAGAAGGCTTGGCCAAGCGTTATGGCGTTGACGGCTGCCGTGCGCGCCAGGGGGTCCGATGCGCCTTGCGCTTTCATCCAGAAGAACGCGGCCAGCGTATAGATCACCAACGTCGCGCCCACGAAAAGAATGCGCCAGATGCCGAAGCGGGTGACGATGGGCCGGTCGATGGCGCGTGGCGGCCTTTGCATCACATCCGGCTCATGAGGCTCAAACGAAATGGCGAGACCGAGCGCGACTGAGGTAACCATGTTTACCCACAGGATCTGCGGCGCGGTAATCGGCAGGGTAAAGGCGAGCAGAATCGCGGCGGCGATCACGGCACCCTGGGCGATATTGGTCGGCAGCAGGAACAGCATGGCCTTCTCGATGTTGTTGTAGACCGTGCGCCCTTCCTTCACCGCGGCGGAGATCGACGCAAAGTTATCGTCGACGAGGATCATCTCAGCGGCTTCTTTGGTGACCTCGGTACCCTTGATGCCCATCGCGACACCAATGTCGGCCTTCTTGAGCGCAGGCGCATCATTCACGCCGTCGCCGGTCATGGCGACTACTTGTTGATTGGCCTGAATCGCCTTTACCAGGCGCAGCTTGTGTTCCGGGCTGGCCCGGGCGAACACATCGACATCGCGCACGCGTTCCTGCAGCGCTGCATCGTTCATCGTCTCGATCTCGGTGCCGGCGACCGCTGTCTTGCCGTCACCTATGCCAAGCATGCGCGCGATGGCCGCTGCGGTGATCTTGTGGTCGCCCGTAATCATGGTGACGCGGATGCCGCCGTCGTGGCACTCCTTCACCGCCTCGATCGCCTCCTTGCGAGGCGGATCCATCAGACCCACCAGCCCAAGCAGCACAAGCGTCTTGGGGAGATGCGCTGGCGTGAGGCTGTCCGCGTTGAAGCCGGGATCAGGCAGCCATGCCAGCCCCAGTACGCGCTCGCCTTGCGCGGCAAGACGGTCGCTTTCCCTGGCGAAGTGATCGCGATCGAGTGGCGCAGGACCTGCCGCCATCTGCTGTCGGTCGCAGTGCTCGAGAATGACTTCGGGCGCTCCTTTCACCAGTAGCATCTCGCCGTCTGGCGAGCGGTTCAGTGTCGCCATGAACTTGTGCTCGGACTCGAACGGTATCTCGTCGACTCGCGGTGCCGTCGTCGACTCCGATGCGCGGTTCATGCCCAGCTTGGCGGCAAACGGATAGAGCGCGCCTTCGGTGGGGTCGCCTTCGACCTTCCATTTGCCGTCGTCTTCAAAGAGTTCCGCGTCGTTGCACAGCACCGAGACGCGGCCCATCAGCGTCAGCACCGGCGGCATCGCGTCCAGCGGCTTGTCGTTGGCTCTGACCTCGCCTTCGGTGGCGTAGCCATCGCCGGACACTTGATAGCCCGCTTCCGCCGTCACTACGGAGGTCACCATCATTTCCATCAGGGTCAGCGTGCCGGTCTTGTCCGAGCAGATGCGCGAGACAGAGCCCAACGTTTCGACCGCCGGCAGGCGGCGGATGATGGCGTTGCGCCGGGCCATGCGCTGCACGCCGATGGCGAGCGTAATGGTGATGAGTGCCGGCAGGCCCTCCGGAATCAGCGACACCGTGATGCCGACCACCGCCTGGAACAGCTCCACAAACGTCATGTGCCCGAGCCAGTGGCCCCAGGAAAACAGCAGCACGCTGATGCAGGCAATGGCAATGGTGATGACGTGGCCGAACTTTTTGATCTGACGCAGCAGCGGTGTCTCCAGCGTGCTGACTTCGGCGAGCATCTGGTTGATGCGGCCGAGCTCGGTCTGGCTTCCCGTGGCCACGACCACGCCGGTGGCGCGACCGGATACGACCATGGTTCCTGAGAACGCCATGTTCGCGCGGTCGCCGACAGTTGCCTTGGCGGATACCGGTGTGGTGCTCTTTTCCGCTGGGACGGATTCGCCGGTGAGCGCGGCTTCTTCCGTACGAAGGTTCTTGGCATCCACCAGGCGCAGGTCGGCGGGAATCTTGTCGCCCGATTCCAATAGCACGATGTCGCCCGGTGCGAGTTCTTCGGCAGGAATAAGTCGTACCGTTCCACTGCGCAGCACACGCGCCTCAGCCGACAGCATGTTGCGCAGCGAGTCGAGCGCCTTCTCTGCGCGCCCTTCCTGCACGAAACCCAGCAATGAATTGAGTATGACGACGGCAAAGATAATCGACGCATCAAGCCACAGACTAAGCATCAATTTGATGAAGCCGGCCGCGAGCAGCACATAAATAAGCACATTGTTGAACTGCGCGAGAAACCGCGCCAACGGACCTTTCTTCTTGCCCTGTGGCAGTCGATTCGGTCCATAGGTGTCCAGTCGTTTGGCGGCCTCCGCGGCATCGAGGCCCTGCGATGGATCGACATGCAGCTCTTGCTCGACCTGCTCGGCAGGCATGGCATGCCATGACGTTGTGCCCGCTCCTGATGTCGCCGTATCAGTGGAGCTCATCATCATGTCTCCTGGTTGCTGTGCTGCTGGGGCAGGGCATCACCCTCGATGCCCAAAGCCGCTTGTTGCTCGGCCGTTTCCCCTATCGGCCTGGCCTCGCCCATGAGATGGGCGGTCGCGCGCCACGCGTGATACGCGATCTTGTAGAGCTGACGCGCCATGTCGGCCCGCGCGAAAGCGTCGGTTGCGGTCAATTTCCCAGGTGCTACCGAGGCAAGGATGGCTGCGCGGTACTCAAGCCGCATGGCATTGAGCTTCTTCGCCGCGCGCTCAACCTCGTTAAGCGAGGCGCGATTCTTGGGCGAAACCGTCCAGCCTATGGGTTGCGCCGCCGTTGTCAGCGCGGACTCTGCCGTAATGGACTCAGCCACGGCCTTTGTTGCCTGCATGGCTTGGCCGCAAAGTGACGTGGCGTGTGCATCGATGTGCACTCTGGTCGCCTGACCGAGGGCGTCGTCGTCCCCTAAAAGTTCCACCAGTCGTGAAGCATGATCGAGCGCATGCAGCGTGTTCGTCATGCGCAGTTGCTCTTCTTTCGTTTCCGGCGGTTCTTTCAGTTCGGACAAGAAGCTCCGCACCTTGGCGAGCGACTCGGCTGCCTCGGCGGCGCCGAGCCTTGTACCACCGGCACCGGTCGAAAGCGTCGCCTCTACCGAGGTAGCCATCGTGTTGAGCGCTTCCGCCACGACGCGCCGGGTGGTCTCCACTGCAATGACAGGATTAACCAATGCACTCGGGTCGAGCGCGCGCTCCAGCGCCGTCTCCTTGGAGGGGAGCAGGCGCTCTACCACGCGGGTAAACCACTGCGTCGCCGGAAGCAGCACGGCCACGCCGACCACGTTATAGGCCGTGTGGTAGGCCGCGAGCAGCGTGGTGCCATCCACCGACGAAGCCCAGCTTCTCATCAGCGGCGCCGTGAATGGAAAAGCGGCGACGGCGATCAACGCGGCGATGGTCTTGAACAGCACGTAGGCCAGGGCGAGACGTTTGGCCGTTGCGCTCGCGCCGATGGCAGCCAGTGCAGAGCTGGTGGCGGTGCCGATGTTCTGGCCGATGATCAATGCCGCACCTTGTTCCAGGCTCACGGCCCCGGCGTAGTAAGCGGAGATGGTGACAGCGATGGCAGCGGTCGACGATTGCATGACCGCCGTCATCGCGATGCCGACGACGATCAAGGTGAACAGGCCCACGGATCCCGAGGCCCAGCCAACCCCGGGTGCGCCGATGACGGCGGGCAGGTCGGAGGGGTTCAGGCTTTGCGCAAGGCCACCCATGCCCTGTTGAAGCGTAGTGAGCCCGTAGAGCACCAGTGCGAAGCCCGCCAGTGCGCTACCGGCTGCAGCGATTCTTCCGCTGGAAAGAAGGCGCGCCAGTGCGCCAATGAAGATCATCGGCAGCGCATAGGACGAGAGCGACACGCTTACGCCAACCAGCGCCACCAGCCAGCCCGTACCCGTGGTGCCCACATTGGCGCCAAACACCAGGCCAAGGCCTTGCGGAAAAGTGAGCAGGCCTGCGCTGACCAGGCCGATGGTGGTCATGGTCACCGCGCTGGATGACTGCACAAGCAAGGTGATGACGGCGCCCCAGAACGCGCCCGACAATGGCGTTGCTGCTGCCTTGCCCAGCACGGTACGCAGGGCGGAGCCCGCCAAGGCTTTCAGTCCGTCTGTCATGACGGACATGCCGAGCAAGAACAGTCCGACGCCGCCAAGAATGACAATGATGGTCGTCATGGGCGTCTGTTTCCGTCTAACCTTCGGCGTCGAGTTCTTCGCGTGCTGCGGCGAGATCCTTCATTTGCTCCGAGCTGACCTTGGGGTAGGCGAGGTCGAGCTTCTCCACGGCTTCGACGATCGCGGCCGCAACAATCAGCCGCGTAAACCACTTGTTGTCGGCGGGCACCACATACCATGGCGCCGCCTTGGTGGCCGTCGCGCGGATGGTGTCTTCATAAACCTTCATGTAGTCGTTCCAGTATCGACGCTCGCGAACGTCGGACGCCGAGAACTTCCAGTTTTTTTTCGGCTTGTCGAGGCGATCCATGAATCGCTTCTTCTGCTCCGCGTACGACAGGTTCAGATAAAACTTCAGAACAATCACGCCCTGCCGCGCCAGGTAGTCCTCAAAGCGGGCGATGTCCGCAAGCCGCTCAGTCCAGATGTTTTTGCTCACCAGTGTGGGCGGAATCCGCTGGGCTTCGAGCAGCCGCTGATGGACGCGAACCACCAGCACTTCCTCGTAGTAGGAACGGTTGAAAATGCCAATGTGTCCGCGTTGCGGCACCTTGGAGCTATAGCGCCAGAGAAAGTCGTGGGAGAGTTCCTCGATCGACGGCTGCTTGAACGACGTGACATCACAGCCTTGCGGGTTGACGCGCGTCATGACGTGCTTGATGGTGCCGTCCTTTCCTGCGGCATCCATGGCCTGAAGCACCAGCAGTACCGACCACGAGTTCTGCGCGTAAAGCATGTCCTGCTCCTCCGCCAGCCATTCCGAGCTGCGTTGGAGCATCTCCGTCGCTTCCTGCTTGTTCAACTTGAGCCCCAGCGTGTCGCCGGGGTCAAAGTTTTTCAGGCGGAAATCCTCACCTTTCGTCACCCGAAACGGGTCGATATATCGACTCAGGGTGTCAATGATCTCTTTGCGAGGCATCGCCGATTCCTCACCAGTGCGCGCTATCCGTTACACCCATCACGAAGGCGATCGCGTGCCACAGGAACCCGGCTTTAGCCTGCGAATGGTCCGTGTCGGAGAACTCCTCCGGGTGGTGGCGCCACTCGTACGCCACGGGTCCATCCCAACACACGCCCGGAGCCGAGAAACTGGCCTTACCTGCGTGTACTGCATGTGAAGTGAGTCAGTGGATAGATGCGGGCTGGCGTTCACCGATACGGGGCGCTGCTGTGCGCTTAACGGCGTGGGATAAATGCCAGTGCAATCAAGGCAAGCAAGCCACCCAAGACCAACCATGCGAACCAGTCACCCCAGCGCGAGTAGAGCGTCCGCGATTCCCGCAGGGGTAGGTTGCCGACCAGTTTGGCGCCTTCTCCCTCACTGATGGCTTCGGCAATCACGCGACCACGATCATCGCTAAGGGTGAGCCGCCCATTACGCGCGACGCGGGCCAGGGCGAAGCCTTGTTCCACACCGCGCATCATCGCCATGCGGCTGTGCAGCCAGCCGTCGACGGCGAAGTCCCAGGCTGGCACCAATAGAAGCTGGGCACCCAGCCCCGCATAGGCGCGGCCGGTATCAATGAAGTCCATATCCTTGCAGATGGCGAGCCCTATGCGGGGTTGCCCTTCCAGCATCCGCTGCTCGCGACCTGGTGTGTATTTGTCCTCAAAGCCGGGAATCAGGTGATGCTTGCTGTAAGTAAGTGGGGCGGCAGCGTCGGGCTGGAACGCCATCGACATGTTGCGCTCTGCATGCGGGTCACCCTGATAGTCGATGCCACTATCCACCACCATCCGGTGCTGTTGTGCCAGTTGTGCAAAGGTGGGGATGGTGGCGTCACGCACGACCCATGAGGCCTCCGGCATGACCACAACCTGTGCACCCTGCTGCGCCAGTTGATCCACCGCATCGGCGTAACGTGCGATGAGCGCCTGACCGTCGGTGCTGTCCAGCGCGGGCTGGCTGTCATGTTCAAACGACACCAGTCCTACCCGTAGCCACGAAGTCGGCGCGGCCTGCAAACGCCAGCCGCCATAGGCAACGACCACCGCCAGAGTGGTCATGGCTGTGGCAATGACGAGCGCGCGTTGCCGCTTGGTGACATGTTTCGTGGTCAGCGCGGCGAGCGCGCTGGGTATAAGGAGCACGAGAAAGCTGATACCCCACAGGCCCGTCACCGCCGCAAGCTGGATCACCGGCAACACGTTCATCTGCGTGTAGCCGACATTGAAGAACGTGCCATGCGGCGAGAGGCAACTGTTGAAGTACTCAAAGGCAACCCATACCACGGGCGGCGCAAATATCGCTGACAACGTGCGGCCGCGTAGCAGCAAGCGGCGGTAGAGCAGGGTACACAGTGCTAGCATCGCCCCCGACATAACGATGATCTGAACAATGACTGGCGTCGGAATGCCGATCGCGTCGTGCAGATAGTTCCAGACGTTGAGGGTGCCGGCAGCATAGGCAACCAGCGCCGCAAGGGCGGCTACGCCAGGGCGGACGCGCGGTGCCAGCCACAGAATGGGGAGTGGTGCCAGCCATGTGGCCCACCAGAGTGGGTGCACACCGCTGCCAATCCACCACGCCAAGGCGGATAAGGCCACCGCCAGCATGCCCAACGGTAGTCCAGTACGTTCAGGCTTTAATGCCATGAATAAGCTTCCCTAGCGAACCAATGTAAAAGGCGCGGAATTGCTTTTCGTCGTAGCTGAAGCGGCCTGCACGATAGAGCGCGACAAGACCATGTGCATGACCCCATAGCGTCATCGCCAACTCCCACGGATCATCCTTGCGCAGCAGGCCCTCGCGCATGCCTTCTGCCAACAGGTCCGCCACGATGGTGAGCGTGGGTGATTGACGGTCCCGGAAGTCTTCCGGAAAGCGACGTGCATCGTCGCGACGAACGGAGAAGGCATAGTCGAACAGGTGCGGGTGGGTCAGCGCGTAATCGAGATAGCGTTCCAGCAGTTTGTAGAGTCGTTGAAACACATCTGCGCGTTTGGGTGGCGGTGCCCACGCGCTTGCCACCCTCTGAAAGCTGTCGTCGGCGATTTGCTTCAGCAAGGCCTCCCGGTTGGGAAAGTGCCGATAGATCGCCATGGGCGTAATGCCTACCGCATCAGCCACGCGACGCATGCTCACGGCGTCGGGACCTTCTTTTTCAAAGATAGCCAGCGCGGCTTTGAGGATCTTCTGCGGCGTCGTGAGGCGTGGCATGTATACACCGTATACTTGCCGGGGTGGGTGGTCAACCATGACCAATGGCCATGCGGGCCAGGGCCATCGTGGCGCCCGTCACTCACCGGGGCGCCTACTGGCCGCCGGTGCTGGGTATCGCTTTCGGCCAGGCTGTTAAGGTGCGTATTCGGCCCAGCACGAGAAGTGCCAGACCACTGCAGCCATGCATACGGAAATCTCGAATGACGCCTGACGATCACACTAAGATAGTTCAAGCCAGAACACCCGAATCAGCCAGAATGGTCGCCAGCGTCAAGCGCGCCGGGATGATCACTTCCGCGCTGAATCGTCTGACCTTCAATGATGCTGACGAAGTGCGTACCTTGTTCGGCGAGCTCATCGGTCAGCCGGTGGACCCGGGCTTCACTCTGATTCCGCCGTTCTTTACGGCTGGTGGACAAGAGATTCGCCTGGGGAAGAACGTCTTCATCAATCAAAACTGTACGTTCTACGATCTTGGCGGTCTCCACATCGGTGACGATGTGATGATCGGTCCGAACGTAACCATCATGACGGCCAGCCATCCGCTGGACCCTTCGCAACGCCGGTCCGTCACCATCGGAAAGCGCATCGTGATCGGGCGAAATGTCTGGATCGCTGCGGGGGCAACAATTATCGGCGGAGTGACGGTGGGCGATAACTCGGTGATCGCCGCAGCCTCCGTCGTCACCAGGGATGTGCCTCCGAATAGCCTTGTCGCGGGAAACCCGGCGCGATTCATGCGTTCGGTCGATGGCTAGGTGGCCGCCACGGCGTACCGGACGAACTGGTCGCCTTCGATACAAAGCGAAGAAATGGACGTCTTTCCATCTTCTGCATCAGGCCTCAGGCCGGAAGCGATAGAGCCAGTCGCCGGCAAGGCGCTGTGGCGCGATGGCGAGAGCCTGGCGGCCGCTTCATTCGTTCGGTTGGGCCATCTAATTTATTTCATCAGAAACGATCTGTTTAATCCGCAGGCGCATCGCGCGCCTGCTTGGCTCCGTGGATTGGCGGCCGTGAGGCGTCGGCGCAATATCACGTGCCAATCACGCAGGCTCCGATATTAACTTTTGCCTCAATCGCAGGGAGCATCTCCCCATGCGTCACTCCCACGTCATGTTGCGTTTGGTCGCCGGCATGCTGGCCATGGTGTGCACGGCAAGTGCATGGGCCCAGGGACCCGCGCAGGGAGGGGGGCAGCCTGCTCAGTCAGCACCGTCGGCGGTGCTGTTCAAGAACGTCCACGTCTTCGATGGCAAGGGAACCGAGTTGTCGGGGCCCACCAACGTGCTGGTCCGCGGCAATCGCATTGAGCGGATTTCAACGTCTGCTATTCCAGCTGATGCCACCAAGGGTGCTACGGTCATCGATGGTGGCGGTCGCACCCTGATGCCCGGGCTGATCGATGCGCACTGGCACACCACACTGGTGCGGCCAACACCTGCGCAGGCTTTGACCGCCGACGTCGGCTACACCATGCTCGATGCTGGCGCTGAGGCAACCGACACTCTCATGCGTGGCTTCACCACCGTGCGCGACATGGGTGGCCCTTCTTTCGGCCTGAGGCGCGCCATTGACGAGGGTATTGTGCGAGGCCCGCGCATCTTTCCGTCAGGGGCCATCCTCACTGTCACCGGCGGCCATGGTGACTTCCGCCAGCAGTTTGAAGTGCCGCGGATCGACGGGATGCCGCTGACCCGCATGGAAGAGCTCGGCGCTGCCAAGGTCACCGACTCGCCCGAAGAGGTGACGCGCCGGGCGCGCGAGCAAATGATGCTGGGCGCGTCGCAGATCAAGCTGACGGCTAGCGGCGGTGTTGCGTCGCCGCACAGCCCGATCGACGTCATCACGTTCACCACCGCCGAGCTGCAGGCCGCTGTGAAAGTGGCCAACGACCGCGGCACCTACGTCGCCGCGCATGCTTACACTCCGGAGGCGATGCAGCGGGCCATTCTCGCTGGCGTCCAGTGCATCGAGCATGGGCAACTGATGGACGAAGCCACCGCAAAGCTCATGGCCGAAAAGGGTACATGGCTAAGCATCCAGCCATTTCCCGACGAGTTCGCGCACATCTTCCCGGCCGGTTCCGACCAGGCCAAAAAGATGCTTGAGGTGATGGATGGCACCAATCGCGCCTACGAGCTCGCGAAGAAATATCACATCAAGACCGCGTGGGGCTCCGACATTCTGTTCTCGCCCGATCTGGCCAAACGACAGGGTGCG
This sequence comes from Dyella sp. PARNA 12/25, assembly GCF_055702865.1. NCBI lineage: Bacteria > Pseudomonadati > Pseudomonadota > Gammaproteobacteria > Lysobacterales > Rhodanobacteraceae > Dyella > Dyella sp. PARNA 12/25. Next base: position 224,551 of record NZ_JBVQCI010000006.1, on the reverse strand, counting down.
CTGCTGGTGGGCCTCACCCGCTGGTACACGCCAGCCGAGGCGCTTGGCATGGCCACCGGCTCCAACGGGCAACTGCTCGCTCTGTCAGGCGATCGCAGTCCCTATCGCGGCAAGCTTGGCGTGGTCGCAGAGGGTGCGCTCGCCGATTTGTTGCTCGTCGACGGTGACCCGCTGAAAAATATCAAGCTGATCGAAGACCCAGGAAAGAACTTCCTTGTCATCATGAAAGATGGGCAAGTCTTTAAGAACACAGTGCCAAAGTGATAGCGCTTCCGTATTCCGCGTGATACCGCTGATCGGGGCACCATGTCTCACAATGCATGTCCCGAGTACATATGCGGTGATGCATGACATACCAACCGAGATGACGGTTGGCTTCGGAGTTTTACCAAGCTAAAGGAGTAGCCGGGATCGTCGCATGTGGTTAGGCGCGGTGCGGAGAGTTCATTTGATTCGTTCCACGCTGTCCATGGAGTATTGCAAGATGAGCCACCAGCCCATTGGTCATTGGACCCAGTTTCTGGCAGCTTGCGCACTGTCGAGTCTCTGCGCAGCTGCGATGGCGGACGATACCGTTGCTGTCTCGGAAAGCATCTACGCACTTTCCCCTCCCGAGGTCACGAACGCGCCACAGTTCAATACATGGCGCTACTCATTGGGCGTGGGCGTGGTCGACATGCCGAATTTCCCCGGTGCCCGCGGTACTAAAGTCGAAGGTCTCCCATTGTTTAGTGTCGGTTACGGCCGCTGGTTCTTCGGCGCGAATCCGGACACGGCCTCAGCGATTTCACTAGGCGCGTATTTGTACGCCGACGCCAACTGGCGCGCGGGTCTGGCGATCACCTACGATTTCATTGAGCCACGGCAGGAGTCCGACGACTCCCATCTGCATGGCCTTGGTGACGTCAAGCGGACGACGCACGCAGAACTATTCGGTGTGTACAACTACGAATGGTTCTCGGCGCGAGGGAGTGTGGTCAGCGATATCGGTGGGAACCAACGAGGGACGATGGTGACACTTGATGCGATGGGGCGGTTCCTGGCGACGCCTCAGTGGGCCTTTTCCGCGGGGCCGGGACTGACCTGGGGCAGCAATCAGTACAACCAGACCTACTTTCGCGTCACTGCGCAGCAGAGCGCGCGCTCCGGCTTGCCCGAGTACACGCTGGGGTCGGGACTGAACTCGCTGCGCTTCTCCGTCGGGGCCAGCTACCGGCCCACGCCACATTGGAATCTCGGTGCGAACATCGCCGCTTCGTGGCTGCAGAGCGACTCAAGTGATAGCCCCATTGTGCAGAAGAGAAATCAGATGAGTTACGCGCTGTTCGTGAACTATCTCTTTTAGGCTGCAGCTTGCAGGGCACGGGCTACCCTGTCTTTCTGGCGATCTTCCGAAGGACCATCATCCAGTCGACAGCCTTCGACCGGCCGTAAAAACGTGCAGCACTGAGCACGGCATGGTGGGCATCGGGTGCAAATTGATGTGCGTTCACGCGTGAAAGACGCGTGAGGCGCGAGAGTTGCGCGCCTAGCCGCACGCCGCGGTGGGAAACGCCATGGTCGCTTCCTGCTCAAACATGTCTCGCTCCGTGGCACCTGCCACGCGCTTCGCTGTTGGCCAATGTGCTGACCGATGTGGTTGCCTCTCCGTCGTGATCCGGGCCTGCGGGCGCACGCAGTTCGTCCACGTTTGCAGCGCCATGGGTAGGTGGGTACGTGGTGCGAAAGTGAGGGCGCCAGCGGCCGGGTTGGAGCCATAGTCATGCTCCTGACCAAGGCGCTCGTTCGATGGGTTGTCGTGGTATGCATGACTTGCGCGGTCAGTGCGTGCGCCGTATTGCCTCGGCATCCCTTGCCGACAGAGCTCATGGCCGAGGCGACCATTCCTGGCATGCCAGATGTTCGCGCACCGGCCGGGACGCCCAATGCCGCCATGGAAAGGGACTTCGAACTGTCCATGACACAGCAGTCCGACGCTGATTATCCCAGGGATGCGGACGGATTCATTCGGTACCCAAACCTCGCTCTCTCGGGAGGAGGGGCAAATGGCGCCTTTGGTGCGGGATTTCTCGAAGGTTGGACCGAAACGGGACGTCGACCCTCCTTCAAGATTGTTACCGGTGTATCTACAGGTGCGCTGATGGCGCCGTTTGCATTTCTCGGCTCCAATTACGACGAGCAGCTACGGCGCTTCTATACGCAGACCACCACCAATGATGTATTCAAGCCCATTTCGGTTTTGATGGCGTTGCTACGCAGGGAGTCCCTGGCGCAAACCACGCCTCTAGAAGAGCTCATAAAGAGCACCATCGATGCGCCCATGCTTGCCCGGATCGCCGACGCTCACCGTCATGGCCGACGTTTGTACATGGGCACCGTAAACCTGGATAACCGCCGCTTTGTCATCTGGAACATGGGGCTGATTGCCACTTACCAGAACAAGGCGGCATTGGAGCTATTTCGCCGTGTCATGCTTGCTTCGTCATCCGTGCCGATAGCATTTCCGCCGGTGCTCTTTGATGTCGTGGCCCATGGTCACATGTACGACGAAATGCACGTGGACGGATTTGTCGTTGCCAACGTCTTTGTTCTTGGAAGCATCTTCAGCCCAACTGACATCTATAGTCGTCATGGGGATGGTCGTGACCGCGAAGACATCTTTATCGTCCACAACGGCAAATTGAACGTAGGTCCGAGTGCGACCGAGCGATCCTTGCGCGGCATTGCACTCCGTTCGATCGAGATTGCCGGCTGGTCGGGCATTGTCGGTGACCTGTTCCGCGAATTTGCCTTTGCCAGGCGAGATCACGCGGGGTTTCATTGGGTCAGCATTGGAGATGACGTTCCGCTTCCGGAGTCGCTTGAGTTCAATCCAGAGGAAATGCTCAGGCTGTATGAAGTGGGGCGCGAGGCCGGCCAGGCGGGTCCCGAATGGCGTGTTCTGCCTCCAGGGATGCGTGGCGATCGCCAGCAAGGCACGCCTGGCACAAGCACACGCTAGGCGCACCTTGTGGCCGGGCTTCCAATGCTGACTCGCAAGTCAGCCCTTGCACCAGCCCGCGCACCGGAGACCCCTCGTAGTGCACTTCCGTTTCTGGACAATGCTTGTGGAGGTGGCTTTGCCCAATCCGAGCATGTCAGTCGTGCAGGGTGGAGCGCGGCGTGGGCGCCAGCCGCATGGCTTGGGTCTGGCCTGTCAACCATGTGTCGAGAGTCGGGGCGATCAATCGGTCCCACGCCCCCGTCGAGATGAACGCGTCGTAATGCTGCGCGTCGCGAAACACCGCAACGCCGACCAGTACATGTTCGCCCGCCCGAACCGGCAAGCGTGGGAAATTGTTCGGCGCGTCTTCGGTGACATACCACGCAACATGGTGTGCGCCGGCACTCTCAAGAACGCGTGTCATGTCCCGCCTGCAGAAATCCAACAGGTGCGTGTCGGCAGCAGCCTTCAGCGAAAACACCGAAACATCGATCATGCCCGGTGGATTGTCCTGGCTGCCTGAAGGGGCGCGACCATGCGGTTCGTGCCTCAAGCCCGAGCCTGCCCAGGCTGGCTTCAGGAGCAGCACGTTGTCTGAATCAATCATCGTGTCATTGGCAGCGTTTCGGTTCGCCGTCCAGACGGGACCGGTGTAGAAGTCCGTCAGGCCCGCCTGGCGTGATGGCATGTCCTTGAATCCACGCATCCAGACGAATGTGTCCGGATTATTCAGGTCACGGAACTGTCCGAGCAGGCGCATACCCAGGACCTCCTGCGATTCAACAAACTCACGTTCGAAAAGTTCGATCAGGATGTCTCGCTTGCCTGGGTGCAGCGTGTATTGCCGAAGCTCGATTACCGCGCACTCGGCGTCGTGGTCAGTGGAGGGCTGGGCTGCGCTATCGGAGCATGAGGCGCTGTTAGGTGCTGAAGTCATGGCAGATCCTGCGGAAGGGATGGCGCAACCTAGCGTGGATATAGGACGTTACGTGTCCTATATCCGATTGGCGTGGATGCATGCCTGTGGCAATCCGCCACCGTCATTTTCACGGCTTTTTTCGTTCTCATCCTCGAAGCTTCTCTTTTGCACGCGCTGATGTCGCCATCAAGAGGAGTTGTAATGTGACCATCCATAACGTCAATAATCACGGCGCCTCGTCGGCCTTTGAGCATCAACCCGATGCGTCCCACGATTACTGGTGCAACCGGCCAGAGAACACCCTGCCACCGCCGGACATGATGGGCGCATACATGCGCAACAAACCGCTGCCGGATGCAGGCATCGAAGGCCGCAAGGCCCACATCATTGGCAGCGGTATCGCCGGGTTGGCCGCAGCGTTCTACCTGATCCGCGACGGGCACATGCCGGCCCACAACATCACCATCATCGAGAGCATGGACATCGAAGGTGGTTCGCTGGATGGCGCTGGCAATCCGCGTGACGGTTACATCGTCCGCGGCGGCCGTGAGATGAACTGGAACTACGACAACCTGTGGGACATGTTCCAGGATGTTCCCGCGCTGGAGCTGTCCGGGAAGTTCAGCGTGCTGGATGAATACCGCCTGGTAAACGACAACGACCCGAACTACTCCAAGGCCCGATTGATGCACAAGCAGGGCCAGATCAAAGACTTCTCCACTTTCGGTCTGAGCCGCACCCAGCAGTGGGAGCTGATTCGACTGCTGCTCAAGCCCAAAGAAGAACTCGACGACATCACCATCGAGCAGTACTTCAGTGAGGGGTTCCTGCAGAGCAATTTCTGGTTCCTCTGGCGTTCCATGTTCGCCTTCGAGAACTGGCAGAGCCTGCTGGAGATGAAGCTATACATGCATCGATTCCTCGATGCCATCGATGGATTGAATGACATGTCGGCGCTGGTATTTCCCAAGTACAACCAGTTCGACAGCTTTGTGCGTCCCCTCATCACGATGCTGCGCAAGCAGGGCGTCAAGGTGCAGTTCAAGACGCGCGTTCACGATCTTGAGATGAAGGTCGACGGCGAACAGCGCACTGTTACCGGCATCCACTGCAAGGTCGACGGTAAGGACACCACCATCGCAGTCGCGGACGGCGACCTGGTGTTTGCCCTCACCGGCTCGATGACGGAGGGCACGGCGTATGGCGACATGGATACAGTGCCCGTGCTCAAGCGTGGCCTCCACGAACCCGGTGACGACAGCGACTGGGCCTTATGGTTGAACCTTGCCAAGAAGTCACCAGTGTTCGGCAAGCCGATCAAGTTCTGTGGTGACGTCGAGCGTTCCATGTGGGAATCGGCGACCTTGACGCTCAAGCCTTCGCCCCTGGTTGACAGGATCAAAGAGCTTTCGGTCAACGACCCCTACTCAGGCAAAACCGTTACCGGCGGCGTGATCACCTTTACCGATTCCAACTGGGTGCTCAGCTTCACCCTCAATCGTCAACCGCACTTTCCCGACCAGCCGAAGGACGTGCTGGTGGCGTGGGTGTATGCCCTGTTGATGGACAAAGAGGGCAATTACGTAAAGAAGCCCATGCCCGCATGCACGGGGCGCGAAATTCTGGCCGAGCTCTGCTATCACCTTGGTGTCATTGAGCATCTCGACGTGGTGGCCGCGAACACCAAGGTGCGACTCGCCTTGATGCCTTACATCACTTCGCAGTTCATGCCGCGCGCGGCAGGCGACCGCCCGCAGGTCGTGCCCGCCGGCTGCACTAACCTCGGCCTGCTTGGGCAGTTTGTCGAAACGCACAACGATGTCATCTTCACCATGGACAGTTCGGTCAGAACCGCGAGGGTGGCCGTCTACACCTTGCTCAACTTGCGCAAGCAGGTTCCGGACCTCAGCCCCACCCAGTACGACATCCGCAACCTCATCAAGGCAGCGCGCGCGCTCAACAACAACGAGCCGTTCATTGGCGAGCGACTGTTGCACCGCATGTTCGGCAAGTCGTACTACGCGCATGTGCTGCCGCCCCTACCGACATCGGAGAAGTCCAGGCGTGATCTGCTCGAAGATGAACTCGCCAACCTGTTCGGCAAGGGTAGCCAACTCCTGCGCATGGCTTCTGGCTGGCTGGAGCGCTTCGGGGAAAACCTGCGCAAGAAGTCGGACTAACACCGCGAAGGGGGGTGTGTCTCGTCGCTCTGATTCCCTGGTTGGGAAGTGAGTTGGCCGCGTAGGCAACGTTGGTGAGCGATGAGGAGGCGTACGGTTTCGGTGGGGCCCGGACTCCGCCTCCGCCATTGATGGCTGCAGAGGGATGCAGGTAGCGACTCTTGCCACTCGGCAAACACGTGTAAGTTTTGTGAATATCGGGAGCGAAGGCCCTTGCGGTGAGTGCCATCAGGGGAGGGGTAGCAGCTTGCCAGCCGCAAATCGTTGGCAAGCTCTTCATGCTGTCAAAAGGCGCTGCTAAGTTATTCGCCATCACTTCGGCATTCTCGGGGACACGATGGACCTGCAGGCAGCGTTAGGGACGGATGACACCCAGGTGGCGAGCGAACGGCATTCGCCTCGTCGGGTTCCCATCGACGTGCGGACCAATGCGGCGCTGCTTGGACTCGTTGCGACCGCCGTACTGATACAGCTCTTTGCATGGCCATTCCTGCTGCGCCAATGGGGCGCGTCGGTACTGTGGATGGCGCTGCCGCTTGTCATGCTGACGCCAACGCATTGGGGGCTTATCCATGAATCTATCCATGGAAAGCTCTTCCCCCAGCGGCGGTTCAATGAAGGGTTTGGGCGGGCATTGGCCATCGCCTTCATGTTGCCGTTCGACGCTGTGCGCTTCGGTCACCTGATGCATCACCGCTTTACACGCGAGCCCTATGATCGACCGGACGTGCACGATGGCGTAACGCATCGCGTACTTGCCCGCATGGGCTATTACGCGCATTTGCTGGGCGGGTTGTATCTGGGGGAACTTGTCCTGCCATTGCTTACCTTTCTGCCCGCCAGCTGGGTTAGCCGGCTCGTTGCACACAAGCTTCGCAGCGATGATCCGACAGGCCGGGCTATCCAGCGTCTGTTTGTTGGATTTGCCGAAAATCGAGTTCGGCGCAACCGCATTCGGCTTGACTGGCTACTGTCCGTCGCCCTCCACGCCGGTGCGTTCTTTCTCTACGGGTCGTGGTGGCCGGTGCTTGCGGTGACCATGTTTTTGCGCGGGATGTGGCTATCCATTGCCGATAACCTGCCGCACTATGACGTCGCACTCGACGAGCCGCAGCGGGCGCGTAACTTTCAAGCGCCAGGCATCTGGCAACACGTGCTGATGAACCATCATCTTCACCGCCTGCATCACCAGCATCCAACACTCCCGTGGACGGCGCTGCCGACCCTGGCCTGCGCTGGTGCTGGGCCATCCCATGGCGATGCAGAGATGGGCTACTTCAGGGCGGCGCTTCGTCAGTTTCGAGGGTTCGGCAAAGTACGCTAACGCGCACGTCGACGGGATCTGATGCATGCCTTGCGAGCTTTGCCAAGGTACGGTCGAGCATCGCGGAAGTCCTTCTTCCGTCGGTATTACAGCTGATCGACCCATTCCCTCCGCCAAGAGGGAGCCGTGAACGGATCGGCGAAGTACTGGGTCTCGTGCGAAACCATTCCATCCGTGAATTCCATGATGCTCACGGTGTAAGTCGACTTGCCCTCGTAGGTGATCACGTACTCGGTAACCCAAAGGTTGTCGCACCCTACGACGCGCCGAATCACAAACCCCGATGGCTTGCCCGGGTGGTGGCTACGCAGTGCCTGCAGATGGGCCCGACCGCGAATGATCTCGCCCGACTGGGGGTACTCGCACACAGCGTCATCGTGATAGATCCCGTGCTCGGCAACCTGATCGCCCGCAGCGGATGCGGCCCAATGTCGGTCGATGGCCGACCGGATCTCTTGCGCGTCCATCATGGGTCTCCACGTTTCGTGCGTGTAGTTGCGGGTCCAGCGCGTGGTACGCGTTTGATGCGAAAACGGGTGGCTGGGGTGCCGACAGCCCTTTTACGGGAAGACTGGGCTTGGCCAATCTGGCGTACAAGTGCCAGTCTCGGCGCCCGTCTGAAGGCGCGCATCCGAGGCAGATACTTGCTATGGCTTTGATCAAGTTCGCGTCTTCAGGACGCTGCCTGTCCGGTCGATAAAAGTTCTCCATGCAGCAGCTCGGTTTCCTCGTCCGCTGGAAACATGGCTTCAATGCGCATTTCCTGCGCGGCAACGCTTTGAGGCGCTCCCACTGTGGTTATCATCGAGAAGTATCGGAGCGTTTTGCCGTTCTTCTTGAAGCCAAGGGGAATCATTGGAAGGTTTGGTGCGGAGACGCCGGAACCGCGAAGCCGCCATGAAGGGTCGACCCCTGGGTAAGCAAACAATTCATCTAAGAGTGCGTGGCTTTGTTCGTCCAGTACACCGCCCACCAGCTCCCGATGCACGCGCTGGATAAGGGATCTGGCCACCGTTTCCCAGTCCACCATGAACGGCCGCACGCCCTCAGGATCAAAGATGAGATGCAGCATGTTTCTCCGTCCCGTGCGCGCCGTCATGTCGATAAATGATCCAAAGAAACGTGGAGAAGAGTCATTGGTGGTCAGCACGTTCCAATAGCGGTCCATGACCATGGCCGGAAAGGGATCATGCTGGCGAAGCATACGATCCAAGGCACGCGTAATACTCTGCATTTCCTGGGCATCCCAGGCAGCCTCTGGGTAGACAGGCGCATAACCGGCGGCCAGAAATACCGCGTTGCGTTCGCGCAAGGGAACGTCCAGTGATTGAACGATGCTCTCCAATGCGTGGCGGCTCGGCACGCTGCGGCCACTTTCGATAAAGCTCAGATGCCGCTGCGAAATGCCGGCGTCGAGCGCAAGCCCCAATTGGCTAGCACCTCGCACCTCTCTCCAGTGCCGCAACAGAACGCGCAGATCATTGGGTGGACGTGTACTTTCTGTACGGACGGTGCCCATGTGTACCTCCAAACACGCTCGGCTTACCATGTTCGAGACCATCGGCTGGGCGCATCGTGCGCCCTCGCCGCCGATCATGCCGGCGGCGAGCGAACGAATGGTCAGGCTGCCGTGGGATGCCAGCGGGACGCCTGGAACGCTTCCTCCAGCGGAGGCTGAGTGATGTTACCCGTGTAGTTGGTGATGGTGGATGCCGCAACAATGGCGACCACTTCCAGAAGATGGCGCTTGTCGAAGCCTGCCTTCAGAAAAATTGACTCATCGTGATCGTCCAGATGCCCGCGCTTCTCGATAAGCGTCCTGGCCAAGGTCGAAAGTGCCGCGTGCTTCGCATCGCGGGGAATCCGGTGCTGACGGATTGCGTCGACATCCGACGCGCCAACGCCTTCCTTTTTGGCCAGTACGGTGTGGAACGCCACTGCCCACGGGCTGGCATTGGTTACGGCATTGGTAAGCAGCACCACCTGGACCTGCTCTTCTGAAAAGCTGCCGCCGTGCACTTTGCCAAAAAGTCCGACTAGGCTTTCGATCAGGACGGGAGATGTCGCCATGGTGCCAATAAGGTTGGGGATGATGCCGAACGCAGCCTGCAACGCTTCCATGGAAGGGCGGGACGGCGACGGCGCGGATTCGATGGTATGAACAGGGAAAGATGACATGGCTGATCCTCACTAAGTGTGCGCATGGAAATCGATGGCGTGGATGAACCATAGGCGCGTGCACTCAGCGCGCCAACTACCTGACAGGTAATAAGCGCGACGTGGGTAAAGTCACAAATCCATGGAACAGATGGCCAACGGGGCTGGTCAATGCACGCAAACAGGCTCTCGCACTGGCTCCACCCGTCTGCCGCACAAGTCAGAGAAACCGATACACGAAGGCCAGCGAGTAGGTGACCTGATTCGGTGATCCGTACTTCTGCACCAGTGGGCTCCCACCCGCCTGGCCGACCAGTCGGGTGTAGTTGATCGACAGCGCAAACCCCGTGTGCAGGCTGGTGGGCATGAAGGCGCCGTATTCGAGTTCAAACTGTTGTGAGCCGCCATTGGGTTGCCACGAGTGGACACCCAGCGCCTGGGCCTGTGTGGGCGTTACGCCGAAATAGCGGCGCATCGCGCCACCGTTCATGGCCTGCCATTGCAGTTCCACTTCGTGCATGAAGTACCCGATGGTCGGCAGCGGGACGATGCCATAAACGCGCCAGTAAGCACCGGCCCCCTGAATGTCGTGACTGAGATCGGTACCCACGCTCAGCCAGCGGTTGATATCGCGTTCGACGTAGCCACCCACGTTGATGCGCGGGGCAAACGAATTCATTGCGTCCAGCGGCGGTGGTTCAAGCTGCGAGCGGTCACGTCCCCATTGAAAGTTGCCGTATAGACCGCCGTGCCACCCTTCCGCGTGGATGAAGTCCCAGGTGGCGCCGTCGTAGGTCGACAGGGTGATGTGCCAGGGCAGCTCCATATGAACGAAGGGCACGGGCTCATTGCGTTGATTGTCGGCCCCTGGCCAGGCTGGCATGCGTTGCAGGCCAAGGCCAAGAATCCGGTTGCTGTCGTAATCGTTGACGTATTCGCTGTCGTCCGCACGCACGCTCACCGGCCATGCGAGAACCACGCACAGGGCAATGACCTCGAGCCGGTCCAGGATCCCCTTCATGGCATCCCCTCCGTACGCACGTTCGCATGTCCGGATAACGACGAGGGCATCCCGCTACTTTACGGAACCAAGGTGATGAATCTGTCGAAACTGGTGGGCGTATCAGGTGGCCGCGGGCCGCCTGATACGGGATGTGCTTCAAATCCGGGTAGATGAGCATGCGCCCGCCCAGTTTCGAGGCTCTCGAAGTGGGGTGTCCCAGGCACCATGTAGGCCGCGATGCGGCATCGGCGCTTTGGATGGCTTAACATGTCGCGTTCACCTCTGGCCCCAGTGGATACGTGACATCGGTCCCCGCGGGCACACACGGCAAGAGTCATGACACAACAGTTCACACGTCACGCTGATTACTCGCGGCAGTCCAACCAGTGAAGCCCGAAGATCTGCAGCGATTGGTCACCATGACCATGCCTTACGGCAAGTACCAGGGCCGGCTCATTGCCGACCTGCCTGGTGCCTACCTTGCCTGGTACGCGCGCAAAGGTTTCCCGGCGGGAGATCTCGGAAAGCTGTTGGCGTTGGCGCTTGAGATTGATCATAACGGTCTGAAGTCGCTGCTCGATCCGCTGAGAAAGCGCCGCTAAAGCTGCCTTTGTCTTTCCATCCATCCCGGGCCTGACATGTCCTCGGTCGACCTCAGGAGCTTGTACAAGGGGCGGCGCGCAGGCAGATGGTATGAAGGTCACGATGCGTCTATGTGTGTCGTGGAACAACGGACTTGCGATCGGAGAACAGGACATGAAGAAGGCGATATCGTTTCCGACTTCACTGAAGTGGGCTGTGATGGTTTTTGCGATTAGCCTGCCCGTCGCCGCAGAGTCATCGCACGGCGAAAGCGCGCCACCCATCGATCAGTCGTTCACCGCGTTCTGGCAAGCAGCCAAGGACAAGCCGTTTGCCGAGCAGCAAGTGCTCTGGGACAAGTTCATTGAAGCGCCGCGCGAGGCGCTATACCAATCGGTGGTCTGGGAGGTTCGCCATAACCCCAACTGGAAACTGGCGAAAGAAAAGGGCCTGAAAACGCGCTTTGTTCAGTATCAAAACATGGGTGGGGAGATACCCGGCGGCGTTCAGGCTATCAACGCCGCGCTGGACGTGCAGGCAAAACGATTTGCCCAGTACTTCGGTGCATCCGGTCAGCCGCATGCCGTGGTGGTGCTTGCACCCTTCTTTGATGCCAAGAGTGGCGTGCTGTCCAACGGCGAGCCGGTACTGGCACTCGCGGTCGATTCCCTCTTGCTTGAAAAGGCCTCGTTGGAAATCGTGCTGCCGCACGAGCTCTTTCATCTATGGGATGCCGAGCACTCCGGCATCAAGAACGATGGCGTGATGCCCGACACGCATCTGTTGTTGCCGCTGTTTGAGGAGGGCTTGGCGACGTACGTGAGCAGCGTCGTGTCGCCAGGTCGCACCGATGGCGAATACCTGCTTCAGGAAGATCTCGGCGCGTTGCCGGGTTCGAAATTGCCCGAGGTGGCAAAGCGCTTTCTGGGTGATGCGGATGTGCTCACCATCGATCCGGTAAAGCATCAGACATCGCAAACCTTCGCGCGCTGGTTCGAGGGCGCAGCAACACCCTTTCAGTCGGATCTGCCCAATCGTTCGGGATACTGGCTAGGTTTGCACACAGTGCGTGTTCTGGCGCAAAGCCACTCGCTGAGCGAAATCGCTTCCTGGTCGCCATCGAAGGCAGAGCAAGAGACTCGCGCCGCGCTCATGACATTGGCGAGCGGCAATTAGAAAAGGGCGCGAGGGTTGGCGCTGCAGGCTTTCCCGTTTGACGCGTGCCGGAACCCACCATTTTGAAATCAGCAGATTGGGAACCAGGCACAGCGACCAGATCGCCCCGTGGTGCGAGCGGCGGCGGACAAAAAAACGGGGCACTGGGCCCCGTTTCTCTTCGATGACGGCGGAGGTTTACTCCGATGGCTGCGCCGGTTGCCTCAATATCTGGCGCACGCTGGGAATCACCGAAGCGCTGCGCGCAGCGAGCTCGTGTGCGATATCGATGTAACCGATCGTGCGCGCCACATCCGCTGCTGTGCGACCGAACGCGTCCGCGGCTTGGCGGTCAGCGCCACGCGCAAGCAGCACGCGTGCGGGCGCCAGCAGTGCGTGCATGGCACAGGCGTGCAAGGCGGTGACGCCGCGCTGGTCGGCATGGGCCAGTGATGCACCGGCGTCCAGCAGCACCGGCACCAGCGCGCCGATATGCGTGGGGTCGCATTCACTGCCTGGGCGCAGATGCGCACCCAGCAGCAGCAGAAGCGGTGTCTTGCCTTCCTTGTCTACCAGGCTCACGTCGGCACTGTGTTTGAGCAGGGCGTCGAACAGGCGGCGTGCGCGCAGGCTGTCGTTGTGCGTAAAGCCAAATTGCGCGGCGGCATGCAGGGCGCTGTGTCCGCGTGAGTCCACCGCGTTCACATCGGCGCCGCCGTCCATCAATTGTTCGACAATTTCCGGGTAGCCCATCGCCGCAGCGATCATCAGTGACGTGGCATCGCCGGGCAGTCGTTGATCCACTCCGGCGCCGTGTTGCAGCAGCAACGCGACCAGCGCTTCGCGCCGCGCGCTCACCGCGGCAGCCAGCGGCGTCATGCCGTTGGTGGCGGCCAGCGAGGCATCCGCACCCTTGTCCAGCAGCATCGCGGCAACATCGCGCTGTCCTGCGCCGCAGGCATGCAGCAGCGCGGTAGCGCCCTGGTGGTCACGCGTATCCACGGCGAAGCCGAGTTCCAGCAGTCGTTCCACCGCCGTCAGTGAGCCGGCCGCCGCCGCGTGCGGCAGATCTTGCGCGCGCAGCGGGCGCGCGGGCCGTGCCCAGTCGCCCCAGTTGAGCCAGCGCTCAATGGCGTCGTGCTCCAGCGACAGGCCTAGCGGTGTTTCGCCATTGGCGTCGATGGCCTCCGGGTCGGCGCCGTGCGCGACCAGCGCGCGCACCAGCGGCAGCGCGCGCTCGCCATGTTCCAGCGCCGCGAACAGCGGGGTGCGGCCGCTGCTGTCGCGCGTGTTGGGGTCGCAGCCACGGGCCAGCAGGGTTTCCAGCAGCACCTGATGACCGAAGGTGGCCGCCAGGTGCACCGGCGTGCGTTCACGCGCATCCGGGCCAAACGGGTCGGCGCCGCGTTCCAGCATCAGCAAGGGCAGGGCGGCGCCTTGTGCGCTGTCTTCCAGCCGCACCAGCGCTTGCGCGAGCAGACCCGCACCGGCGGGCGTGGCGCAGGCGTGCAGCAGATCGTCCACAGCTTCGGTGGCGGCGGGCAGCTGTTGCAGCAAGGCGTCGAAGAGGCGGCGACCCAACGGCGGCAGCGGCGCTTCCACGCCTTCGATGGTTTCCGCGTCGTCCACCAGCTGCGGCTGGAGGCGTGCTTCGGGGTCGAGTGCGTGATCGAGCAGCCAGCGGCGAGCGGCGCCCTGGCCCGGCCCAGCGAGATCCAGATACAGCTGCGCCAGTTGCTCCTGCGGCCACTCGCGCACGCGGGCGCTGAAGGTGGAGACGATGGCCCAATGGCCAAAGCGCAGGGCGTCCAGCAGATGGGCCGGGGTGTCTGCACCTTCGGGCAGGGTTTCCATGCTCAGGCTGGCGGGCAGCGGCGTTTCCGGATCGAGCAAGGTCACCAGATCCCAACGGCCTGCCGCGGCGGCATGATCGAGCGCGCTGCGGCCATCGGTGCCGACGGCCTTGGGTTCGGCCCCGAGAGCCATCAGGGCACGAACCACATCGGCGTGCGCCTGCGGGGACTGACAGGCGAGCGTCAGTGCATCGCGGCCGTGGCTGTTGCGTGCGCGTGCGTCTGGCTGCGCTTCGGCCAGCAGCTTCACGATGCCCACGGCGCCGGCGCGAGCGGCTTCCATCAGCGCCGTGTTGCCGTGACGGTCGGCGAGGTTCACGTCGGCGCCGGCGCCGCGCAGTGCGCGGGCAATCTGCTCGTGGCCCTCGCTTGCGGCGGCCATCAGGGCGCTGCGATGGCGCGCATCCACGGCATTGACGGCGGCGCGGTGCTTCAGCAGCAGCTTCACGCCACTCGCGTCGTCATCGGCAATGCCGGCAGCGGCCACGAGTGCCGGCTCGCCATCGGCAGGCGTGGCCTTGGCGCTGCGTTCGAGCAGAAACTTCACCACCGGCCAGTTGGCTGCGCGGCAGGCCACCGCGAGCGGGCTCAGGCCGGTCTTGTTGAGCGCGTTGATGGTGGCGCCTGCGTCGAGCAGCATGGCCGCCACGATGGGTTCACCGCTGAGTACGGCGCCATGCAGGGGCGTGTTGCCGTGGCTGTCGGTCGCCAGCGCGTTGGCGCCGTTGGCGAGCAGGGTCATCACCGCTTCGGCGCGGCCATGCCAGCTGTCGCGGGTGGCCGCCAGCAGTGGGGTAAGGCCGCCGCTGGCACGATTTACATCGGCGCCTTTGGCGATCAGTGCGCGCAGCAGGCGGGTGTCGGGCAATAGAGCGGCCAGCATCAGCACGGGGCGCTGGTCGCGATCGTCGGTGGGCGGCGCGGTGTTCGGGTCGGCGCCGGCTTCGACCAGGGCAAGCGCGCGCTCGATATCGCCATCGCGTGTCGCGGCGAGCAGGGCCTGCGCCTGTCCCGGTGTGCCTGCGGTGCGCTCCTCCTCGCTGAGTTGCGGCGCGGGCTTGGGCGCCCTCGGCGCTGCTGCAGGTTGCTCCACCACACCAGCTGACGGCTGGCGCAGCGGGCGACGACTTTCGCACAGCAGTGCGCGCAGCGTGCGGTTGGCAATCACCAGGCAACCCAGCGGCATCAGCAGCACGCCGTAGAGCACCAGCGCCGCTGTGCGCAGCTCGGAGGGCAGCACGCCATACAGGCCGGTGAGGGCAATGGCGATAAAGGCCAGCGTCAGCAACGCAAACGCCGCGGGCAGGAAGTGCGTAAAAAAGCGCTCCTCGCGCGACAGGTGCCGGCCGAACGCCAGGCTGCGCGCGGTGGCGGTAAACATCCACGAGCCATCGCTCTGTGCCGGATAGGCGTCATCCCACACATACACCAGGCCAAAGGCCGGCCACACGCGCCACAACGCGGCCAGCGCGATCACCAGTGCGCCGGCGAGCAGCAGCGCGGCGCCAAGGCTCGGCGACTGGTTGAGCTTGAGCATGGGCCACGCCACCAGCAAGAACACCAGCACCACATAGCCCGTGAACATCACCAGATAAGCCGCGCCGCGGCGCAACACGGTGCGGCCGAAGCGCGGTTCCGGGTCAAACCCGATCGCGTGGCACACCGCCGCCATGGTCAGCGCGTTGGCAATCAGCAGAGGGATCAATGCAAGCGGGTGCGCACCGAGCAGGGCGATCGCGGTGGCGATCAAGCCGGGGACGAACCAGGCGAGGGCTTGCAGAAACGGAGGCGGGCGACGCGTTTTTGAATAGGCCATGGGCGCGGAGTATAGGAATCGTGGCGACGTCAGTCGGTAATCCCGTGTTAACGGCGATGACTGGGAGTGCCTTAGTGCTCGCGATCCGGATCCTTCGGCGCGCTCTTGTACTCGGGATGATTGGCGACCGACAGCGTTTCCTGCGGTGGCAATTGCAGATACCAGCCCTTCTCGTGCACTTGCTGCATCACCAGCTGGGCATCATCCCGTGGCAACTTGCGTTGCTCGGTCAGTTCCACCTCGAGCACAAAGCGCAGCTCACCCAGCATCAGCGCCAGCGACTCGGGCAGGCAGGCGAAGTCGTCGCGACGTCCCAGCCACAGATAAGTGTCGGGCTTGCGCAGGCTGGCGTAGACAAAACAGTGCATGGCGACACCCCATTGGCGTGCAGTCGGAGGGTTGGGCGCACAGGCATGGCGCAACTGGCAAGGGTAACAGTTCGCGCACGGGGAGGCCCAGCTGCGCCGATCTTCGCCCATCCACCGCCTATCAGCGGGGATCAGTGGCCTTTAATCTTAAAAGATTGTTGCAACCGCACTTGCAAGCCCTGCGGCGAATCGGCACAGTGCCGGCCAGGGGTGTCAAACGCACGTATGAAAATTGGGCGGTCGTCAAGCCCCCTTGCTACTACCCGAACAGATCAACAAAGAAGCAGGAGCCTTGCTGATGCAGATGTCATTCCGTCAATTTTCGCGTGCCGGCCGTCCGCTCACGCTTGCCGCGTTGAGCCTGGCCATCCTGGGTTCGCTGGTCGCGCCGCAGAGCGCGCACGCCAGCGCATTCCAGTTGCACGAAGACAGCGCCGCTGCCATGGGCCGCGCGTACGCTGGTTCCGCGACCGCAGGTGGCGACGTTTCCGTAGTGGCCAATAACCCGGCCGCCATGTCCGACCTCAAGGGCACCTATTTCCAGGCGGACGTCACCGCCATCAACTTCGGTACCACCTTCACGGGCTCGGCACACGACGCCCTGGGTCGTCCGATCAACGGCAATGGCGGCGGCGACGCCGGTACCACCATGCCGGTGCCTGCCCTGTTCTTCGCCACCCAGCTGGGTGACAAGTGGCACGTCGGCGGCGCCTTCACCGTGCCGTTCGGCTTCCAGACCGAATACGACCAGCAGTGGATCGGCCGCTACAACGCCATCAAGTCGAAGTTCCAGTCGCTGGACCTCACCCTGTCGGCCTCGTACGACGTCAGCGACAACTTCGCGCTGGGCGTCAGCGGCATCGCGCAGAAGACCTCGGCCGAGTTGACTTCGGCCATCAACTACAACGCCGTGGGCCTGGGTCTGGTGAACCAGGCCGTGCTCGCTGGCGCCCTCCCGCCGGCCGCCGGTCAGGCGTTCGCCCAGCAGGTGAACACCGTGGTGCCGCCGGGCACCGATGGCATTGCCCGCATCAAGGGCGACGACTGGGCCTACGGCTACCAGGTCGGCATGCTGTGGAAGGTGACCCCGCAGGACAAGTTCGCGCTCAACTACCGTTCCAAGATCTCGCACACGCTCACCGGTACGGCCAACTTCACGGTGCCGGCCAACGTGCAGGCCCTGCTTTCCAACCCGACCGTCGCAGGCCTGCTGGCCGGTGCCGGCGGCGTGCCGTTCACGCACACCCAGGGCACCGCCCCGTTCACCACGCCGGCCACGGCCACGGCCAGCTACTGGCACCAGGAAGAGAAGTTCGGCCTGGGTATGGACGTGGCATGGACCAAGTGGGACTCGTTCAAGAACTTGAACGTGTACTACGCCAACCCGGCACAGCCCACCACCACCGAAGTGTTCAACTGGCGTAACAGCTGGTACGTGGCCATCGGTGGCGACTACTACCTCAACGAGAAGGTGACCCTGCGCGGCGGTATTGCGCTCGACACCACGCCGACCACCACCGACACCCGCGACCCGCGCGTGCCGGACAGCACCCGTCAGCTGCTCACGTTCGGCGTGGCATACAAGGCCAGCGAGCATTTCGTGCTCAATGCCTCGTACGCGCACATCTTCGTCAACAGCGCGCGCATCAACTCGACCAGCTCCACCGGCGACGTGCTCACCGGCACCTCGGACGACTACGGTAACCTGCTGAGCTTCTCGGCCCAGTACAAGTTCTGATCGCAGTACACTGCGAAGCGAACCGTTGCACAAAAACCTCCCCGCGCAAGCGGGGAGGTTTTTTTATGGCTGATCGATCAGGTGATGGCGCAAGAGGCGCCTGCACACTGTAGGAGCGCACTGGTGCGCGACCACTGCGTTGCGCCGTTACGGCGCCATGCGGTTGTCGCGCACCAGTGCGCTCCTACAACAAAAAAACGCAAGGTTTCAGCCCAGCCGCATCAACAGCTTCAGCATCTTCCTGAAGCGCTCTCCATACGGCGGATTGAGCATGCCGGCACCATTGAAGCGCGACTGACGAAACACCGGCTTCATGTGCGAGAAGGTACGGAAGCCGGCTTCACCGTGATAGCCACCGATGCCCGACGGGCCAACGCCACCAAACGGCAGGCCGTGCTGCGCTATGTGGTACAGCGTATCGTTGAGGGTGACGCCACCTGCATGCGTGCGTGACAGCACCTGCTCGGTGATCGCGCGGCTCTCTTCAAACAGATACAACGCGAGCGGTTGCGGGCGGCTCGCGACATAGCTGATGGCATCGTCCAGCGAGTCGTATGGCATCACCGGCAGCAGCGGTCCAAAGATTTCTTCCTGCATCACCGGCATGTGGTCGTTAACGTCGGTCAGTATCACGGGTGCCAGCAGACGCTTGGCGGGCAGATCCTGTGCATCGCTCAGCGGCTGGATGCGCGCACCAGCAACCACGGCGTCATCGCGCAACTTCGCCAGACGCTGGTAATGGCGTTCGGACACGATGGAGGCGTATTGCTGTTGCGCGCCAAGATTCGGATAGAGCTTCTGGGCTGTCGCCTTGGCGGCACTGATGAACTCACCCATACGCGCGCGCGGCACCAGCACATAGTCCGGCGCAATGCAGGTCTGCCCGGCATTGACCAGCTTGCCGAACATAATGCGTTCGACCGCGTTGTCGAAGCGCGCGCCGGGGCCAATGATGGCGGGTGATTTGCCACCCAGTTCCAGCGTGACTGGCGTGAGGTTGGCGGCTGCTGCACGCATCACGTGATAGCCGACAGCGGTGGAGCCGGTGAATAGCAGGTGGTCGAAGGGCAACGCGGAGAAGGCCTGCGCCACTTCGGCGTCGCCAGTCACCACCACCACTTCGTCAGCGCCGAAGTAACGAGACACCTGCTCGGCAAACAGCGCCGAGAAACGCGGCGTGAACTCGCTCAGCTTCAGCATCACGCGGTTGCCCGCGGTCAGCGCGTCGATCAACGGGCCGACCGACAGGAAGATGGGGTAGTTCCACGGCACGATGATGCCCACCACGCCGCGCGGCTGCGGCATGAGTGCGGTGCGTGCCGGCAAAAACACCATGTTGGCCAGGCCGCCGCGTGGACGCATCCAGCGGCGGCCGCGCTTCAGCGAGTGGCGCAGGTTGGAAAGGCTGGGATACAACTCCAGCAGTTCCGTTTCCTCCACCGGCCGACAGCCGAAGTCCGTATCGATGGCTTCGGCAAAAGCCCCGCGCTGCTCGTTGAGCATCTTCTCCAGGGCTCGAAGACGCGTGGCACGGACCTCCCAGGTGGGCATGGGGTCGCGTGCCTGCGCTTCACGCAGGCGAAGCAGCGTGGCATGCAGCGAGGGGCTTGGCTCTTTCATGGTCAGAACTTCGCGCGTAGTTCGAGGCCCCACATGCGGGGCGGTGTGATAGAGGCGAATGGCGTGCCGAACACCGTTGCACTGATGTTATTTACGCCCGTCACGTATCGTTTGTTGAAGATATTGTTGCCATACAGTGCCACACCCCAGCGATCGCCCGGCGCGTGCCAGTCCACACGGGCATCCGTGCGCTGCTGGCTGCTGCCGATCTGGAAGTTCGGGCTAACGTTGCAGCTGCCTTGGAACTGGGAATCGTCATTGCAGCGCGTCTTGCCGCGATAGGCCTGCGCCAGGTCGAACTCCAGGTCGCCGTTGGCCACGTCATGCAGAGTGTAGGTCAGCGAAAGGGCGCCGGAGAAGTAGGGTGCACCGGTGGGTTGGCCGGTGAGGTCGGTGCCATCAGGCGCAACGGCCTTGCGATAGGTGGAGTCGATGTAGGCGCCCATGAAATTGGCGCGGAAACTTTCGATCGGCTGCCACTGCGCTTCCAGCTCCAGGCCCTTGGCTTCCTGATCGCTGCTGTTGACGATGTAGATCGGCACGCCCGAGCCGGTGCTGTTCGGGTCGAGCGCCAACGACTGCATGTTGTTGTAGCGGTAGTAGTACGCCGAACCGTTGAGCAACAGGTTCTGCTCGGGGAACATCGCCTTGATGCCACCCTCGTAGTTGGTCACCTTTTCCGGCTGGAAGCGCGAACCGATCTGCACGCTGTTGTAACCGCCGGCCTTGTAGCCCTTGGTAACGGAGACGTAGCCCATCACGTCCGGCGTGAACTTGAAGCTGCCGACCACGCGCGGGCTCCAGTTGTTCCAGGTGTTGCTGGCAAATACCTGCTGGCCGACCGCGTTGGTGAAGATCACGTTGTTGCCGAACGCCGCCAGCGCGGCCTGCGCGTCCGGCGGCAGCATCTGAATCACGCCAAGGCCATTGAGGCCGGCAATGGTGGCATCGAACTGCGGGGCGCTGCGCGGCATGTTGTACCAGCTGAAATCTTTCTGGTCGCGTGTGTAGCGCAGGCCGGTGGTGACATCGAAGCGGTCGGTGATATGCCAGATCACGTCGCCAAAGGCGGCATACGACTTGAAGTTGCCGTCGTTGCTGATGGCTTCGTGCCACGGATCGCCCAGCAGGCTCACCGGCAACCCGAACGACTGCAGTGCACTGCTGATGTCTGCGAGCGGTGTGCCCACGCCCATAACATTCTGCGCCAGCGTATCGAGGCTGCTGGTGTTGATGTTGGTCTGGCTGGTCTGGCGTGCCTGCTCCTGGTAGTAGCTGACGCCGGCCACCCAGTCCATCAGGTCGTTGTTGCCCGAGAGCTTGAACTCCTGATACCAGCTGTTGTTGTGCTCGATGTTGGCGGTATCGAGATAGGTGACGATGTGGTTGGTGCCGTCGTAGTCACCCAGGTTGAAGGTGTCGAAGCCGCGCCAGGCCGTGGTGGAGACCAGGCTACCCCACGAGAAGGAATGGTCGACGGACAGCGTGACGCCATCGAAGCGGCGGGTTTCCTTCGCGCCAATCGCATCGTTGTACAGCGGCGCGTGCAGCGGGTTGAGATACGTCGCCGGATTGGGCGGGAAGGGTGGCCGTTCGTTGGTGTCGTTGGACAGCGGAATCAGCCCGATGGCGGGCGCCGGTGGCTGATTGAGCTTCTCGTGGTCCCAGGACAGCAGCACGCGGGTGTTGTCCGTGACGTTCCAACGGAACACGGCGCGCGTTCCCCAGTCGTTGTCTTCTCCGTAGCGCTTGCCGGTGGCCGCGTCCCTGATCCAGCCGTCGCTCTGGTTGTCCAGCACGCTCAGGCGCAACGCCATGTCCTGATTGAGCGGAATATTGACCAGCGCATCAGCGTACTTGCGACCATCGTTGCCGATGCGCACGCGCGCATTGCCTTCGAACTTGTCGGTAGGTTCGTTGGTGACAATGGAGATGGCACCTGCCGCCGCGTTGCGGCCGAACAAGGTGCCTTGCGGGCCTTTGAGCACTTCGACGCGGGCAATATCGTTGAACGCCAGCAGCGAGCCACCCGAACGCGCGGCATAGACGCCGTTGACGTACACACCCACGGCCGACTCGGTGCCGATGCCGAAGTTGCTGGTGCTGATGCCGCGCAGCTCGTAGGTGGGCTGCGTGGGCTGGCTGGCGTCGATGACCAGGCCCGGCACGAAGATATCCATCTTGCTCAGGTCGGTAGCCGCCAGCGTGTTGATCTGCCTGGCCGTGACGATCTGCAGCGGAATCGGCACTGATTGCACTTCCTGGCTGCGGCTCTGCGCGGTCACCGTGACGTTGCCGAGCAGCTTGGCCTTGTCAGCATCCGCCTGAGTGGTGGTGTTGGCGGTCGTGCCAGTGTCCTGCGGCGCGGGATCGGCCGCGGCGGCAACGTTTGGCAGGCCGACAAGCAAACATACCGTGCTGCCGAGCAGGGCGCGGCGCAGGCAAGCGGATAGCGGACGGATCTTCATCACCAGTGTCTCCCCTCAAAATGAAAAAGGCCGCGATCTTCCAATCGCGGCTTGTTGCTTGCTTAGTGAATGGCAACGCAGCCCCCCGACTGCGCGGCTATCCATGCCTTGATCAGTGCCACGCCTTCGCGGTGCACGGTACTTCGTCCCAATTCCGGCATCATTTCGCCCGGGTCGGCCGAGTTCATCCGGTACGGCAGGATGGAGTCAGCCGGCTGGCCCGGCACGATGTCGAACAGATGATCACCTGTGCCGCGACCTGCTGCTACAGGCGGTTTGCAGATACCGAGATGGCGGTCCTCCGGCACGCTTACATCCAGCGTGAGGCCGGTGGTGTTGGCCGCACCGTTCGGGTTGTGGCAGTGGCCGCAATTGATATCGAGATAGGCGCGGGCACGAGCGTCAAGCGAGGCATGCTCGTCCGCCCAGTTGGCATTGCGCGGAGCTTCTGCAGGTGCGGGTGCGCCGGTGAGGTAGCCCATCTTCATCAGGTGCGCGAGCTGGTTTTCCTCGCCTGCTGCGTAGTGGTAATTGCGATTGAGATGCCGCGCCTTCGGGCCGATGGGGTGCACCTTGCGCGACACCCAATCTTGCGCGTGGCAGCTGGCGCACTGGCTTTCATCGGGCACGACGTAGTTGAAGTCTTCGCGGGCATCGTTGTCCGATACCAGCGTGAGCGGAATCACCGCGCCGGTGCGTGCGAGCAGCGCGTCGCTCTGGTCGTCCTTCCATACGTAAGGAATGGCTGCCCAGCCCGATTCACGACGAACGAGGATGCGCGTCTCAACCAGATGCACATTGGCCAGGTCCAGCCCTTCGCCGGCGAAGTCGTGAGAGCTGTCGTAGGTGCGCTCCACATCCGTGAACTTGCCGCTCGCGGCACGAGGGTAATAGAAAGTTTTGCTGATGACCGTGCCGACCGGGAAGTCGAACGTGTCGGTGGGGTCGTACTTGGCCGCCACACCCTTGGGCATCCAGACCGTGCGCAGCTTGTGCGCATAGTCGGTGAACAGCGGCGTGTTGAGGTCGTACGGCACCACGCCTTGGTTGAGCACCAACTTGCCGTCGCGCACTTCCACCACGTGCCAGTCGCTGAGCTTGGGTGGGCGACCGTCGGCATGGAAGGCCACGGGGTCGAGGTCGCGATGGCAGGCGCTTAGTAGCAACAGCAGCGGTAGCAGGAAAAGAAGAAACTTCATTGACGATGACATCCTGAAACTTGTCCAAACTCTCTGTTCTACGCGAAACGCTTCGAAGACCCGAGGTGCGCAATCGTCCTCACCGTCATCCCCGCGAAAGCGGGGATCCAGCGACTTTCGATTTACGTCACCGCCTAAAGGCACTGGATCCCCGCTTTCGCGGGGATGACGGTGAGGGAGTCACGGGTCTTTCTAGGCGAGCCACGTGGTATCGAACCCTAGAGGCTCACGCCTTCGGTTCCGGATCCAACACCACCGGCGCCAACTTCGGCAGCGTGCACTGATACGCCTTGGTATCCGTGCTGGGGTTCTTGTAATCGTGCGGACCGTCGGCATTTATCACGCCGACATCACCGTTCTGGATGCAGAAGCGGTCACCATCCGGCGGCAGGCCGTTTACCAGCGTCTTCTCGTTCACGTAGCCATCCCACAGGATGTCCGGGAACTTGCCGCTCAAACCATATACAGCGGTTTTCAGCGTCTTCAGCTTGATGCCGTCCGGCGAATCGCCGCCACCCTTGAAGCGGTTGTCGTAGATGAAGATACCCTTTGGATACGGGTTGTACTCCGCGGCAACACCCTTGGTGTTGTAGTAGTTGGTGGAGAAGTAGCTGGAGATGATGACGTTGGCCGTCTGGTTGTCGGCGATGTCGTTGTCGAAAATCTCCACCTTGTCGTTGGAGTTCACCACCACGCCCGAGCCGCGCGGCACGCTGGCCACCGCCGCACCCTTGGCGGCAAAGTTGTCGGTGTTGTTGGCGAACACCTTGTTCTTGAACACGCGCGTACTGTGGCCCGCCTGCGAGAGGTTGGGCATGTTGAACACCAGAATGCCGCCAGTGTTGTTGGTGGCGGTGTTCTCGTAAACGTCGGCATTCACCGAGTTCTCGATCTCAATGCCGGCGACGTTGAATTCGGCGCGATTGCGGCGCACCACTATGTTGTTGGACTGGCCCACGTAGATGCCGGCGTCAGACGCACCGATCACCACGGAGTCTTCCACCAGCACGTTCTGCGTCTTCACCGGATACAGGCCGTAGGCGCCATTGGTGGTCTTGGGGCCGCCGGTCCATTCCACGCGGACACCGCGAATGGTGATGTTCTTGCCCTGGTTGATCTTGAGCGCGTCGCCCTTGGTGTCTTCAAGTGCGAGGTTTTCGATGGTGAAGTCATTGGCATTCACCAGCAGACCTTCCGGGCCGACCACCTGGCCCTTGAACGACAGCACGGTCTGGTCTTTGCCGGCGCCCCTGATGGTGACGCCGTCGGTGCGCAGGCTCAGGCCGCGCTGCAGGTGGTAATGACCGGCCGGAATCTCAATGACGCTGCCGGGTTTGGCGTCGAGCAGTTGCTGTTGAAGCTTGGCCTCGAACGAGACGTCGTTGCTGCTCTGCGCCGGCGGCGCTTCCTGGCTGCAGGCGGCCAGCAGCAACGGTATGGCGAGGGCCAGAAGGGTCTTACGCATGGTCGCTTGTCTCCCCAGTAGCGGCGTTATGCATGACGGGTCACTGTCATGGAATACGGCGTTGCTTGGGGAGGGCGGGAGTTGCGGGGAAGGGGGGTAAATCGGCCACTGAGGGCACAGCGTGACCTGGGGCTGCCGCTGGATGTCATTCATTCGCGGCTGCAAGGGGCTGGCGATTGCAGCGGAACGCGGGCCACTCACCTGGCCCGCGCTTCGAGTGCTACGCATGGCCTACTTCCACTGCACGGAGCCAAGCAATTCAGCCAGGCCCAGCCAAAGAAGTTGCATGCCGATACAGAAGGTGACGAGGGCGAACAGGCGCATCACAATTTTGGTACGCACCGTACCCAGCAAGCGTTCCAGCGTGTTGGCAAAGCGCATGCAGATGTAAATGCTGGCGCACAGTGCCACCAGGGCAACGCCGACCCCCGCGAAGTGCACAGCGGATAAGCCCGCCCGCGGTGTGCTGCTGCCCAGGGCGATGGCAACGGCAATGGAACCTGGGCCGACCATCAGCGGTAGCGTCAGCGGATAGAACGCCTTGGATTCGAGCGATCCCGCTGGGCGGGTGGCCTGAATTTCTCGCGCTTTGTCGCTGGCTTCATCGTCGTCCGGTTTCTGCAACAGATTCCAGCCCGCCACGGCGATGACCAGCCCGCCCGACACACGCAGCACTGGTATGGAGATACCGAAGAAGGTCAGCACATAAGCGCCCATCAACAGCGACACCAGCAGAATGACGAAGCTGTTCGTCGTAACGCGCCAGGCGAGATCGGCTCGCTCCGCGGATGTAGCCGAGGGCACCATGCTCAGCACGATGAAGGCCGAGCCAATAGGGTTGATGATGGGAAACAGGCCGGTGATAAGCAGCAGGGCCGTCTGGGTGAAATCTCTCAGCATGGCTCTCGGGTCCCTGTGGGTGCCTCCGGCAGGGTTCCACGAGATGTGTGGACGTCGCGCGAATCAGGCCGCGTGCTGGCGCGCGCTGCGCGGAGGCATGCCGGTCCAGCGCTTGAATGCGCGACGAAACTCGCGTGGATCGCTGAAGCCGATTTCCAGGCCTATTTCCGCCACGCTCAGGTTGCCGCCGTGCAGCAGTTCCAATGCACGCTCGGCTCTCACGCGGTCGTGAATCTCGCGAAAGATGCGGCCACCTTCAGCCAGGCGGCGACGTAACGAGCGTTCGCTCATGTTGAGCATGCGTGCCACATCGGGCAGGCGCGGCTGCTGGCGCAAGTGACTGCGCAGCAGGCGTTCGACCGAGGCGACGATTTCCTGTTGCACGCCATTGGCATCGTGTTGCTGCGTGCACAGTGCCAGCGCCTGTTGCGCGGTAAGCGGGTTGTGCGCGGGTAGTGGATGCTCCAGCCACTGCACGTCGAGAATGACGCGGTTGTAGCGGGCGCCGAACACCAGCTCGCACTGGAAGTAATGGGCGTAGTCCTGCACGTGAAGGGGCTGCGCATAGGTCAGCTCCAGCCGGGACGGGTTGAAACCCTGGCCCAGTAGTTCGCGCGCAATGGCCAGCGAACTGGAAAACAGTTCTTCGCACAGGAAGGGGAGCAGCGGCGCGTCGTTGAAGCGCGGCCAGGCGGCCAGCGCCACTTCACGCGGCCCCACCACTTCGAAACTCACATCGAGCAGGCTGCCGCTCACGCGATGGTGGTCGATGCCCACCTTCATGGCCTGGCCAAATGTGGCCGAGGTCATCATGGCCAGCCCGAGCAAACCGAAGCTGCCCAGAGTCTCCACGCGGCCCACCGCCAAGCCCAGGCCGGTTTCACCGGTGGCCTGCAGGGCGCGGCGGATCACCGAACGGGCCTGCCGGTAGGACACCCGCAGGGTGGGGTCGTTGAGCTGCTCGCGGGTGAGGCCGGAGCCGGCGAACCAGCCATCGCAGCGCAGGCCGCGCGACAGGGCCAGCTGGGTCAGGTGCACCAGGATGTTGGGCGGCGTTTCGGCGGCAGTAAAGCGCGCGTCGGCGCCAAGCGCCGTCGCGGCTGTATCGTCGATTGGATGGCCATTCACGGCCGCCACGGACGTCATGGTGACTGCTCTCCCTCCCCAGGGCACGCCGGATCGGTCCGGCGCAGACTTGATCTATATCATGGCGGACGGCGCGTCGCTTCGTGCAACGCACCACGGTTCACCCTTGGGCGCCCCGGGGCATGCGCGAGACGCCGGATCCAGCATGTCGCGTCAGGTCTTACAGAAAGGCGCGGCGGGTCATGGGCGAGTAGCCAGAACTCCGCTTCGCTTCATCCCGGCTGAGATGTTGTAGAAGCGCGCTTGTGCGCGACCGGGGAGCTGCTCATGACCTGGGTTAAGGGTTATCCATGAGCGCTACGTTGAATTCTTGGGCCCGGTGTCGGGCAGCCTCATGGTGTAGGCCGGTCGCGCACAGGGTGCGCTCCTACAGAGGTGCTTGCCGCCTTCCATTGCTCGACCCAGCCATTGAGGTCGGACAGCCGCTTCGCGGCGTCGTCGCGCATCGACATGCCTACGGCGGCGCCGGCGACACGGCCTGAAGGATCGATCAGCATCAAGGTCGGATAGATGCCGACACCTATGGTGTCCGTCAGTGAGGTGCCGTCGTACAGCACCGGCCACGCAAGGCCGCGTTCGCTCACGAACCGCTTTGCGGTCACGGCATCTTCGTAGGTGATCGCCACCACGTTCATGTCGCCATGCGCTCGGGCAAAAGCGTTGAGCGTAGGCACCTCGGTGATACACGGCACGCAGTCCGCGAAAAAGAAACTCACAAGGGTGTAGCGGCCGCTGAAGTCGGTCAGGCGTTTGGTGCCGTCCTGTAGTGAAGGCAGTTCGAACGGCGGAAAAGCGTCGCCGCGCTTGAAGGAGTAGCGCCCCGGCTGGCCTTCCATCGCCCCGGGGACGCGCAAGCGCAACACGGCGGCACCGACTTGAGTGTCTTTGGTGAGGCTGTAGTTGCGCCCTTCGCCCAGTAGTTGCGCAAACGCGGCAAAGTCCAGCGGTTTGCCAGCGGCATCGAGGTAGCGCACCTGCGGTGATGCGCCGAGCTGCAAGGTGGCGACGAAACCCTGTTCGTTGGTGTCTGTAGCTGACGCATACAGTGGCGCCGAGAGCGCTAACGTCAGCAGAGATGCTAGCAATACACGGCGCCGCATGTAGCCTCCGGGTATGAGGGGGTACCTCAACCTACCGTCATTCCCGCGAAGGCGGGAATCCAGCGCCTTTCGCTTTCGTCAGCGCCTCAAAGGCACTGGATCCCCGCCTTCGCGGGGATGACGAACAAGGGTGAGGCTACTTGAAGCCTCTAAGAGGCCGGCGCTTGCGCGCCGGCCTTCGGGTGCGATTACTCGCCAATCGTCAGCAGCGAAGCGTTGCCGCCAGCCGCCGTG
The DNA here is from genome assembly GCF_055702865.1 of Dyella sp. PARNA 12/25. NCBI lineage: Bacteria > Pseudomonadati > Pseudomonadota > Gammaproteobacteria > Lysobacterales > Rhodanobacteraceae > Dyella > Dyella sp. PARNA 12/25. The sequence continues at coordinate 196,341 of NZ_JBVQCI010000006.1, read as the reverse complement.
GTGTTGATGGTGAGCGTGCGCTCACCAGCAAAACGCAGCAGGTAGTGCGGGCCACCGGCCTTGGGGCCGGTGCCGGACAGGCCTTCGCCGCCGAACGGCTGCACGCCGACCACGGCACCGATCTGGTTGCGGTTGACGTAGCAGTTGCCCACGCGAGCGTTGCTCTGGATGTAGTCCACGGTGTCGTTGATGCGGCTGTGGATGCCCAGGGTGAGGCCGTAGCCGGTGGCATTGATCTCGTTCACCACCTTCGGCAGCTCGTCACCCTTCCAGCGGATCACGTGCAGTACCGGGCCGAAGATTTCGCGGGTCAGCGTCGACAGGCCCGGGATTTCATAAGCGCGCGGCGCGAAGAACGTGCCGTTGCCGGTGGTGGCCGGGTCGAGTGCCACTTCGCCAATTTTCTTGGCTTCCTTGTCCATGCGCGCGGCGTGGTCGACGAGGATCTTCTTGGCGTCTTCGTCGATCACCGGGCCGACGTCGGTCGACAGCTGACCCGGATCGCCGATCTTCAGCTCAGCCATGGCGCCGGCGAGCATCGCGCAGACCTTGTCGGCGATGTCTTCCTGCACGAACAGCACGCGTGCGGCGGAGCAACGTTGGCCAGCGGACTGGAAGGCGGAGGAGATGACGTCCTTGACGATCTGCTCCGGCAGCGCGGAGGAGTCGGCGATCATGGCGTTCTGGCCACCGGTTTCGGCAACCAGTGCAGCGATCGGCGCGTTACGCGCGGCGAGCGAGCGGTTGATCGCCCACGCCGTTTCGGTGGAGCCGGTGAAGGCCACGCCAGCAACGCGCGGATCCTTGGTGAGCGCAGCGCCGACGGTGGCGCCGTCACCCGGCAGGTACTGCAGCACGTCGGCCGGCACACCGGCGTCGTGCAGCAGCTTCACGGCAGCGTAGCCAATCAGGCTGGTCTGCTCGGCGGGCTTGGCGATGACGCTGTTGCCGGCGGCAAGCGCGGCGCTGACCTGACCGAGGAAGATCGCCAGCGGGAAGTTCCACGGGCTGATGCACACGAACACGCCACGGCCGTTGAGGAACAGCTGGTTGCTCTCACCGGTCGGGCCCGGCAACTGTTCCGGATGGCCAAACAGGCGACGCGCCATGGTGGCGTAGTAGCGCAGGAAGTCAGCGGCCTCGCGGATTTCGGCGATGGCGTCCGGCAGGCTCTTGCCCGCTTCGCGCACGCACAGCGCGATGAACTCGCCGCGGCGCGCTTCCAGCTGCTCGGCGGCGTGCTCGAGGATCGCGGCGCGGCTGGCGGCCGGCAGGCGATCCCAGTTGTGATGCGCAGCGACGGCATTGGCCAGTGCCTTGTCGACGGTGGCGCTGTCGGCAGAAACGTAGCTGCCCACCACCTGACGACGATCGGCCGGGTTGGTCACCTGCACGGTGGCGCCCGTGCTCTTGGCGCCCGGCACCAGCGGCTCGGCGGTCCACGGACCGTTCTTGCTCTGGATCGCCTCGGCGAGGGCCTTCAGTTCGTTGTCGTTGGAGAAGTTGACGCCCATGGAATTCTTCCGAAGTTCACCGTAGAGATTCACCGGCAGCGCAATGCGCGGGTGGGGGATGGAGGCGAAGGCGCGAACCGTTTCACACGGATCGGCGACCAGTTCGCGCACCGGCAGCGTCTCGTCGACCACGCGGTTGACGAAGCTGGTGTTGGCGCCGTTTTCCAGCAGACGGCGCACGAGGTAAGGCAGCAGGTCTTCATGCGTGCCCACCGGCGCGTACACGCGGCACGGCACGTTGAGGTTCTGCTTGCCGATCACTTCAGCGTAGAGGTCCGTGCCCATGCCATGCAGGCGCTGGTTTTCGTACGGACGACCCTGCGAAAGGTGATGCACGGCGGCGATGGTGTGCGCGTTGTGCGTGGCGAACTGCGGGTAGATTAGCTCCACGCCGGCATCGAACAGCTTGCGTGCGCAGGCCAGGTACGACACGTCAGTGTTCGGTTTGCGCGTATACACCGGGTAGCCGCTGAGACCGTTTTCCTGCGCGCGCTTCACTTCCGCGTCCCAGTACGCGCCCTTGACCAGGCGCACATACCAGCGACGGCCGGTGGCGCGTGCGGTTTCGATCAGCCAGTCGATCACGAACGGCGTGCGCTTGGCATACGCCTGCACCACGATACCGAGGCCATTCCAGCCTTCCAGCGAGGGATGCGCGAACACGTCACCGATGATGTCGAGCGAGAGTTCGAGACGATCGGCTTCTTCCGCGTCGACGGAGAGCGCGATGCCTTGCTTCATCGCCAGCTGCGACAGCTCCAGCAGCTTGGCGGTGAGATCGCGGCGGGCGATCTCTCGCTTGGCCACTTCGTAGCGCGGATGCAGCGCGGACAGCTTCACCGAGATGGACGGTGCATCGGTGTGGTTGGCGAACGGGCCGCGCGAACCGATCGAGGCGATCGCGTTGCGATAGTCCTGCTGATAGCGCTCGGCGGTTTCGCTGGTGAGCGCGGATTCGCCCAGCATGTCGTAGGAGTAGCGGTAAACCGCGTACTCCTTCTGCGCGCAACGATCCAACGCCTCGCTGATGGTCTGCCCCATCACGAACTGGTGGCCCATGATGCGCATGGCCTGGCGCACGGCGAGGCGAATCGCCGGCTCGCCTGCACGGCCCACCAGGCGACGCAGCGCACCGGTGAAGTCATGACGGGTGTCTTCGGCGAGGTTCACCAGCTTGCCGGTGAGCATCAGGCCCCAGGTGGAGGCGTTGACGAACAGTGACTCGCTCTGGCCGAGATGCTTCTTCCAGTTGGCATCGCCCAGCTTGTCGCGGATCAGCTTGTCGGCGGTGCCCTTGTCCGGAATGCGCAGCAGCGCTTCGGCAACGCACATCAGCAGCACGCCTTCTTCCGACGACAGGTCGTACTGGCGCATGAAGGATTCGACGGCGCTCTGATCCTTGGCGCGTGCGCGCACACGGGTTACCAGATCGGCGGCCAGGTCGATCACCTTTTCGCGCTCGACGGGCGGCAGGGTGGCCTGGGCCAGCAGGTCGTTGACTGCTTCGGTTTCGTCGCGCAGCCAGTTGGCGGTAATGCGCGCACGCGCCGGCTCGATGCCGGTCGGCAATTCGGGGCTGAGAATGGGCTGTGTCACTGGGTTTTTAGCCGGAACGTTGGTGGGGCGGGGAGTCGCGGAATTGTACGCGTGGGGGCTGGCGCACGCATCCGTATGGGGTGCTGCGGTGCGGCACCGGCATACATATATAAGTGGGTGGGGCAGGGATTGGGTAGCGACGGGCCCGAACGGGCCGCTCGAGCAGTGATCGCTCTCCCCTGTTGTTCACTGCGACAAGGATATGGCGCGGGACTGTGGCAAACCGTCGCACCCCTGTTGTGACTCGCTGTGATCGGAGCTGGCGCCGTCATCACCGTTCGTCCAAGCCCATGACCCGCAACACAAACGTGCGTCGATACACGTGCCATGTGTACGTCGACGCGTGGGATTTCTCATTCATCCCTGCTTCAAATCAAGCACATGCGTCATTCTTGCTCATCGACGCCATCGCGGCCTATCATGCCTGCGTTCCAGGCACGCCGGGTTCTCATGATCGTGCTTCGACCAGCTGCTGCCGGCTTGCCGTGCGTAACGATGTGGCTCAAGCCCAATCGTTCCCTCAGCCGTCGCGACCTGCGTCGAGTGATCGGAGTACTGGCGGCGCTGGCGCTGACGACGGCCGTGCTGGGGGCGTGGCAGGGGAATGTGTTCGCTCCGCTGTTCGCATTGGTCGAGTCTTCCGCGGTGGCTTTCGCCCTTGGCGTGGCCTGGCGGGCCGGCGACCGCAGCGAGCGCATCACCCTCGACGAGTCGTCGCTGGAGGTGCAATCCCTGCCAGGTCGGCGCAGTGCGCGCTTTCAGACGTATTGGGTGCGCGTGCAGCTGCGGTCCGAAGGGGGAAGACATCGTCTGCTGCTGACGTCGCACGGACGGGAGCTGGAAATCGGAGCTTTTCTCGGGGGAGAGGAGCGTGCCGAGCTGTCAAGGAAACTCGAGGTGTTGCTGAGGGAGCTCAACCAACAGCAGCGCAGGTAGGTTCAACAAAGGTGCATCACGACATGACATCTGGCGGCATCAGGCCTGGCAATATCAAGCGAGTAGTCGCGGCAATCGCACTCTTCGCTCTCACCATGTTCGGCGGCGCGACATTGGCCAATCCGCAGCCAGGGCAGTTGAACATGACGCGCGGCGCGAGCACCTGGTCTCCGGTGCCGTATTTCCTCAACAACGTTGCGCTCGGTGTCTGCGTTGTCATCGGCATTTTGGTGTTTGGCGCGATGTTCATCGCCATGTTCCGCTTCCGCAAATCGCGTGGCGCCGTGGCGGAGAAGTGGTCGCACAACACCACGCTTGAGATCATCTGGACCACCATTCCAGTGATCATCCTGATCGTGCTGGCTTACCTCGCTACGGGCGGCCTGCGCACGTTCGCCGACACCACCGGCTCCGAGATGACTGTGAAGGTCACCGGTTACCAGTGGAAGTGGCGCTACGACTACGTCGACTACAAGGGCAAGGCGATCGAGAGCGTGGGCTTCATGTCCAAGCTCGATCGCGAAAGCGACGAGACGCGTCAGCTGAATTCGGGCCTCGACCCGAACCAAGTGAAGGTGGACGGTTACAACACCTACCTGATCAATGTCGACAAGCCGCTGGTGGTGCCGGTGGGCACCAAGATCCGCTTCGTGATCACCGCAGGCGACGTCATCCACTCGTGGTGGGTGCCTGCGCTGGGTTGGAAGATGGATGCGATCCCGGGCATCGTCAACGCCACCTGGACCAACATCATTGAGCCCGGTGACTACCGCGGCCAATGCGCTGAGTTGTGCGGCCAGGATCACGGCTTCATGCCGATCGTGGTGAGGGCGCTGCCGAAGGCCGAGTTCGAGAAATGGCTGGCAGAGCAGGAAGCACAGGCCAAGCAGCCTGAGCAGGCTGCTCCGGCCGCCGCTTCCACCGCTGCTACGCCCGCTACTGCGCAGGCTTCCGACGCACCTGTTTCCCAGGGCCATCAGGGCTGATCTTCAGCTCGTCCAAACGTTTCCGCTTTTAGGTAGAGGTGTAAGGTTATGGCCCACGACGCCACGCACGATCACCACGACGATCATCACGGCGCGCCCAAGAATTTCTTTGTGCGTTGGTGCATGTCCACCAACCACAAGGACATCGGCACGCTGTATCTGGTGTTCTCGCTCCTGATGTTCTTTATTGGCGGCAGCTTCGCGATGGTGATTCGCGCGGAACTGTTCAAGCCCGGCTTGCAGCTGGTGCAGCCGTACTTCTTCAACGAAATGACCACGATGCATGCGCTGGTCATGATCTTCGGTGCGGTGATGCCGGCCTTCGTGGGCCTTGGCAACTGGATGATCCCGCTGATGATCGGTGCGCCGGATATGGCGCTGCCGCGCATGAACAATCTGTCGTTCTGGATTCTGCCGTTCGCCTTCGCGCTGCTGCTGTCCACCCTGTTCCTTCCGGGCGGTGGCCCGGCCGGTGGCTGGACCATGTACCCGCCGCTGTCGCTGCAGGGTGATTCGGTGGCTTACCTGGTGTTCGCGGTGCACTTGATGGGTATCAGCTCCATCATGGGCGCGATCAACATCATTGCCACCATCCTCAACATGCGTGCGCCGGGCATGGATCTGCTGAAGATGCCGGTGTTCGTGTGGAGCTGGCTGATCACGGCGTTCCTGCTGATCGCGGTGATGCCGGTACTCGCCGGTGCGGTGACCATGCTGCTCACCGACAAGTACTTCGGCACCAGCTTCTTCAATGCCGCGGGCGGCGGTGACCCGGTGCTGTTCCAGCACATCTTCTGGTTCTTCGGTCACCCCGAGGTCTACATCATGATCCTGCCGGCCTTTGGCCTGGTGTCTGAGATCATCCCGACCTTCGCGCGCAAGCCGATCTTTGGTTACAAGGCGATGGTGTTCGCCATCGCGTCCATCGCGTTCCTGTCGTTCATCGTGTGGGCTCACCACATGTTTGCGGTGGGTCTGCCGCTGGGCGGTGAAATCTTCTTCATGTACGCCACCATGCTGATCGCGGTGCCGACCGGCGTGAAGGTGTTCAACTGGGTCAGCACGATGTGGGGCGGCTCGATGACGTTCGAAACGCCGATGCTGTTTGCCATCGCGTTCGTCATTCTGTTCACCATCGGTGGTTTCTCGGGCCTGATGCTGGCGCTGGCTCCGGCGGACTTCCAGTATCACGACACCTACTTCGTGGTGGCGCACTTCCATTATGTGCTGGTGACTGGCGCAATCTTCGCCATCATCGCCGGTACCTATTACTGGCTGCCGAAGTGGACCGGCCACATGTACTCGGAGATGTGGGGCAAGATCCACTTCTGGAACAGCGTGATCTGGGTGAACGTGTTGTTCTTCCCGCAGCACTTCCTGGGGTTGGCCGGCATGCCGCGCCGTATCCCGGATTACAACGTCGCCTTCGCCAACTTCAACATGATCAGCTCCATCGGTGGCTTCCTGTTTGGCGCCTCGCAGCTGATCTTCCTTGGCGTGATCGTTCATGCGGTGTGGTTCTCCAAGAAGAAGGCGCCGGATCGCGTGTGGGAAGGTGCCAAGGGTCTGGAGTGGACCGTGCCGTCACCGGCGCCGCACCACACCTTCGAAATGCCGCCGGTGATCCACGACGACGAGTTGGCTCACGGTCATATCGAAGATTGATGCAGTCATGATGTCCGCTCCGGCTCGCGCCGGAGTGGGCGGGAAGCGAGCGAGATGAATCAGACGTCCAAAGCAGTGATCGAGGAAGCACGACGGAAAGGTGTGCGACGCACCGTCACGGTGTTCGGCGCCATCGCCATCGGTATCTTTCTGTTGTCGCTGCTGCAGGGCCTGAAGTACTCCTGACGCAAGCCCGCTGTATTCCTCCGCGGCGCCGGTGAGGTGTTGCGGATTGCAACTCCCGCGGAACAGGCGGGGGCGGAAGTAAACAAGAGCATTCCACGGGGATCTCACCATGGGTCAGCAGCAAGGCGCTTATTTCGTTCCGGCCAAGAGTTCCTGGCCTATCGTGGCCGCGGTCGTCATGTTCGTCACCGTGTTCGGTGCCGCGCACTGGCTCAACGCCCCTCCGGGTGAATCGAGCTTCGGCAAGACCGTGCTGACGATCGGCTTCGTCGGCATTCTGCTGATGTTCTTCGGCTGGTTCCGCTCGGTGATCCGCGAATCGCTGGCGGGCAGCTACAACAGCCAGGTGGATCGCTCGTTCCGCATGGGCATGATGTGGTTCATCTTCTCCGAAGTGATGTTCTTCGGCGCCTTCTTCGGTGCGCTGTTCTACGCGCGCATGTTCGCGGTGCCGTGGCTGGGTGGTGAAGGCCATGGCGTGTTGACCCATCAGTTCCTGTGGAACGATTACGCCGCTTCGTGGGGCGCCAGTGGCGGCAACGGCCCGGCGCGCATCGGCGGCGACTTCCAGACGGTGGCGCCGTGGGGCCTGCCGCTGCTCAACACGCTGATCCTGCTTTCTTCGAGCGTTACCGTGACCATCGCGCACCACGCGCTGAAAGCCGGCCAGCGCGGCAAGATCCTTCTGTTCCTCGGCCTTACCGTGCTGCTGGGCGCCACCTTCCTGTACTTCCAGGCGCACGAGTACATGGAGGCATACAAGGAGCTCAACCTGACCCTGCAGAGCGGCGTCTACGGTTCGACCTTCTTCATGCTTACCGGCTTCCACGGCATGCACGTGACGCTGGGAACGATCATGCTGGCCATCATCTGGCTGCGCGTGGCCAAGGGTCATTTCACCAAGGACCATCACTTCGCATTTGAGGCAGTGGCCTGGTACTGGCACTTTGTCGACGTGGTGTGGCTGGGCCTGTTCATGTTCGTCTACATCCTCTGAGGCGCTGTCGCGTCGCAGCAAAGAACCCGCCGGAAGGCGGGTTTTTTGTTGGGGTTGTAGGAGTGCACTTGTGCGCGACCGCTGCGTCCCGGCGTTTCCGCTCCGTAGGCTTGTCGCGCACAAGTGCGCTCCTACTGGGGAAGGCAAGCGCAAAACAAAGGCCCGCCAGTGGCGGGCCTTTGGAGAAAGATGCCGCGGCGAAGCGCCGACGGCCACAGGACGCTACAATTACTGGCCCACGCCGTGCGGGTGAAGCCAGCCCATCCAGATGCCAAGGACGACCATCAAGATGAGCAGCACCGACAAGCCGATGCGACGTGTCAACGCCCACACCGTGCGCTTGCTGCTTTCCTTGTCGGTCATCATGAAGTACAGGGCCTGACCAAGATTGAACAGCACCACCAGCAGCAGGATCACCAGCGCATATTTGTAGACGGTTTCCACGTGATAGGTCCCGACGTTATTGACATCCGCAGTATAGCGGCCGTGCGTGGTGCCACCGCGTGAAGTGGCTGCGCCGTCCTTCCTGGTTAGCGCTGCTGCTGACAGTGGTTGGCGCCTTGCTGTTCATACGTTTAGGCGTGTGGCAGCTGCATCGCGCGGACGAGAAGGAAGCCATTCTGCGACGGTATGCCGCGGCAGAAACTGCCGCGCCGCGCGACTTTGCCGCAGTGGCCGCAAAGCCCCCCGTGGATGGCTATGCGCGCGTGACGGTGCATGGCGAATACGTGCCCGATCGTCTGTATCTGCTGGACAACCCCAAGCACGATCAACTCGGTGGCGTGGAGGTTTATGCGCCTTTCCGTCTGCGTGGCGGCGATCGGTTACTGCTGGTGGATCTTGGTTTCCTGCCAGGCAATGGCACCCATCAATCACCACAAGTGCCGCCACTGCCCACCGGCGAGCAGTCGTTGCATGGCTTGTACTTGCCGCCGCCTGGCGTCGGTTTTGAGATGGGTGGCGATGCGCTGGCTAAGCAATCAGGCTGGCCCAAGACCACCATCTATCTCGAACTGCCCCAAGTGGCGGCCGATCTAGGTAGCGCCCTGTATCCACAGGTGCTCGCGCTGGACGACGATCCCGCCGTCATCTACGTGCGCGAGCACACCATCGATTTTTCCTCGATGCCGCCGGCGCGACATCGCGCCTACGCCTTCCAGTGGTTCACCTTCGCCGTCGTGGCTGTGGTGCTGCTGCTGGTGCTGCATCGTCGTCGTCCCATGAAACCGTCGGACCGCCCATGAACAAGCCCGATACCGCCACGCTCCGCGCGAGCCGACTGAAACTGCTGCTGGTGATGCTCGTATTTGCCGCACCCATTGTGGCGGCCGGCCTGCTCACGCTCAGTGGCTGGCAGCCGAGCGGTAAGGCGTATGGCGAAGCGATTTCGCCGCAGCGCAACTTCATCGAAGAGCAGCTGCAGGTCACGCTTGCCGATGGCAAGCCATGGGCATGGCGCGATGAGGAGCCGCGACTCACCCTTGTGGCCCTGGCTGGCCCCGATTGCACACGGCAGTGTCTGGAGACGCTCACCAAGATCGCGGCTGCGCGCATCACGCTCAATCGCAATGCACCGCGCTTGCGTCTGCTCTACGTCGGCGCGCCGCCGGCCGATGCAGCAGGTAGCGGCATGACCAACTACTGGACGCTGGGCAAAGACGACAAGGATGCATTGGCGAGTTTTCGCCCCACGACACCCGACAGCGTGAGCGCATTGCTGGTCGAGTCCGATGGCACCGCACTGTCGCTTTATCCCGCCGGCTTCGATCCTTCCGGCTTGCGCAAGGATCTGCAGAAGGTGATCCGTTGATGACCGCCCGTTCCATCAAGATGCTGCGTGGCCTGGCGTTGCTCGCCGCGGTATTCGCCTTTGGCGTGGTGATGTTCGGTGCCTTCGTGCGTCTCTCCAATGCGGGGCTTTCCTGCCCTGATTGGCCGACGTGTTACGGCAAGGCGGCCTGGCCGGAACATCAGCACGAGATCGCCCAGGCGAACGAGGCGTTTCCGGATCGCCCGTACGAAACCCACAAGGCATGGCGCGAGCAGGTGCATCGCTTTCTCGCCGGTACGTTGGGCAGCCTGGTACTCGCGCTTGCATTGATCGCGAGTTGGCGCCATGCGTGGGCGCGTTACGCCGTGATCGCTGCTGCCATCTTCGCGGCGCTTGGGGTGGGTCTGTATATCAAGGGCGAGCATCACTGGTCGTTGCTGCTCTCGCTATTGGCCATTGGCCTGCCGCTGCTCGCGGCGGCTAACCTTAATCGCCCTGGTGCATGGCGCATCAGCGTGCTGGCATTTGCGGTGGTGGTGTTTCAGGCCATGCTCGGCATGTGGACCGTGACGCTGTTGCTCAAGCCCATCGTGGTGATGGGGCATCTGATGGGCGGCATCACCACGTTCGCTTTGCTCGCGTACGCAGCACTGCGTTTTGCCGGTGTCGGCGCGAACGATGACAGCTACGCCGACGTTCGCAAGCTTGTAGTACTTGGCATCGTGTTGCTGCTGGCGCAGATTGCTCTTGGTGGCTGGACATCGTCCAACTACGCTGCCTTGGCCTGCGGCACCGACTTTCCCAAGTGCCTCGGACAATGGATGCCACCTACCGACTTCCGCGAGGGCTTCGTGTTGTGGCGTGGCATCGGCGTGAACTACGAAGGTGGCGTGCTTGATATGGCAGCGCGCAGCGCCATCCAGATCGCCCATCGCATCGGTGCTTTGGTGGTGTTCTGCTACCTGATGTGGCTGTCCTATCGTCTCTCGCATCGCGGCCTGCGCGCACAGGCGCTGGCCATCGCGGTGGTGCTGGTCGCCCAGGTGCTGCTGGGCATCAGCAATGTGCATTTCGGCCTGCCGTTGCCGGTGGCGACGCTGCACAATGGCGTCGCCGCGCTCCTCTTGTTCACCTTGCTGGCGGCGTTGGCTCGCACGCAGAAGCGTCATGACGACGCGATGATTCTCTCCCACGGACACCGATGACGATGAGCAGCCGTTTCCATGAATACCTGGAGCTGACCAAGCCGCGCGTCGTCGCGTTGCTGGTGTTCTGCGCCGTCATCGGCATGTTCCTCGCCGTGCCCGGCATACCGCCGTGGCGCGCGCTGGTGTTCGGCACGCTGGGCATCTGGATGGCCTCGGGTTCCGCCGCTGCATTCAATCACCTGATTGACCAGCGCATCGACAAAGTGATGATGCGAACCGCACATCGCCCACTGGCGACAGGCCAGCTCACGCCGCGCCAGGTGCTCACTTTTGCGTTGGTGCTGGGCGTGCTGTCGATGGTGGTGCTGGTGCTGCTGGTGAACCCGCTCACCGCGTTGCTGACGTTTGGTGGGTTGATCGGTTACGCGTTGATCTATACCGCTTACCTCAAGCGCGCTACGCCGCAGAACATCGTTATTGGTGGTCTGGCCGGTGCGATTCCGCCGGTGTTGGGCTGGACGGCGGTGACGGGTGAGCTGCATCCATTTGCGCTGCAGCTTTGCCTGATCATTTTCGTGTGGACGCCGCCGCATTTCTGGGCGTTGGCGATCTTCCGTCGCGAGGACTATTCGCGTGCGCAGGTGCCCATGCTGCCGGTGACGCACGGTGTGGTTTACACGCGCTGGCACGTGTTGTTCTACACCATTCTGTTGGTGCTGGTGACATTGTTGCCGGCGCTGACGGGGTATAGCGGCATGGTGTATCTCGGTGGTGCGGCGGTTCTTGGTGCGGGGTTCCTGTATTACGCCGTGCGCTTGTTGAACCCGCCGGATGAGTTTTTCGCGATGAAGGTGTTCAACTACTCCATCGTGTATTTGATGGCGTTGTTTGCGTTTTTGCTGGCGGACCATTGGTTGATGGATCCTTTGGTGCAGCATCAGGGTGCGGTGTTGGAGCGCTCCATTTGAAATAGCTTGAGCCGCCCGGCGCTTTCGGTTTTCTGCAGGAGCGCACTTGTGCGCGACCGCAGAGCTGGAATCTCGCTCCAGTGGATCGGTTGTCAGGCAAAAATCTGCAGAGGTCATGGCGCGGCGCCGCGGTCGCGCACAAGTGCGCTCCTACAAAGAAGCGCAGACGCTGCATTCACTCAGTAGCAGCTGCTTCTGGTCCATGTACGCGCAAGGCGCCCGGGTCTCAGCACCTTCGGGATCGCCCCTGGACGGTCCGGGCAAGCCTCGCCATCACGCCGCGATAACTTTCTGCTGTCATCTCTTGTCACAGGGTTGACACTTTCGCACTGCAGCAAGACAATGCGCGCGCCACCCGGCGCGATTGCGTCCTAAGTGGCCCCTGTCCTATCAACCAAAGGCATATGGACGTTTACCCTAGTCGCAACGTCGACATCCGCGAGCATCGGGTGCCGGCATTGCTTAACAAGCTGATCTGCTGCGGCGACCGCCTGCGGTCGGCTGGCGCTTTCCTCGACTAGGGAAGTCCGGCCCACCTCTAACGGCGCCTCAGCGCCGTTTACGAGGAGATGGGCCAATGAAGCTCCTTCGCGATTTCTTTCGTCTGCGTACCGCAGCCCGTCCGCTGCTGGGTCGCCGCGAGGATTCCCGCCGTTCCTGGACGATTACCGTCCCCGCACCGCTGCATGAGACGGCGACTCCGGTCGTGCTCGATATGCACTGGAATGCCGATACATCCCGCGGCCGCCCGGTCGCCCGTTGGCATGAACATGCCGCTTCGCAAGCACAGCGTCATCTCCAGCTGGTATCCAGTCACTGATGAAGGCTGCGTTGCGCCTCGAGCTACCCCGCAAGGGCTGGCCCCCGCCAGTCCCGTGGGGTCTGTGGCGACGAAGCCGCTAGTTCAGGTCTTGGCGTTACGCGCGGGCTGATCCCCGCCGGCTCGCTGGTCCGACCCAGATGTCACCGATTTACGGAAGCGAGTCATGTTGAAGCACTCCACCCAGACCGTCACCGGCAAGGCGGCCGGCAAGAGCGCCGCCGCCCCTGTGCGTGTGGTCGTCGCTCAAGAGGCGTTTCGCCACAACGAGGCGCTTTATGCTGCGCTGGATACCAGTGCGGCGGGCCTCAATGAGGAACAAATCTCCGAGCGCCTGGATCGTGATGGCCTCAACGAGGTATCGCACGAGAAGCCGCCGCACTGGTCGGTGCAGCTGCTGCGCGCGTTCAAGAACCCGTTCATCATCGTGCTGCTGGTGCTGGCGGCGGTGCAGCTGTTTACCGATAGTTCGGACCTGACCGGCCCGATCATCATCGCAGTGATGGTGGGCATCAGCGTCACCCTGAGTTTCACCCAGGAATACCGCTCGTCGAAGGCAGCGGAAAAGCTCAAGGCGATGGTGCGCAACACCGCCACGGTGACCCGCCGCGCGTCGGATGGTCATAGCGAGCGCATCGAAGTGCCGGTGGGCGAGCTGGTGGCCGGCGATATCGTGCATCTCGCAGCAGGTGACATGGTGCCTGCGGACCTGCGCCTCGTATCGGCGAAGGATCTGTTCATCAGCCAGGCCATCCTCACCGGCGAATCGCTGCCGGTAGAGAAGGCAGCACCGGCACACGCCGAGGCGATCACTGATCCTCACGCCGACTCGTCGGATAACCCGCTGGATCTGCCGACCGTCTGCTACATGGGCACCAATGTGGTGAGCGGCACCGCCACCGCGGTGGTGGTGGCAACGGGTGCGCGCACGTATCTGGGTTCGCTCGCGCGCACCATCGTGGGCCAGCGCGTGCAGACCAGTTTCGATCGCGGCGTGAACAGCGTCAGCTGGCTGCTGATCCGTTTCATGGCGGTGATGGTGCCGATCGTTTTCCTGATCAATGGTCTGGATAAGCACGATTGGGTGCAGGCGTTCCTGTTCGCGCTGTCGGTGGCAGTGGGCCTTACGCCCGAAATGCTGCCGCTGATCGTGACGGCGAACCTGGCCAAGGGCGCCCTTGCCATGTCCAGTCGCAAGGTGGTGGTGAAGCGCCTCAACGCGATCCAGAACTTTGGCGCGATGGACGTGCTGTGCACCGACAAGACCGGCACGCTGACGCTCGACAAGATCGTGCTGGAGCGTCACCTCGATCTGTACGGCGAGGAGTCGGAAGAGGCACTGGAGTACGGCTATATCAACAGCCGCTTCCAGACTGGCCTGAAGAACCTGATGGACAAGGCGGTGCTGACGCATCGCGATCTGGAAACGGTCGCGCAGCACTACCGCATCGTCGACGAGATTCCGTTCGACTTCCAGCGTCGCCGCATGTCGGTGGTGGTGGGTAACGGCGACGGCCACGAGCTGCTGGTGTGCAAGGGCGCGGTCGAGGAAATGCTGTCGATCTGTACCTACGCCAAGGCAGGCGAAGAAGTGCTGCCGATGACCGACGCGATGCGCGCGGACATCAAGGCGATGACGCGCGGCCTCAACGAAGACGGTCTGCGTGTGCTGGTGGTGGCCATCAAGCGTCAGCCCCCGGCCGATCGCGCCTACGGCGTGGCCGACGAAAGCAACCTCATCGCCATCGGCTGCCTGGCTTTCCTCGATCCTCCCAAGGACAGTGCGGCCACCGCGATCGCGGCGCTGCATCACCACGGTGTCGAGGTGAAGGTGATCACTGGCGACAACGAGGCGGTGACGCGCAAGATCTGTCGCGAAGTCGGCCTGGATGTGGAGCATTCCGCGCAGGGCAAGCACATCGAACCGTTGAACGACGATGAGCTGGACGAGCTGGTCAAGCGCACCACCGTGTTCGCCAAGATGTCGCCGCTGCAGAAGGCGCGTGTGGTGAAGTCGCTGCAGCGTCAGGGTCACACCGTGGGCTTCCTCGGTGACGGCATCAACGACGCGCCGGCGCTGCGCGAGGCGGACGTGGGTATTTCGGTGGATACCGCCACCGATATCGCCAAGGAATCGGCGGACATCATCCTGCTCGAAAAGAACCTGATGGTGCTGGAAGAGGGCGTGATCGAAGGTCGTATCACCTTCGGCAACATCATCAAGTACATCAAGATGACCGCCAGCTCTAACTTCGGCAACATGTTCTCGGTGCTGATCGCCAGTGCGTTCCTGCCGTTCCTGCCGATGTTGCCGTTGCAGATTCTGGTGCTGAACCTGCTGTACGACATCTCGCAGCTGTCGATTCCGTTCGATCGCATGGACGACGAATACCTGCGCAAGCCGCGCAAGTGGGACGCCAGCGATATCGGTCGTTTCATGGTGTGGATTGGTCCCGTCAGCTCGATTTTCGACATCACCACGTTCCTGCTGCTGTGGTACGTGTTTGGCGCGAACTCGCCGGATCATCAGTCGTTCTTCCAGTCCGGCTGGTTCGTGGAGAGCCTGCTCACGCAGACCTTGATCGTGCACATGATCCGTACGCGCAAGATCCCGTTCCTGCAGAGCATTGCTTCTGCACCGGTGCTGGCGCTGACCACGGCCATCATCATCATCGGCATGTTGGTGCCGTACACGGATCTGGGCGCGAAGATCGGCATGACGCCCATGCCGGGCGTGTACTTCGCCTGGTTGGCAGCGACGGTATTCACCTACTGCGTGCTGACGCAGCTGATGAAGCTGGTCTATATCCGTCGTTACGGGCGCTGGCTGTAATCAACGAGTGCCCTGCTTTTTTGCTCGTCATTCCGGCGTAGGCCGGAGGTGCTTCACAACAGCGAAGCTGGTCATCCAGTTGCATGAGGAATCGGTCGTCGCGAGGCTTCGCGCACAACAACTCAGATGTGCGATTCCGCGACTATCAAATAGTTCGGTTACTGGATGACCAGCTTCGCTGTTGTGAAGCACCTCCGGCCTGCGCCGGAATGACGGCAAATATGCGGCGTGGTCGCAAGCTATAAGCCATTGACCCTTTTGCGTAACGTTTCAACCAGGGAGGTCTTGCCATGAAAGGCACCTTCGCTCTACTCGACATTGCCGGCTACGTCGCCCTGCTGCTGTGGGGCACGCATATGGTCACCAGTGGCGTGCTGCGTGGCTATGGCAGCGCTTTGCGTCGCTGGATGGGTCGCTATCTTGGCCGGCGTCCGGCGGCGCTGTGCTTCGGCGTGTGCATCACTGCCATTCTCCAAAGCAGCACAGCCACCGGCCTGATGGCTACGTCGTTCGCTGCCAGCGGATTCCTTGGGCTCGCCCCAGGGCTTGCGGTGATGCTCGGCGCCAACGTGGGTACCACGCTGATCGTGCAGGTGATGTCGTTCGACATCTCCATTGTCGCGCCCGTGCTGATCCTGATCGGCTTCACCATCCATCGCCGCAGCGATGATGTGCGCTACGAGAACATTGGTCGCGTGTCGATCGGTCTGGGTCTGATGTTGCTGGCCCTGCATCTGCTGGTGGGTGCGATGGCGCCGGTGGAAAACGCGCAGGTGTTGCGCGCGATCCTGCAGAGCCTGGCCAGCGAACCGGTGCTGGCCATGCTGGTGGCGGCCTTGCTGACCTGGGCCTGCCATTCCAGCGTCGCGGTGGTATTGCTGATCTCGTCGCTGGCCACGGCCGGCGTGGTGGACGCACCCGGTGCGCTCGCTCTCGTGCTTGGCGCCAACCTTGGCAGCACCATTCCTGCGCTGATGGAAGCGCATTCGCCGGTGGCGCGTCGCCTGCCCATGGGTAATCTGATGGTGCGCGCGTTTGGCTGTATCGTCTGTCTGCCGCTGCTGCCGATGATTGCGCATTGGCTGGTGCCACTGGGCGATACGCCTGCACGCATCGCCGTGAACTTCCACACCGCTTTCAATCTTGCCTTGGCGACGATCTTCATCTTGCCGCTGGAGAGTCTGGCGCGCTTGCTGGTCCGCCTGCTACCAGAGCCGCCCAAGCCCAATGACCCTGGCGTGCCGCAGTATCTGGACGAAGGTGCGCTTGATTCCGCCAACGTGGCGTTGGCCAACGCGGCGCGTGAATCCATGCGCATGGCCGATATGGTGGAGGGCATGCTCAAGGGTCTGGTCGAGGTGTTCGGCAAGGACGATCGCGCCCGCGCTACGGCCATCGGACGCATGGATTCTTCGCTCGATAAGCTTGGCCTGGCGATCCGCGAATATCTGGCCGACCTCGGTGGCGAAGCGCTCAACGAGGAAGACGGTGAGCGCAGCCAGGAGATTCTTGCCTTCGTGATCAATATCGAACACATCGGTGATATCACCGCCAACAACCTGATGGAATTCGCTGCCAAGAAGGCGCAGAGCGGGCAGGACTTCTCCGCCGACGACATCGAGGATCTGGCGGCCATGCATACCCAGGTGATGGAGAGCCTGCGGCTGGCCCTCACGGTGTTTCTGCGCGGCGACCTGCGCGCGGCGCAGCAATTGATGGCGCGAAAGGAAACGCTGCGGAAGCTTGAGAATGAGGCCTCCGAACGACACATCAAGGCACTGCGCGAGCGTCGCGATGGTGGCGGCGGTGGCGATGTCTACCTGCGCATCCTTCGTGATCTCAAGCGCATCCATTCGCATCTGGCGGCCCTGGCCTATCTGCCGCTGGAGCGTGCCGGACTGCTGCAGGACCGCCTTGTTCGCGAGCCTGCGACGACCTGACGTAAGCCAGGTCAATTACCGTAGCAAATCTGTAAAGGAGCAAGAGCAAATTGGATCCGGACCCATCTACTGAAACCGAATCTTCTTGCTGACCGCACCACCCCCGTTTTAGCGATTGCTCGGTCCTGAGCGATCCCCGAACGCGGCGGCCGGTGACGGTCAGGCCGCGGGCGGGTCATGCGCTGCAACCACTGAGCGGGTTGCGCGATTTCCCCTTCGCATCAAGCGTCCTGTGGCCAGCTGGCTACAGCGAGCGCACGCATGCCACTTTTTAGGGGAAATCCCATGTCGTATCGTTTGACTCAATTGTGTCTTGCCATGGCCATCGCCGTGTCGTTGCCTGCTTGTTCTTCCAAGCAGGCCGATGACCAGTCTGTCGGGCCGGCTTTCGTGAACGAGCATGGCGTGTTGCACGTGCCCGAGAAGTCACCGCTGCGCAAGGAGCTGGTGATTGCGCCGGTGGATATGCGCGAGTCGCCACACGCGATGCTGTTCCCTGGCACGGTCGAGGCCGACCCTGCGCGCACCGCCAATGTGGTGGCGCCGCTCACTGGCCGCGTCGCCGAATTGAAGGTGGGGCTGGGCGACCACGTGACGCGCAATCAATTGCTGGCCATCATCGATTCGGGTGACATGGCCCAGGCCTACAGCGACGTGTCCAAGGCCGGCGATGCACTGGCGCTTGCCAAGAAGCAGCTTGAACGCGCCAAGGGCGTGCAGCAGGCAGGCGGTAACGCAGTGAAGGACCTGGAGTCGGCCCAGAGCGCCTACAACCAGGCGCAGGCGGAAATGGATCGCGCCCAGACGCGCCTGCATTCGCTGACCGCAGCAGGTGTGTCGAGCGTCGGCCGCAGCATCCAGGTGACTGCGCCGGTGAGCGGTTACGTCACCACGCTGGCAACCTCACAGGGCGCCTTCGCCAATGACGCTACCGCCGTGCTGATGACCATATCCGACCTGAGCACGGTGTGGATCACCGCCAATGTGGCCGAAGCCGATGCGGGCCAGATCGCGAAGGGGCAGGGCATGGAAGCCACGCTCGATGCGTTCCCGGACCAGGTCTTTCACGGTCAGGTGAGTTTTGTAAGTCAGGTGCTGCAGCCGGATACGCGTCGCGCCATGGTGCGCGCCACCTTTGCCAATGCCGATGGGCATCTGAAGCCGAACATGTTTGCCAGGGCCAGCATCAGCGTGCCGCAGCCGGCACAGGTGTTTGTGCCGGAGTCCGCGCTGCTGATGAACAACGACAACACCTCGGTGTTTGTCGAAGTGTCGCCGTGGACGTTTGAGCGTCGCACCGTCGACCTCAGCTACGACGAGCGCGCCGGTGCGCGCGTGATGAAAGGCCTGAAAGCGGGTGATCGCGTGGTCGTGAAGGGCGGAGTCCTGCTCAATGATTAACGCGATCTTTCATTTTTGCTTCCAGAAGCGAATGCTTTTCATCGTGGTATCGATTCTGGTGTTGTGCTTCGGCTACTACTCGTGGACTCAGCTGGCGATTGAGGCGTATCCCGAACTGAGTGATGTCACCGCGCAGGTCACCACGCAGGTGCCGGGTCTTGCCGCGGAAGAAATCGAACAACAGATCACTATTCCGCTGGAGCGCGGCTTGGCGGGTACGCCGGGCCTGGTGAGCATGCGCTCGAGCAGCACGTTCGGCCTGTCGCTGATCACGCTCGTTTTCAAAGATGGCGCGGAGGACTACTGGTCCCGTCAGCGCGTGATGGAGCGCATCAGTCAGGTCACCCTGCCGCCGGGCATCACGCCTGGCCTCGATCCGGTATCAGGTCCGGCCGGTGAGATCTATCGCTACACGCTCGAATCCACCAGCAAGAACCTGATGGAGCTGTCGGAGATCCAGCGTTGGGTGGTGGTGCCTGCGTTGCAGCGCGTTCCTGGTGTGGCCAACGTGGATATCTTTGGTGGCTTCACTAAGGAGTTCCGCCTGGAGCTCGATCCGAACAAGCTGCTGAAGTACGGAGTCAGCGTCAATCAGGTGTCTACTGCGATTTCGTCAAACACCGCCAATGCTGGCGGTGGCCGCATTACGCGCGGCGAGCAGTCTTATATTGTGCGCGGCGTCGGCATGGTGCATACGCTCAAGGATCTCGGTGATGTCGTCGTGACCGAGAGCAACGGCGTGCCTGTGTTCGTGCGCGATCTAGGCAAGCTGCAATACGGTCATCAGGTGCGCGAGGGCATTCTCGGCAAGGACAACAACCCCGACACCATCGAGGGCATTGTCGATCTGCTGAAGTACGAAAATCCCTCGCGTGTGCTGGAAGGCGTGCATGCCACGGTCGATGAGCTCAACAAGCAGCTCGCCGCGCAGGATGTGCGCATCGTGCCCTACATCGACCGTGATGACCTTGTCGAAGCAACCAAGGAAAAAGTCTTCCACACCGTGATGGAAGGTGTGGGCCTGGTCTGTATCGTACTGATCCTCTTCCTGGGCAGCCCTCGCTCGGCGATGGTGGCGGCCGTGGCGATTCCGATGTCGCTGGTCACGGTGTTTATCCTGATGCAGTTAACGCACATGCCAGCGAACCTGTTCTCGCTGGGTGCGATCGACTTTGGCGTGATCGTGGACGGTACCATCGTGGTGACCGAGGCGATTCTTCGTCGTCGCGAAGAAAAGCCCGATGCCGTGCTCACCGAAGACGACGTGATGACGGTGACCAAGCACGTAGGTCGTTCGATTTTCTTTGCCACGCTGATCATCATCACTGCCTACCTGCCGCTGTTTGCCTTTGAGCACGCTGAGGGCAAGCTGTTTCGCCCGATGGCGTTTACGGTGGGCTATGCGTTGCTTGCGGCGTTGTTGTGCACCGTCACGCTTACGCCGGGCCTCGCGTACATCGCGTTGCGCAAGCCGCGCAAGATCTTTCACAACAAACCGCTGGAGCGACTGCAGGCCGCGTATACAGCGACGCTGGGCAAGTTGTTGGGCAAGCTCCCGGTGGTCTACACCGTGGCGGGTGTAGCGCTGGTGGGTGTACTGGCGCTGGGCGCAACCATTGGGCGGGAGTTTCTGCCCGAGCTGGACGAAGGTACCTTGTGGCTGCAGGTCCAGATGCCTACTGGGCTCTCGCTGGATAAGGCGAGCGAGATGACGGCAGATCTGCGTCGCGCTGTACGCGAGTTTCCGGAAGTGTCCCACGTAGTCACCCAGATGGGTCGCAACGACACCGGCACCGATCCGTGGACGCCCTCTCACGTGGAGGCCGGCGTGGGTCTGAAGCCGTACGACCAGTGGCCTAACCGCGAAAGCAAGGCGGAGTTCATCCGACGTTTCAATGCGCGCATGCAGCAGATTCCTGGCATCACCGTAGGCATCAGTCAGCCCATCGTCGACGGCGAGAACGACATGATTGGCGGCGCGCACAGCCCGCTGGTGCTGCGCATCTACGGCGATGACCTCAATGAGCTGCGCCGCATCGGTGGGCAGATCGTGGGCGTGCTGCGTGGCGTACGTGGCACGGCGGATGCGTCGATCTTCCAGGAGCCGCCGATTCCACAGGTGTCCATCGTGGCCGATCGTGAGGCGGCTGCGCGCTATGGCATCAACGTGGCGGACATCAGCGGCCTGATCCAGACCGCTATCGGTGGCGCGCCGATTACCCAGGTGTTCGTGGGCGATCGCATCTACAACGTCACGGCGCGTGTCTCCAATGAAGTGGCCAACAGCGTGGAAGCCGTCGGCGAATTGCCGCTGACGTCGGCGACCGGCGCACAGGTGCCGCTGAAGCAGGTGGCGTCGATCACGCTGAAGAGTGGCGAGAGCACCATTGCGCACGAACACAGCAAGCGTCAGATCACCATTCGCGTCGACAACCGTGATCGCGCGCTGTCGGAGTATCTCGCCGATGCACAGAAACAGATCGATGCGAAAGTGAAGTTCGATTCACACAACTACCAGCTTGAGTGGGCGGGTACGTTCGAGAATCAGCAGCGCGCCCAGGCCCGTTTGATCGTGGTGATGGGCATGGTGCTGGCCATCATGGCCGTGCTGCTGTTCATGGAGTTCGGCAAGTTGCATCAGGCGGCGCTGGTGCTGGGCGTGGTGCCGCTCGCCACGGTGGGTGGCCTGATCTCGCTGCATTTGCGCAACGAAACGTTGAACATCGCCACTGCAGTGGGCTTCATTGCGCTATTCGGCGTGGCCGTGCAGAACGGCATCATCATGGTGTCCAACATCAACCGTGTGCGTAAGGAAGGGCTGGCGCTGAGGGATGCCGTGATTCAGGGCGCCATGGAACGCTTCCGCCCTGTATTGATGACCGCCACCGTGGCCAGCGTGGGCATGTTGCCCGCCGCACTTGCCACCGGCATCGGCACCGACGTGCAGCGTGGTCTGGCGACCGTGGTCGTCGGCGGCCTGCCCATCGCCACGCTGCTGACCCTGTTCGTATTGCCGGGTCTCTACTTTGCTGTCGAGCGCTATATCGAGCGCCGCCAGCATCAGCATCAACCGCATCCGTCGCGGGAGCTCTGACCATGACTAACGTGATCCGTTCTTGTTCTTCTCTGCGCGCCGCCATTCGGGTGGCGCTGACGCTGGCCCTTGGTGTGGCGCTGACTGGCTGTGTCGTCGGCCCTGATTACAAGCGTCCGGAGGCACCAGACGCCAAGAGCTATGCACCGACGGCGATGCCGAACAGTACCGAAGCCGCTACAGGTAAAAGTGGTGAAGCGCAGCAGTTGGTGCAGTCGATGGATATTCCCGGTCAGTGGTGGACGCTGTTCCACTCCGAGCCCTTGAATGCCCTGATCGACGATGCGCTCAAGCACAACGCCGACGTGGAAGCCGCACATGCCGGTCTCAAGGTCGCGTGGGAAGCCGTGTACGCGCAGCGTGGCGCGTACTTCCCTCAGGTCAACGCCAGCGTGAGCCCCACACGTCAGGACATCGCCAAGGATCTGGCGAGCCCGGCTGCATCGGGCGCTTCCTTGTACAACCTCACCACAGCACAGGTCAGCGTGTCGTACGTGCTCGACATCTGGGGTGGCAACCGTCGCCAAGTGGAATCGCTGGCGGCACAGGCCAATGCGCAACGCTTTGAGCTGGAGGCGACCTATCTCACGCTCACCAGCAATCTGGTGAATGCCGCGATTACCGAGGCATCCACGCGCGCACAGATCGACACCACGCAGCAGATCATCGACGCGCAGACCAAGATCCTTGCCACCTTGCAGCGGCAGCATGCGCTGGGCGACGTCTCCGATGCGGGCGTGGCCGCGCAAGTGACCGCGCTGGAGCAGAGCAAAGCCACGCTGCCGCCGCTGGAAAAGCAGCTGGCGCAACAGCGCGACCTGCTGGCGGCGCTGACCGGCCGTACGCCGGATCAGGAGATCGGCGCGCAATTCACGCTGGACGCCTTGCAGCTGCCCACCGATTTGCCCGTGAGCCTTCCCGCCCAACTGGTCGAACAGCGCCCCGACGTGCGGGCGGCAGAGGAGCAGCTGCACTCGGCGAGTGCGGACGTAGGCGTGGCCATTGCAAACCGTTTGCCCAACGTGCAGATCGACGCAGCGTTTGGTCGCGCCTCGGAGAAAGCGAACCAGCTGTTCAGTGCCGGCAGCGGTTTTTGGAACCTCGGCGCCACCCTGTCACAGCCGCTGTTTGACGGCGGCACGTTGAAGCACAAGCAGCGCGGTGCCGAAGCGGCGTACAAACAGGCTGCAGCGCAGTACCGCAGCACCGTTATCCAGGCGGTGCAGAACGTGGCGGACACGCTGCATGCGATCGACGCCGATGCGCGGACCCTGATGGCGACGGAGCGTGCCGAGCGTGCGGCGGCGAAGAGCCTCGATATCGCCAAGCATCAGCTGGCTCTGGGTGATATCAGTGAAAGCGCCATGCTCAATGCGCAGTTGGCGTGGCAGCAGACGGCGATAGCGTTAGTGCAGGCCAGGGCGGAGCGATACTCCGACACTGTGGCGTTGTTCCAGGCACTGGGTGGCGGCTGGTGGCATCGTGATGATGTGCCGGAGATGGCGGCTGAGAAGTCGGGGAAGAAGAGCTGAGGCGGCTGCATGTTTCAGCTCACTGTCATTCCGGGGCGTGCTGAGATAACAGTTCTTCTGAGGTGTTGGGGCTAGGGTGGCCCTTCACTCCAGCCCTCTCCTCGGGAGGGGAGAGGGAGCTGTGAGGCGCGCCGAGGATCTCCTCGCAGCAACCCTCTGCTTAAAGCCCTCTTCGCTAAGGTGCGTTGCGGTGTAGCGGTACCGCGTGTCGGGCGGTCGTGACGATCCGGGCTTCACAGCGGGCAAGGCTCGTATTAATCACGGCGCCACGGCGACCCCGCTCTTGAGGCCGTTTTCTTTGGGTTACTTTTCTTTTGGGCCAGCAAAAGAAAAGTGACTCGAGCGCCGGCAGGGGATCGAAACGCCCGCCGCGTAGGCGGCACGCTGGCGGTATCGCTGAACCAGGGACAAGAGCAAAGAACAAAGTCACTGGATGACCAGCCATTCGGCTGTTGAAAAGCGCCTCCCGCTTTCGCGGGGATGACGGTGAGGGTGGATGTGTCGTTAGGGAGGTGGCGAGGTTCCTGCGCAATCAGCGCGAACTCGACTCACACGCCACGCGCCGCTTATGCCGCCACCACAACACCAACACCGCGACAAGAACCGCTCCCCCAAGCAACCACACCCCGTTCTGCCCGCGACGAATCCACA
Organism: Dyella sp. PARNA 12/25; assembly: GCF_055702865.1. NCBI lineage: Bacteria > Pseudomonadati > Pseudomonadota > Gammaproteobacteria > Lysobacterales > Rhodanobacteraceae > Dyella > Dyella sp. PARNA 12/25. The sequence goes on along the minus strand of NZ_JBVQCI010000006.1, from coordinate 172,303 downwards.
TCGCCAGCCACTCGTGGTTGTCTGCACCGAAGTAACCCAAATACACCCAGATCGGCACACTGATCAGCGCCGCCAACCCATCGAGCAAAAAAAAGCGCAGAAACGACACACGATGCGTCGAACCCGCGGTAATGAAAACAGCCGTGCGCATACCAGGCAGGAAGCGCGCGATAAACATCAGGCGATTACCGTAGCGCTCAAACTTCTCCTGCACCTTGGCATATCGATCCGGCGTGAGGACACGCGCCACGAAGCGCAACTTGAGAATGCGGGCGCCGAAGTGGTGGCCAAGCAGGAACATGCCAGAATCGCCCACCAGCACGCCCGCCATACCCACGGCAAACATGTTGTGCACGTTGGCATAGCCAAGGCCAGCGATCACGCCACCAGCGACCAGGGTGATGTCTTCAGGCAAGGGGATGCCCGCGCCGCACAGCAACAACGCGATGAACACCGCGAGATAGCCGTGTTCGGCAAACAGGGTCACCAGTTTTTCAAGCAGTTCCATCTACGTCCTTGCCCTGGTGGACGACCCATGCATTACAAGTGGGGCCGATGATCCCATAGGAAGACGACACTACGCTTGCCGCAGCGCAGGGTGTGATCTTCCTCCCCCTCCCCAGGAGTGGGCTGGGTGAAGGGGCAATCTTGCGGGGTGGGTGGTTAGAAGCTTGTTCTTTTGCGCCCATCGCGAGCGCTCGCCCCGTTAGCCCGCAGGTGCGTAAGCGTGTCAGCCGGCCTCAGCCGGCGGGGCGACGCGCGCCGCCAGCAGCTCGCGCAGCTCCGCTTTCTCCGCACTGTTCAGTGTGCCCTCGCGGCTCTTGGCGGTCAGCAAATCGCGCCGCTGCACGGTGGCCTGATGCTCCATGCGCTTGAGCGCGTCGAAGAACTCCGCGCGCTGTGTTTCTGGTTCGCCAACCACCATCGCGGCCATCAATTTCTGCAGCGCGGGATATTCCGAACGCTCGGCAAAGTGCTCGACGAGCATGGCGGGATTGATGCCGGGGCGCGAGCGCGCCATGTCGATCAGCTCGGCCAACAACTCCACACCGGGCTTGTCGAGACGAAGGAAGCCGTAAGGGCGCTCCACCTGATCGGCCACGCCCGGTTGTGCCAGTAGCAACGCGATAGCGCTGCGCACCAGCGAGCGCTGCACCACGATGGGTCGTTGCACCGTGCGTCGCGCCGAAGGATCGGCCTCGAGTACGGCACGAGCGCCCGTGCGTTTCTCCAACTCCTGCGCCATCAGGTCGCGGAATGCGCCATCCGGCAATTTGGCGATCAGTGGTCGTGCGCGCTCGGCAAGACGTGCGCGGCCATCGAGGCTCGCGGTATCCACGTCGTGTGCGAGTTCGCTGAAGAAGTATTCCGACAATGGCGTTGCCGCTTTCAGACGCTTCTCGAAACCCTCCTTGCCTTCCTTGCGGATCAGAGTGTCCGGGTCCTCGCCGTCGGGCAGGAACAGGAAGTACGCCTGACGGCCATCACGCAATCGCGGCAGCGCCGATTCCAGCGCTTTCCATGCTGCTGCGCGACCAGCGCGATCGCCGTCAAAACAGAACACCACATCAGGCGCTGCGCGGAACAATACTTCGGTGTGCTCCGGCGTCGTCGCCGTGCCCAGCGTCGCCACCGCAATCGGCAGGCCCGCCTGATGCATGGCGATTACGTCCATATAGCCCTCGACCACTACGATGCGCTGCAGGCTCGGGTTGGCCTGTTTCACCTGCCACAGCGCGAACAGTTCGCGGCCTTTGTGGAACAGCGGCGTTTCGGGTGAGTTGAGGTACTTAGGGCCCGGCTCTTTTTGAGGAGTGCGGGCAGGGATGCCCGCTTCTTGACCTTCGCGCGCAGGAGGCGCGCTGGAAATAATGCGGCCGCCGAAGGCGATCACGCGCCCGCGGCGATCCAGGATCGGAAACATCAGGCGCTCGCGGAAGCGGTCGTAGCGATGGCCGCGCTCATTGCTCGCGACCATGCCGGCTTCGTTGAGCAACTGCATGCGGCGGTCACTGCCGCCCAGCGCCTTGATCACGCCATCGAATCCAGCCGGCGCCCAGCCGATGCGGAAGCGCTGGATGGTCTGCGCATCCAGTCCGCGCTTCTTGCAGTACGCCTGAGCCTCGGGGTTGCGCGGCAGCTCCTTCTCGTACCAGCCGGCGGCTGCGTCGAGCAGTGCGTAGAGATCGGTCTTGTCCTCGCGCGGGCGATCGTCGCCGCCCTCGCGCGGCACGGTCAGGCCGACCGATTGCGCCAGTTCTTCCACCGCATCGGGGAATTCGAGGCGCTCGTAATCCATCAGGAACTTCAGCGCACTGCCGTGGGCGCCGCAACCAAAGCAGTGGAAGAACTGCTTGGCCGGGCTGACGTAAAACGAGGGCGTGCGCTCGTTGTGGAACGGGCAGCAGGCGGTCCACTCGCGGCCGGCCTTCTTCAACGGCACGCGCCGCTCGATCACGTCGACGATGTCAACGCGGGCAAGCAGTTCGTCAATGAAAGTGTCAGGGATGCGTCCGCGCATAAGCAGCTTAGTTTAGGGCCTGCCCATGCGTTGCGCGTAGCCTGTGTTTAGGGTTCGTGGCCGCGTAGCCCCCCAGGGCGGGCCGGTGTTGCCACTGCGCGTGGTGAAAAGCTTGCCCTATGCTGGTCCCGGGGAAGCCGTTGGGCTTGGGGTGGCAAACATGGGGAATATCGTCGAAACGGCAAGGCCGGGCGTGCAGGTGCGTTTTCGTCCTGCGGCACCCGAAGACGCATCCGCTGCCGTGCCTTTGATCTATAGCTCGGGCCCGGCGGCGTTCGACTATGTATTTGCTACCCGCGACGGTGGCGATGCGCAGGGGTTCCTGCGTTACTGTTTTGTCGATGGCGCGGGCGAGTTTGGCTGGCGCAATCATTGGGTGGGCGTGTCGGGCGATCGCGTGGTGGCGGTAGGCGCGGGTTACGGGGCGGACACCAAGTGGCCGTTTACGCTGGCGGCGGCTCGGCAGATCCTGAGTCATTACGGCCTGGGGCGGGGCCCCGGTGTGATTTCGCGCGGTTTGCGCGTCGAGTCGGTGATCCGACCGCCGGCTGGCGACATGTATTACCTCGCACACCTGGCCGTAGCGCCGGAACTGCGCGGGCAGGGCATGGGTCGTGCGTTGATCGAGCAGCTGTTAAGCACGGCCCGTGCGGCGGGGCGGCAGCGGGTGGTGCTGGACGTAGCAGCTTCCAATCCACGTGCCGAGGCCTTGTATCGCCGTGTCGGTTTTCTGGTGGTCGGTGAGCGCAAATCGCGCCTCGGCAACGCGCTGGGCAAGGTGGCCGATCACCGGCGCATGGAACGATTAATCGATTGATCTGGCGGCATGGCAGCCGTCGTAGCAAGCGGGCCGGCAGGCGGCCCGTCGAATGCCTTGGCCGGGCTCAGCCGGCCAGGCGGGCCTTGATGCGACCGGATACCACGCCCATGTCGGCGCGGCCGGCGGCCTTTTCCTTCACGGCGGCGACTACCTTCCCCATGTCGCGGGCCGAGCTGGCGCCCGTCTCGGCGATGGCGGCGGCGATCAGCGCGTCGATTTCCTCGTCGCTGAGCTTGGCCGGCAGGTAGGCCTCGATGATCTTCATCTCGGCGCGTTCCACGTCAGCCAGGTCCTGGCGGTTGGCTGCCTCGTACTGGGTGATGGAGTCCTTGCGCTGCTTGACCATCTTCTCCAGCACGGCCAGGGTCTGGACGTCGTCGAGCTCGATGCGCTCATCCACTTCGCGCTGCTTGACCGCGGCCAGGATCAGTCGGATGACGCCCAGGCGGTTCTTTTCGCCGCCACGCATGGCGGTCTTCATGTCGTCGGTAAGCTGCTGTTTCAGGGTCATGGACTCATTTCCTTGGAAGCACACAAAGCCGGCGTTGCGCAGGGCAACGCCGGCTAGTGTAGGTCTACTGACTTAGCGGCAGCGGATGGACGCGCCAGCTGCCAGGCTACCTGATTCGACGCCCGGGGGCGCCGGAGCCTCAAACCGTCCGCAGAGCGGACGAAGGGCTCAGTACAGGCGCGTGCGACGCGAGGTGTCGCGCGAGAGACGACGCAGGTGACGCTTCACGGCTGCTGCACGCTTGCGCTTACGCTCCTGGGTCGGCTTTTCGTAGAACTCGCGCTTGCGGGTCTCGGCCAGGACGCCGGCCTTTTCGCAGGTGCGCTTGAAGCGACGGAGGGCAAGCTCGAACGGCTCGTTCTCGCGGACTTTTACGCTGGGCATGGAAACTCCAAGTGGTAGACTGGCTCGCCTGAACGGGCCGTTTGAATACGGTGAGCCGCGAAGTATAACGTGGAAACGACAGCAATTTCAAAGCCCCAGATTGACATGCCGGCAAATAAGCCGGTGCTGGGCATCGAGACCTCCTGTGACGAAACCGGCGTGGCCCTGCTGCGCTGGGAGCCTGGCGCGCCTGGTGGCGGCCTGCTTTCACACACTCTCTACAGCCAGATCAAGCTGCACGCCGAGTACGGCGGGGTGGTGCCGGAGCTGGCCAGCCGCGATCACGTGCGCAAACTGCTGCCGCTGGTGCGCGAGGCGCTGGCCCAGGCGGGCCTGACCCCGGCCGATCTCGGTGGCGTGGCCTATACCGCCGGCCCCGGTCTGGTCGGGGCCCTGTTGGTGGGCGCTTCGGCCGCCCGGGCCATGGCCTGGGCTCTGGGCGTGCCGGCCATCGGCGTCCATCACATGGAAGGGCATCTGCTGGCCCCGCTGCTGGAAGACGATCCGCCGGAGCCGCCGTTCGTGGCCCTGCTGGTATCGGGCGGCCACTCCATGCTGGTGGAAGTGAAGGGCATCGGCGAATACAAGATTCTCGGCGACACGCTGGACGACGCCGCCGGCGAGGCCTTCGACAAGACCGCCAAGCTGATGGGCCTGCCCTATCCCGGTGGTCCGGCGCTGGCGAAGCTGGCGGAGCAGGGACGTCCCGGCGTGTTCCGTTTCTCGCGCCCGATGACCGATCGGCCCGGCCTCGATTTCAGCTTCTCGGGACTCAAGACCCAGGTGTTGCTGGCCTGGCAGCAATCGGATCAGACCGAGCAGACGCGCGCTGATGTTGCACGCGCTTTCGAGGAAGCCATTGTCGACACCATGATCATCAAGTGCCGTCGTGCCTTGCAGGCCAGCGGTGCCAAGCGACTGGTGATTGCCGGTGGCGTGGGTGCCAACAGGCATCTGCGTGCGGAGCTGGCGGCGGCCGGCGCGAAGGACGGCTTCAAGGTGTACTTCCCGCGCCTGGCCTTCTGCACCGACAACGGAGCCATGATCGCTTTGGCTGGCGCCATCCGTCTCGCCCACGGCCAGCATCAGGACGAATCGGTGCAGGTGTTCCCGCGCTGGGATCTGGAGAGCCTGCCGCCCGCGATGTGATCGCCGCGGCAGTGTTGTAGGAGCGCACTTGTGCGCGACCGCAGCGCTTCGTCGTACCGTAATGCACGGCTGTCGCGCACAAGTGCGCTCCTACAAGAGAACGAGCCACCCCGCCTTGTGCGCGGTGGCTCGCTGTATCAATTGGCCTTGTCGCCCATGCCGTTGAGCTGGCGGGTGTTCTGCTCGATGCGGCCGAAGGTCAGCAGCTGAAGCACCAGGATCAGCAGCAGCAACGGGCCGCCGACGCGCGCCAGTGAGCGCCATGCGCCTTCCTGCTTTTCCTTGAAGGTCTTGTAGCCGTCGTCCTTCGAGTCGCTGTTATCGGCCTGCTGGGTGAACTCCGTGTCGTACTGGTCGATGACGTCGTTCACGATGGCCATGGGTGTGACCTCTTCGGACCACTCATCGTCCTTCTTCGTCGCCGGCTTGGTCAGCAGTGCTTCGATCTTGGTATCGGCGAGCGTGTGCTCCAGCGCATCGGCCAGGCCGTTGGCGTAGGCGGCCTTCAACGTGGTGTTGTCCTGATACGCGACCTTGTCGTGAATGGACGAGATCAGGCTGTCGACATCGGCATCATCCTTGGTCACATCGTGCTTGGTCGCAAACGCCACAATGGTCTTGCTCATGCGGTCGTAGGCGGCGCGGTTCGGATCATTGGCGCTGATCGGATCGGCAGCGTTGCCGGTCTGGCTGGCCACCACGCGCTTGACCAGGTCGTCATGGGCCACTTTCGGCGGCGTCTGCTGCGCGGCTTCGGCTTTCGGCTCGATGGCGGTGGCGCGCTGCCAGTTGATCAGGGCGGCCCCGGCTACGACGAGCAGCGTCAGCGTAAGCAGTGCGGTAAGCAGGCGGATGAGGCTGCCATAGAGGCTTTCGAGTTTTTGCAGAAACATCGTGTGATTTCCTTATACGTGTCGCGACAGGGGGCAGTGCCCCATCACGGCACGCCAGTGGCGTCCGTGAGTCGCTTGTTTTCACAGGGTGACAGGGCGGCACCGGCAGGTGCGCAGCGCGTGCGTCGATCCATCGCTACAATGGCGCACGCTAAGACAAGTGTAGGTTGCCCAAGCCCACCTGTCTTCAACCTTGTTACAGGTGTCTTCACCCATGGATATCGTCTTCATCGAAGACCTGCGCATCGATGCCGTCATTGGCATCTACGACTGGGAGCGCCGCGTGCGCCAGACCCTGTCGTTCGACATCGAGATGGCATTTGACAACACCGTGCCTGCGGCCAGTGACGACATTGCGCTTACGCTCAATTACAAAGATGTCTCCAAGCGGCTGATCGACTACGTGAGTGCGTCCAGCTTCGGCCTGGTGGAGACGCTGGCGGAGCGCTGCGCAGCGATCATTCGCGAAGAATTCGGTGTGTCGTGGGTTCGCCTGAAGCTGTCCAAGCCGGGTGCCGTGCGTGGTGCGAAGGCCGTGGGTGTGCGCATTGAGCGCGGCATCCGCCCGCAGTGATGGGTTGACGATGGCGCGTGTCTATCTGAGCCTCGGCTCCAATCTTGAGCCTCATCGCTATCTGCGTGCCGCCCTGCAGGAACTTGGCGTGCGATTCGGCGTGTTGGCGGTGTCGCCGGCTTATCGCAGCAAGTCGGTGGGGTTCGATGGTGCGGATTTCGTGAATCTTGCCGTCGGACTGGATACCGATCTTTCACCGGAAGCGCTCAACGAGTGGCTGCATGCGCTGGAAGACCGTCACGGCCGCCGCCGCGATGTGCCGCGGTTTTCCGATCGCACCCTGGACGTGGACATCGTGCTGTACGACGACCTGGTGCGGCATGGCGAGGGGCACCTGGATATTCCGCGCAAGGAACTCCGGCACGCCTTTGTGCTCAAGCCGATCGCCGATATCGCGCCGCAGCTGGTGCATCCGGTAAGCGGGCAGACCATGGCGGCGCTGTGGTCGGCATTTCCAGTTGAAAGCGAACCGCTTGAGTTGGAGCCGCTCTGAGTTGAGGCTGCCAAAGATAGAAAGCGAATCGCAGAAAACGAAGCGTCATTCCCGCGAAAGCGGGAATGACGGTAGTAGGAAGCGTTTGAACAATTTCGTGCAGGCTCTCGAATCTGCGAAGACGGCTCCACTGCGGCGCTTCGCTTAGGTGCGAGATAAATTCATCATCACAGGGAGGCAGGTGTATGTCAGGTCGGTTTTCACGTAGTTGGAGTTTGATGAAGGCCAGCGCGGAAGTGCTGCGCTCGGACAAGTCGCTGCTGATGTTCCCGCTGGTATCCGGCGTGTGCTGTCTGCTGGTGGCCGCGAGCTTTCTTATCCCCATCGGGCTTGCGTTTGCCGGCTCCGGGGCGGCAGGTGAGACGGGCGAGCGAGCGTTATCGGCGGGCGGATACGTTGCGCTGTTCCTGTTCTATCTCGTGCAGTACTTCGTGATCATCTTCTTCAACACAGCGCTGGCCGGTGCGGCGTTGATGCGCCTTCGCGGTGAATCCACCAGCTTCGGCGAGGGCATGGCTATCGCCCGCTCGCGCATCGTGAGCATCTTCGGCTACGCATTGATCGCGGCCACCGTGGGCCTGGTGTTGCGCGCGTTGCAGGAGCGCCTGGGCCTGATCGGCAAGCTGGTGGCCGGTTTCCTTGGTCTCGCGTGGACCGTGGCCACGTTCCTGGTGGTGCCGGTGCTGGCCAGCCAGGAGGTAGGCCCCACGGATGCGATCAAGCGTAGTGTGGATCTGCTCAAGCGCACCTGGGGCGAGAACATCATCGGCAACGCGGGTATCGGCGTGGTGTTCGGCCTGCTGATGTTCCTGGCCATCCTGGTGTCGGCAGGGCTGATCATGGGTGCTTTCGCCATGCAGTCGATTGCCGCGGTGGTCATCGCGTTTGCGGTGGTGGCTATCGGCATTACCTTGCTGGGCCTGATCCAGGCATCGCTGCAGGGTATCTATGCGGCGGCGCTCTATCGCTACGCCGAAGAAGGTCAGGTGGGTTACGGCTTCGATCAGGCAATGCTCGAGCAGGCCTTCAAGCCAAAGAAGTAATCGAGTGACACGTGGCCGGGCGCTTGCTTGGCGCCCGGCCCAGTGGTCAGACGGAAAGCGTCCGTCCGCCGTCCACGCGGATGATCTGTCCCGTCACGAACGGGGCGTCACGAAGCAACCAAAGCACGGCGCCGGCGACGTCTTCAGGCGAGCCTGCTCGCTGCAGTGGCGTGCGGGCCAGCATGGCCTGCTGATCGTCGTAAGGCTTGCCGTCGCTGGGCCACATCACCGCGCCCGGGGCCACGCCGTTCACGCGTACATCCGGACCCAAGTCCAGTGCGAGCGATCGCGTCATCGCGGCCAACGCGGCTTTCGCCATGCCATATAACGGGTGGTTGGCGAGCGGGCGCTCGGCATAGATATCCACCAGATTGACGATGGCGCCGCGCGCTTCGCGCAGCGCGGGTAACGCGGCCTGCGCCAGGAAGAACGGCGCCTGCGCATTCGATGCGAACAGCTCGTTCCACTGTGCGAGCGTGGCGGTGCCGACTGGCGTGGGATAGAACGCGGAGGCGTTATTAACCAGCGCATCCAGTCGGCCAAAACGCGACCGTACGCGTTGGACGAGGTCGGGCAGGGCCTCAATATCCGCCAGTTCGCCCTGCACCGTATAAGTGCTGCCATCGCGCTGACGTTCCAGCGATGCGGCCAGCAACTCGGTTTCGGCCGAGGAATGGCGATAGTGCAGCGCGAGATCGTAACCCGCCGCATGCAGCGTGCGGGCGATCACCGCGCCCACGCGCTTGCCTGCGCCGGTGATCAGGACAACGGGGCGCTCGTGGCGTGGACTCATGCGCGGACTCCTGCGTGACGCGACGGGATGGTGAGCTTGCCGCAAAGCAAGCGCAGCGTCATCCGGCAGCGGGGTCGGATGGTGTGGTGTCGGTTTCGATGGTGGCGTTGAACATGGCGATGGCCGTGCGCCCCACTTGTGCGGTGTCGTAGTACGCGTAGGTGCCCACGCCCACCGCGCCGACTACTGGCAGCCAGCGCGAGATGCCGCCACCGATCGCGCGCTGCGTCACCTTGACGCCTACAGTCTTGGCGATGCGCTCAATCACCGAATAAGTGGCCCGACGGAAAAACAGGCGGTCGCCCACGCGCACCACCAGATCGCGAAAGGCCTGCGCGGCCGTGTGGCGGAACAAACACCACAGCATCTGTTCGCGGCCCAGCTCGGGGTGCTTGCCATACGCGGCGGCGATGTCGGCAACCATCTGCGCCTGGATCTTCCAGATGGCGATCAGCTCCGGCAGCACCGTCAGCCAGCCTAGCGGCCCAGGTGGCAACGCCAGCGTGCTGGCGGTGAGTGCGGCACGCTGGGACGCGCGGGTAGCAATCCGGCGCGCCTCGCTCTCTGGCGTCTTGCTGCCGGGCACCACGCTATCCGGGATCTGGCTGACGAAATCCAGGATGGCCTGGGTCACCCGGCTGTGGTCGGTGATGATGGCCGGTAGCTGGGAAGAGGGCTTGGACATGGAGCTAGGCTCTGTGGGTGCAAGGCCGCCAGTCTAGGCCTGTCGAGTGAAAGCCTGCTGACCCCGCGTAAGACAAGGCCTGACACAGGGTTCTGCCGGACGGGGCGGCATGGGTCAACGCTGGTGTACGCATGCATGTTGATTCGCATGCCATGCCAATCATGCCGCTCCAAGGGGTGAGGTGCGCCGATGACTCACCGCATGAGTGGAGAGCGCGGGAAGCTTGCAACGGCGACGTGTCCAAACGGAAATCGCTCGCGCTCAATGGACTCATGCCATGGTCACTGACGAGGCCAGCTCTGAGTTATCTTCAAGTCCAGGTGACAAAGCGTGCTGTATCTGAAAGCGTGCTGTATCCGGATGTGTGCTTTCACATGGGATTGATTCGACCATGAAACGCATACCAGGTTTCCGTACTTTGCTTCAGGCGGGGATATGCTGGATATCGCTTCATTCGGCCGCTGCGTGGGCTCAGGAATTAGAGCCGCGAACCTATTCGTCATCGCCGGTCGGCACGAACTTCATCGTTGCTTCCTATACGCACCTCTCGGGTGATGTGCTGACGGATCCCTCGCTGCCCGTCACTAACGTCAGAGCACAAATTGATACCGCAGTACTGGGCTACGTCCGCACGTTCGGGATCGCTGACCATGGTGCGTCTCTGGGTATTGCCATTCCAGGCGTGAGCGGAAACCTTAGCGGCACAGTGATTGACGCTCCGCGTGACATTCACCGATCTGGCTTGGGTGATGCGCGATTGCGACTCGCCTTCAACCTGATGGGCGATTCCGCGCTATCCCGCGAGGAGTTTGCGAATCGAACGCCGACCACGTCGATCGGCGTGAGCTTGACTGTATCGGCACCGACCGGGCGATACGACCCTGCTCAACTCGTGAACATTGGCACCAACCGCTGGTCATTCAAACCGGAGATTGGTATCGCGCGGCCGATGGGCAAGTGGTTCATGGAAGCTTCGGGCGGTGTCTGGCTATTCACCACGAATCACGACTTCTTCCATGGAAACGAGCGAAGCCAGGATCCGTTAGTTGTTTTGCAACTGCATGGGGGCTACACGTTTGCGCCCGGACTCTGGGTGGCGGCCACCATCGGCCATGCTCATGGCGGCGCAACCAGCAAGAACGGTGTCGCCGACGACAATGAGGTTTCCAATACACGCTATGCCGTCACCCTGGCGGTTCCGATGTCGAAGGCGTGGTCTGCAAAATTTGCGCTATCGAACGGATGGATCACTCGCGTTGGCGGCGACTATTTCGGATGCTCTTTAGCCATCCAATATCGCTGGTTTGATCGCTAAGGCAACAAGGCGAGGGGCGGAGTACGGTTTCCTCGGACATGTACTCTGCCCCAACGCCTCAACGTCAGTTGCCAGGATTCGCGATGGTCAGCTCCACGCGGCGATTCTGTGCCTTTCCCTCGGCTGTGTCGTTGGAAGCCACCGGACTCTCCTCACCGAAGCCGTGCGCCGAGACCATGTCCGGCCTGACGCCCTGCGAAATCATGAACTGCATGACGTTATCGGCGCGCTTCTGCGACAGGATCATGTTGGTGGTGACGCCCTGTTTGGCCAGCACAGGGCCTATCGGCGTGGTGTCCGTGTAGCCATTGACGTTGATCTTGTTCTTTTGATGCGGCGCAAGGATGGCTGCAACCTTGGCAATGGTGGTCTTGGCTTCAGGAGACATTTCCCAGCCGCCCGAGGGGAACAGCAATTGGCTGTTGACCGAGACCTTGATTGCGTTCTGCATCCGGTCGATGTGCATGTCGCGGGAAGCGACCTCGGAGCCCATCTGTTGGTTGAGTTGCTGGTATTGCGCTTCCAGCTCAGCGTTCCTTTGCTGTGACTCATTGTATTTCTGCTGCGAAACGCATCCCCCCATCAGCACCGCCATGCCTAATACGCACAGGATCGAAGACTTCATCATTGGAGTTCCCCTCTTGTCGAGAAGTTGTGCGAATCGATGTCTGTTCCTTCAGAAAGAAGTGCCATCCCTCGTTTTGATCTTCGCGAACAGGCTGTGAATAAAGCAAAAAGGAAAGCCCGGAATCGCTTCGCCGGCAACGCGGCGCGTTGCGTAAATCTACGTAACGCATATCCGTAAATTTGCTGCGGTGACGCCAGCGAGAGTTGGCGAATGGTTGTCGTGAGCACACCGGGCGCCTGGGACCATGCTGGTGGCGACGGGATGGCGGCGCGTCATCGCCACATGGCGGGCGTGGCGATACCGACTGCTCGTACGCGCATGGATGGGTCGGCACTGAACCATTCTTTTAGGGTGCGGCACTCATTCGGCGGGTCACCGAACGGGCAAAGGCGCGCTGTCTTGGTCCTCCCCGTGTCGAGCTCCTGCCGCGCCAGAGCCAGATCGGTTACGCGAGTTGGGTGGCCCCTGGCAAGAACGAGCGACGGCCCCGGGAAACGGTTGCCGCGGTGGCGCAGCGGCTTCACGGCGCGCCCGGGCGCCGGCGCGAGCCCTGGGGCTTGTTCAGCCACCCAGACGATTCCGTTCTGTCCCATGGCATGACCGGGCATGACTTTTGGGGCAGGCAAGCGTTGGGCTAGAATGGCAATGTTATAACGTATCGAAAATAGCCACTGCCGCCCCTCCCGGAAGCCCGATGAAACGTACCTTGCTAGCCTTGAGTCTCGCCGTTGCGCTGGGCGCCGTTGCGCCTGCGGCGTTTGCCCAGACCAGCCCGAATGCCGATACCAGCAGCGCTACCCCCGGCGATGCAAGTAGCAATGGGGCCGGCTCGAGCGCCGCCAACCGCAACAAGCCGGCCAAAGTGAAGGAGCTTGGCGCGGTGGATGTCACTGCGGCGCTCGACCAGTCGCGCAATGCGTTGTCGCCGGACACCGGCAGCAGCCAGTACGTGATCGACCAGAAATCCATCCAGCAAATGGCACTGGGTGATTCCACCCCCCTCAATCAGGTGATTCTGCAGGCGCCTGGAGTCGTACAGGACTCGTTCGGTCAGCTGCATGTGCGTGGCGACCACGCCAACCTCCAGTACCGCATCAATGGCGTCATCATTCCCGAGGCGATCTCGGGTTTTGGCCAGTCGTTGGATGCTCGCACCATTCAGAGTGTGAGCCTGCTCGATGGCGCACTGCCAGCGCAGTACGGCTTGCGTACCGCCGCCGTGGTGGACATCACCACCAAGAGCCCGCGCGACCTGGGTAACGGCGGCAGCGTTGGCATCATGGGGGGCTCGTTCGGCACGCTGAATCCCAATGCATCGCTGTGGGGTACCAGTGGCCGTTGGAGCTGGTACGTCACCGCCAATTACTTTGAAAGTGACGTTGGGATCGAGAACCCTACGGCAAGCCGCACGCCGATCCACGATCACACCAATCAAGTGAAGGGCTTCGGCGACCTGTCGTATCTGATCAACGACGACACCCGTATCACTTTCATGTTCGGTGCGACTAACAATCGCTTCCAGATCCCCAACAACCCGAACCAGACACCGCAGTTCCAGTATCTGGACCGCACGGCATTCGACTCGGCCGATCTCAATGAGCGTCAGCGGGAAAAACTGACCTTCGGCGTGCTGTCGCTGCAGGGCAAGCTGGGCAAGACCGACTACCAGGTGGCCCTGGGCCAGCGCTACACGCATGTCGGCTTTACGCCGGACGATGTCGGCGACCTGATGTTCAACGGCATCGCCTCCACCATTGGCCGCACCAACCGCGCCAGCACGCTGCAGGCGGATTTCTCCACGCCGCTGGGCCAGAGCCACACGCTGCGTTACGGTCTGTACGGTGAATTCGAGCGCGGCAACACCAGCAACAACTCGCTGGTGTTTCCGGCCAATGCCGATGGCACCCAGGCCAGCACCACGCCGATCAACATCTACGACGCCAACCAGCTGCTGGCGCGCACCTGGTCCGCTTACGTGCAGGACGAGTGGAGCATCGGCGACAAGTGGACGCTCAACTACGGTGTGCGCGGCGACCACTATGAGCTGTTCCGCACAGAAAGCCAGCTGAGCCCGCGTCTGGGTGTGGTGTACCAGGCCACCGACAGCACCACCATCCATGCGGGCTATGCGCGTTACTTCACGCCGCCTGCGACCGAAGTGATCGACGACGCCAACATTGCACGCTTCAATGGCACCACGGGCGAGTTGCCCAGTGGCGGCAATAACACGCCATTGACCGAGCGTTCCAACTATTACGACATTGGCATCCAGCAGCAGGTCGGCTCCACGCTCACTCTGGGCGTCGATGCGTACTACCGTGACGTCCGCCGTCTACAAGACGAAGGCCAGTTCGGCACGGCGCTGATTTTCTCCAACTTCAATTACGCCAGGGGCCGCATCCATGGCGTGGAGTTCACTGCCAGCTACGAGAACGGCCCCATCTCGGCCTACTTCAACGCAGCGATCAGCCGCGCCATGGGCAAGGACATCATCACGGGTCAGTACAACTTCGGGCAGGAAGAACTCAGTTACATCCAGAACAACTACATCCATCTGGACCATGACCAGAAGCTTGCCTCGTCGGGCGGCATCACCTATGCCTTCAACCCGACTACGCGGGTCGGCATGGACTACCTCTTCGGCAGCGGCCTGCGCGAAGCCGCGCCGGGCGTGCCGAATGGCGCATCGTTGCCGTACTACTTCCAGATGAACGCCAACGTGGCGCATGACTTCAACTTCGATAGCCTCGGCCTGGTGAAGACACGACTGTCCGTCATTAACCTGTTCGACCGTAGCTACCAATTGCGCAGCGGTACCGGCGTGGGCGTCGGCGCGCCGCAGTACGGCCCGCGTCGTGGCGTCTACCTGAGTCTGCAGAAAGACTTCAGTTTCTAAGGTCAGCTGGGCCCGGTTCCGCCATAGTCTTCCTCCCCCCTACGCGAGGCTATGGCGGGGCTTGGGTTATCCTTCGCAGGTTTCCTGGCAGGCCCCGCTCATGTCTTTCCAACTTCCCGAACCTGGCGCGGATGAACGCGCCCACTCCGACCGGCTGCTGACGCGCCTGCGCGAGGAAATCGCCGCGCACGGGCCGATGCCGTTCTCGCAATACATGGAGCGCTGTCTGTATGCCCCCGGGCTGGGCTACTACAGTGCGGGCAAGACCAAATTCGGCGAAGCCGGCGACTTCATCACCGCGCCGGAACTGGGTGGGCTCTTTGCTCGTTGTGTCGTGAACGCGACCTATCCCGTGTTGGAACTGCTGGGTGCGGATGCCGATTTTCTCGAGCTAGGTGGCGGCAGTGGCTCATTCGCCGAAGCCGCGCTGAAGGCGTTCCTCGCCAGCGGCACGCTGCCGCGCCGCTATTACATTCTCGAACCCAGCGCGGATCTGCGTGAGCGTCAGCGCGACCGTCTGCTCAGGGCGCTGCCATCCGACGTGTTTGCGCGCGTGTTGTGGCTGGATCGCCCGCCGGAGCAAGACTGGCACGGCGTGCTGTTCGCCAACGAAGTGATCGACGCCTTGCCCACCACGCGCTTTGCGATGCGTAAGGGTGAGGTCTACGAAGAGTACGTGGCGCTGGATGGCGAAGGCCGACTGATGCGTATCGATCGACCGGCCGATGCACTGGTATCGGGTGCGGTGCGCCACGTCGAGCGGGATATCGAAACCGAGTTTCCCGATGGCTACCGCTCGGAAATCCTGCCGCAACTGCCGTACTGGATTCAGGCCGTCGCCGGTTCGCTCACCGCTGGCCTGATGCTGTTTATCGATTACGGCTATGTGCGCCGCGAGTACTACCTGCCCGAGCGCAGCGACGGCACGCTGATGGCGCACTATCGCCATCGCGCACATAACGACCCGCTGCACCTCCCCGGTTTGAACGATCTCACCGCGTCCGTGGATTTCACCGCATTGGCTGAGGCAGGCAACAGCGCCGGCTTCGGAGTGGCCGGCTATCTGTCGCAGGCGCAGTTCCTGATTGGCAGTGGTTTGCAGGGTGCATTTGAGTCCGCATATGAAAGCGCTACCGACGAAACGGCACGTTATCGCCTGGCGCAGGAAGTGAAGAAACTCACCTTGCCCGACCAGATGGGTGAGCGCTTCCAGGCCATGCTGTTCGCCCGCAACATGGAGGTGGTGCCGCTACCTGCCGAGTTGCTGGAATCGGATCAGGGCGACCGGCTCTAAAGCGGGCCGCTGCCGCGGCCGTTCCCATGCGGCAACTGCTCATGGCGACTCGGCGACGGCATCGTCACGTTGCACCGGCGCGCTGTCGTCCTGTCGGCGCTGCAGCTTGCCGTGCTTGAACAGATACGAGGCGACCTGATAGTAAGCGGCCGTGTCATCCACCAGATGCTGATCGACGGGCAGGTGGGGCACGGCGTCGCCGCTATCGAAGTCGGGGCGCACCTGCTCCAGCTTGCGCTGAGGCTCAAGCACGGTGAGCACCTCGCCCTGCAGATAACCAAGTTTCTCGTAAGTGGCGGGAAACGCGCGCTCGCGCCCTGGCTCAAGCTGGAAAATGTCCGCACCGAAGAAGCGGCTGCGGTAGCTGAAGTTGAGCAGGCCCAGCATGGTCGGGATAACGTCCACCTGCGACATCAGTCGCGTGACGCGCTGTGGCTGGATGTGTGCAGGTGAATAGATCCACATCGGGATGTGGTAGCGGTTGATCGGCACGCTGGTGCGGCCCGCGCTGGATGCACAGTGGTCGGCGGTGATCACGAACACCGTATTGTCGAAGTACGGCCTGGATTTCGCGCGCTTGATGAAGTCGGCGATGGACCAGTCCGTATAGGCCACGGCGGCTTCACGCGTGCCATCCGGCGGCGTCACCCGATTGGCTGGTACGGTAAACGGGCGATGGTTGGAGGTGGTCATCACGTGCAGAAAGAACGGCTTGCCCTGCGCGTTCGCCTGATCCATCTGCTTCAGGGCCAAGGTGTAGAGATCCTCGTCGGCCACGCCCCACACATTTTCATGATGAATCGTCTCGCCCTTGGCGATGTCGCTGCGGTCCACCGCGCGATAGCCGTTATGCGAGAAGAAGTAGTTCATGTTGTCGAAATAGCCGTAGCCGCCGTAGACGAAATCCGACTGATAACCACGGTCATTGAATACGTTGGCCACCGAGAACAGGTTCTCGTTGTTGTGCGCCTTCACAATCGAGTCGCCCGGCGTCGGCGGCACCGATAGCGACAGCGCCTCCAGGCCTCGCACCGTGCGCGTGCCGTTGGCATAGAGGTTGTCGAAAAACATGCTCTGGCCGATCAGCGCATCGAGATTGGGCGTGATGCCGCGCGTATCGCCGAACTCCTCGAGGAAGTCGGCCGAAAAACTCTCGATGCTGATCAGCACGACATTGAGATGCTTCTCGGGCCCGGCATGACGAATCTCGCGGGTGAGGTCGTGCGGATCGTCGCTGATAAAGGTGGCTTCGGGCGTCTTGACCAACTCGCGCACACGCTTGAATGCCTCGTCCTCCGGCAGCGTGTGATAGAAACGCGCATAGTCGAGATGGCTGCTGCGGAAGGCGGCGAAGAACTCGTACACGCCATTGCCGGAGAGCTCGTTGACATAGGCGTTGTCGGTGCGGTCCTTGTGCGTGCCCTTGACGGCCAGCGCCGTCACCACGGTGATCAGCAACCACGTCAGCGCCACCTTGCCCCGCTGCAAGAAGCGCGTGCCGCCATCACGAGCCTGCAGGCCTCCACGGGTCAGCCAGACAACCACCAGGGTGGTCAGTGCCAGCAGGGCGACCCAGGTGCCCAGCGGATACGACTCGCGGATGTTGCCGATCACCTCGGTGGTATAGACCAGATAGTCCACCGCGATGAAATTGAAGCGCGTACCGAACTCGCCCCAGAACACCAGCTCGGACGCACCGACGAACATCAGCCCGAACAGCAGCACCGCGCCGCCGCCATACAGCAGCCACTGCCCGGTGCGTGACACGTACACGCGCTGCGGCGTCAGCCACAGATAGAGCACCAGCGGCCAGGCAAGGTAGACAAAGGCGACCAGGTCATAAGCGAGGCCGACGCCAAACGCATAGGCCCAATACAGCGGATTCATGGGCACGCCGCTGCCCGCCATGAACAGCAGCGCGCCGCGCGTAAGTGCGCCGATCACCACATAGCAGATGGCCAGCCACAACAGCGGGCGAAACCGCTGGTACAGCGGCGAAGTAGGGGTAGACGCAGTCGACACGTATGGCTCCGGGGTAGAGAAAGTGCCCCGTTTGACCAAACGGTGACAGGCAGCCCGCCTTTATACACGGCAACCTATTGGCCTGGGTATCAGTCAGCTACCTGATGAGGCCATCATCTCGCGGCACTGTCGGAGTCTGTTCAGTGCTCGTGGGTCGAAGCCACGCCCAGTTTCACCGTGGCGATGGCGGCCACGCGCGCGGCTGTCATGGCCTCACCAATCGCGGGCCCCTGGAGCCCGGCAGCGACAAACGGCTCTGCGTTGACTGCCGCCGCCGCATCACGTGCGAGCCGCAGATAGTCGGCTTGCGGATACGCATCGTCCGCGTGACCAAGGCGGCCACGCTTGTCGGCTTCGCACGCCGCGAGGAACAGCTCCAGCCGCTCCGGGCGACGCAGCGCATCCAGTGACGACAACAGGCGCAGCACGGTCGCGGGCTTCAGTTCGAAGGCACGATGCGCATTGAGATGCTCGCGGCATACGTGCTCAGCCAGCGTCGCATGCTCGGTAGGCACCTTCAGGCGAGCGGTCAAACGTTGCAGTGGCGCTATGCCCGCGTGCTCGTGGCCGACATGGCGCGGCAGCGTGTCTGTGGGTGTGAGCGCTTTGCCGAGGTCATGAGTCAGGGCACAGAAGCCCACCACATCGTTGCGTGGTGCGATGCGCGCCGCCATGTCCAGCACCATCTCCACATGCACGCCGGTATCGATCTCCGGGTGGAACTCCGCGCGCTGCGGAATGCCATAGAGCGCATCTACCTCGGGGAACAACACGGCCAGCGCACCCGACTCGCGCAACACTCGCAGAAAAGCGGATGGCTGCGCTTCGCCAAGTGCTTTGCGCGTCTCCTGCCACACGCGTTCGGGTACCAGGTGGTCCACCTCGCCCTCGCGCACCATCTGCTGCATCAGCGCCATGGTTTCGGGTGCCACGGTGAAACCCAGCGGTGCAAAGCGCGCGGCGAAACGCGCGACACGCAACAGGCGCACGGGGTCCTCCGCGAAAGCCAACGACACATGACGCAGCAAGCGTTGCTCAAGGTCGCGCGCGCCGTTGAAGGGATCAACCAGATGGCCATCCTCTGCCTCGGCCATCGCATTGATGGTCAGGTCGCGTCGGGCCAGATCCTCTTCAAGCGTTACGGAAGAGTCCGCGTGGAACGCAAAGCCATGATAGCCATGACCGGTTTTGCGCTCGGTGCGCGCCAGCGCGTATTCCTCACCGGTCTGCGGGTGCAAGAAGACGGGGAAGTCCTTGCCGACGGGGCGGTAGCCTTGAGCAAGCAAGTCATCCGGATGCGCGCCGACGACGACGTGGTCGCGGTCGGCAACGGGTCGGCCAAGGAGTTTGTCGCGGACGGCGCCGCCGACGAGGTAGATGCGCATGAGGGGGATTTTGCCATGGTATGGCGACAGGCATCGGTGGATGCCTGCGCCATAGGGGGCTGGGTGCACGCCGCGCTAAGGCGTCACACCACGACCTTACCGCTTCCGCCCCCGCGCCTCCGCAATCCGCCGCTGCCGCGAGGACTGCCCCAACAAGACCGGCAACCACGCTGAGAATGCTTGCGGCACGATGCCCAGCGTCGCATAACCATCCACCTTGCCCACCGAATCCGTACGCAGCGAGCGAAAGTTATCCAGCGAGAACGGCTTGCCCGGCAACAACTCAGCAAACTGCGCCTGCAAACGACCAAGGCTGTCAGGCAACGAAATGATGGGCGTGCGCAGCCCCATCACATCGCGGATCTGATGCACGATCTCGCCCAGCGTGAGCACTTCCGGACCATAAAGCTCAAAGCTCTGGTCAACACCGAGCTTGTCGTCGGCCACGCAGCGTGCGATCGCTTCAACCACGTCGCCAACCCACGTCGGTGCAATACGCGAAGGTGCGCGTGCCAACGGAAGGGCAGGCATCTGGCGCAGCAGTTTGGCGAAACGATCCACCAGGCCGCCGCCTTCGCCAAACATGATGCTGGGTTCGTAGATGGTCCAGTCCATCGCGGCGTTGCGCACATGCGACTCGGCTTCGCCCTTGGTCTTGAGGTATTGCGACAAGCCCTGGCCGGCCTTGAGTGCGCTCATATGGTGCAGGCGCGGTACGCCAGCGGCGTTGCAGGCGGCGATCACTCGCTGCGTCAGCTCCACATGGGCGTGGTGGAACGTCTGCTCACCAAAGGCGTTGAGGATGCCGACCAGGTTGATGACGGCATCCGCGCCCTCGAACTGTCGACGCAGTGCGTTGCCGTCATAGACGTCCACACTGCGGACGCGGACCGACGGCAGCACGCTCATCTCCCGCTTCCGTTCGCGGTTGCGCGACAGCAGCAGAATCTCGTGACCATCCGCTGCCAACCGGGGCAGCAGATGCGAACCCACGAAACCGGTACCACCCAGTACGACCAGCTGCTGTGCCTTGCGGATCACCGATGACCTCCCCTTCAATGTGCGTTGCCAGTCGTGGTTGCCGACGGTGCCATGCTGCTGGCGGGTGCCGCCGAGGCGGCCGGAGCCGGCGTCGGGACGACGGGGCAGGCCACCAGCTTACGCTCACCGCCGCTGCCGGTCAGTCGGAACGGATCGCCGATAGATGTCATCCGTTGCGACAGAGGCATCGCGTTGCCATGTTGGCGCCAATCGTAGATCACGGCGAAGGACATGACGCGGGCGACGTACTCGCGGGTTTCCTTGTACGGGATAGTGGCGACAAACAAGTCCGGTGGCAGCGAGCCACGGGCTTCGAGCCACTGGTCTACCTTGCCCGGGCCGGCGTTGTAAGCGGCACTGGCCAGCCAGATGGAGCCGCTGAAACGGGCGGCCATCTGCGCGAGATAGCGCGTGCCGAGAATGATGTTGGTGACCGGGTCGTACAGCGTGTCGCCACCGCCCCAGGTGAGGCTGTTGCGCTTGGCGACAAGGGCGGCGGTGGAGGGCAGCAGCTGCATCAGGCCGCGTGCGTCGGCGCCGGAGCGGGCGTCGCTCATCCAGGCGCTCTCGGCGCGGAGAATGGCATAGGCCCACGAAGGATCGATGCCCGCCTCCTGGGCTTGCGCGACCAGGCCATCCTGGCTGACGAGCGGGAAGCGCTGCTCGTAGTAGCGCAGGGCATCGCCGTTGTTGAAGGTGAATACCGCGCGGTCATACCAGCCACGGCGGTAGGCGAGATTGACCGCGGCTTTCTGTGTGTCGAGGTCGGCGCCGTCGAGTGCTTGTGTCCATTCGCGGCGCGCCAGCTTGGGCATGTCCACGGCATACAGCTCGAACGCACGCTGCAATGCTTGATTGGCGAGCAATGACCGTTCGCGTTGCGGATCGCTGTTAAGCGAAATCTGGCAGATGGCGTAGGGCGCGTTCACGCGATCGGCGGCAAGGAAGCCGAAGAACGTGGGCTCCTGCGCCAGCGAACTCAGCACGCCCTTGGCGTCGCCGTCGCGACCGAGTTCGGTTTGTGCGCGGGCGCGAAACCAGCGCCATTCACCATCTTGTTGCTGCGCGGGCGGCATGGCGTCGATGGCGGCGAGCACCGCCTTCCAGTCCTTCTGTGCGAGTGCCGCGCGCACGCGCCATTCGCGGCTGACATCGGTCTGCACGGAGGGCGGCAGCGCAATCAGGCGCTCCAGCGCACTTGCGTCATAGTCGGTGGCGTGGAACAGGGCGAGCGCGTAGACCACGCGATTGCGCTGGTCCGGCGTAAAGGCGAAACGATCCTGCAGCTTCTGCCATGCGGTATCGGCGGTGACGGACTGTTTCCGTGCCAGTCGTTCCAACGCAAGCATGGCGGCCTGTCGATCGCGTGGCGTATCGGGCCACTGGTTCGCTGCGACGACGGCACTGCCCGGTTCGCTTAGCGCGGTGGCGATGCGTTTGGCCATGGGCGCCTGGTCGGCCGGCAGCCAGTCGGCCATGGCATTGATGGTGCCGGGCTGCACGGCGTCCGCGGCGCGATCGATGCGATCCCACACACGCTGCGTGTTGAGCAGGCCCTGATTGCGTGCGGCGCTTAGTACCGGATCGCACGCGCTGGGCAGCTTGGGCTTGGCCCACAGCGCACTCAGGTCGCGGTCGAAATCCAGCGGCGTGCCGCGGCTGAGGTTAGCCTGCAGTGCGTTGCAGCTGAGGGCATCACCCATACCGGGCTGGTACATCGCCAGGAAATTGTCCCAGTCCTCGCGGCGCGCCAGTTCGGTGAGAAAGTCGCGGCGCAGGTCGTTCGCGGTCAACAGGCCCGGATAACGCTTGAGATAGTCCTCCACCTGCGGACGCGTCACCTGTCGAATATCGTGCGTGAGCGCGGCGGCTTCCAGATACGGATAGAGCGGATAGTTCTCCAGTCCCTTCGCTGAGACCCGCCAGCCGTCGCCACCTTGCTGGGCCGCCGCAAAGGCTTGCTTGAAGGCGCTGCGCTGGGCCTCGGTGGGTTCGGCGGCGCTGGCGGCGCCGGCCAGCAACAGGCTGGCCATCACGGTGAACAGGCGTCGGGCGAATGGCCGCGGTGCTGCGCGTAGGGACATGACAACTCCTTTTTCCTACCCCTGCGCAAGGTACTTCGCGAGTTCCGCAGGGGCGGCGCGTTGCGCGGGACACGGCAGCATGGCCAATGCCCGCTGAGCGTGGCGTGAAACGGTGTTCGGGGTCGAGCAAGTACATGGCGTAGCCAAGTGGCCTGTTAGAATCTGCCACCCACGGCGCCGCAGTCGGCGCACCCCAGGAAGTGCATGTCGCCTACGTCCTCGCCGTCGTCCCGTGTAGTGCCGCTTGTGTGGCTGATCCTTATCGCCGCCGCGGTATGGGGTGCGCAGTGGTGGTGGCATATCGGCCAGCCGGTGCCGCTGCCTGACGCGCCGACGGCGCGCATAGCGTGCGTCTCCTATGCACCGTTTCGCATGCCGGGCGAAACGCCGCTCAACCCCAAGGCGTTCGTGAGCCCGGAGCGCATCGATGCCGATCTGCGCGCCTTGTCGCAGCGCTTCGACTGCGTGCGCACCTACTCGCAGGGTTTCGGCCTCAACGCCGTGCCGGAAATTGCCCAGCGCTACGGCATGAAAGTGTTGATGGGCATCTGGCTCGGTCGCGATCAAGCGTCCAACGACCGTGAAATCACCATGGGCATCGCCACCGCCAAGGCGCACCCGGAAGTATTGCGCGGCGTCATCGTGGGTAACGAAGTGCTGTTGCGTGGCGAGCAGTCGTCGAAAGCGCTGGCCGCCTACCTCAACCAGGTGCGCGACGCCCTGCACGAGACGCATGTGCCGGTGACCTATGCCGATGTGTGGGAGTTTTGGCTGCGCTACCCGCAGATGGCGGATGCCGTGGACTACATCACCATCCACATCTTGCCGTATTGGGAAGACGAGCCAGTGGCGCCGAAGGATGCGCTACAGCACGTAGCCGAGGTTTACGCCCGCATGAAGGCCCGCTTCCCCGGGCGCGCAGTGATGATCGGCGAAACCGGCTGGCCCAGCGAAGGACGGCCACGCCGCCGCGCCAGCGCCAGTCTGGTGAACGAAGCGCGCTACCTGCGTGACTTCCTTCGTTACGCCGGCAGCGTGGACATGCCGTACAACGTCATCGAAGCCTTCGACCAGCCGTGGAAGCGTGCGCAGGAAGGCACTGTGGGTGGCTACTGGGGCATCTTCGACGTCAACGCACGGCCCAAGATCTCCATGCAGGGCCCGGTGGTGGAAGAGCCGCGCTGGTACCTGGGCTGGGGCGCGGGCGTGGCAGGTGCCGTGCTGTTTGTGCTGGCGGGCATGTGGCGGCGCTACCTGCGCACCCACGCCGGCCGGTTCGCCCTGGCCATCGCGGGTTTCGCCACCGGAACCTCCATCGCGTGGCAGGGGCGGCGTATGTTGTTCGACTGTCGCAATGAGACGGAATGGGTCTTTTCCATCCTGCTGTGTGCCGCCGCCTTGGTCACCGCCCTCCTGCTGGCACGCTGGATCGCGGCGCGACTGGCCCATGTGCCCGCCAATGCGGCACCCGGCCGGGGCCTGCGCTTTGCCTGGCTGTTCGGGCTCAGCTTCTATGGCCTGCTGATGGTCTTTGATGGCCGCTACCGCGACTTCCCGCTGGGCCTGTTCTGGCCGCCCGCGTTCGGTTACCTGCTGGCCGCCTTGCTGGAAACCGGGCGCAGCACCATCGTGCCCACGGTGGAGGAGCGCTTCATCGCCTGCGTGTTGCCGCTGCTGGCCGCCGTGGTGGTGGCGCAGGAGAGCGGGCTCAACCCGTCGACCTGGCTATGGCTGGGTCTGAACCTGGCTTTCGCCGGCGCCGTGATGGTCGAGTGGCGTGGTGGACTTCGACTGCAGGCGTACCAGCCGCAGGCAGCCTACTAACAGCGCAAACGCGCCTGGGGCGAAGCAATAGAGCATCAGCGCCACCAGACCGGTGGCGGCGGCCAGCCATGCAAAGAGGCGCCTCTGCCAGGCCAGCGCCAGCGCCGCCGCAGCGAGCGCAACCCAGCCGTAGATGCCCATCTGATAGCCCAGGATCCGGCCCCGGATAAAGCCCTCCACCGTGAGGTGCCTGATGGTGCAGGCGAGCGCTTTGCTGGTCTCGCAGGTGTGCGCCACATCGACGGACTCCACCAGCCCATAGCGCAGTACGCCGGCACCCACGCCGATAGCAATCAACAGCAACCAGGGCAGGGTAAGGCTCAGGACTCGTTTCATCGGCGCAATCGGTGGGGGCGGGGGGCGATATGGTTGGGCAGCCGGATTTCGGCCGCCAGCGGCAGGTGATCCGAAAAAGCCTGTGGCAACGCCCAGACCTTGTCGAGGTGGATCTTTTCCGAGGTCAGGATATGGTCGAGCGCGCGGCGCGGCTTCCAACTTGGAAACGTCGGCGTGGCTTGCTCGGGCGGCACGAGACTGGACTTGGCGAACAGGTGCTTCATTTCGCTGCTGCGGATCTCGGTATTGAGATCGCCCATCAGCACGGCATGCGGGTAGTCCTGCAGCACTTCGGCAATGAAGCCCAGCTGCTTGGCGCGGGCTGGGGCGCTGAGCGACAGATGGGCAATCATCACCGCCAGCGCATCATCGCCCTCGCCAAAGCGTGCGAGCAGCGCGCCGCGTCCAGGGATGCGGCTAGGCAGCGGATAGTCGAGCACGCTGCTGGGTTCGAGTCGGGAGATCAGGCCATTGGCGGAATGCGCCAGCCGGGCCATGGGCCGGTTCGGCTGATGGCTCCAGAACGGCATACCGGCCGCTTCGGCCAGGTAGCGGGTCTGGTTGAGAAAGCCCGAGCGCAGGCTGCCGGCGTCCGCCTCTTGCAGCCCGATCACATCGAACTGGGGCAGCACTTCGGCCAGGCGATCGAGGTTGTCCAGCTTGCTGCGCCCGGGCAGCACGGCGTTGAGACTGCGTGTGACGTACTCGCTGTAACGCTGCACGCTGGCGCCTGCCAGGATATTGCAGCTCAGCAGGCGCAGGCGGCGCTCAGGGACGGCAGCGGGGGCGGGATGGGCGCGATTCATGGGGCGGGCAGAGTAGTCGCAAAAGGTGACCGCCAGCGACTTGGGCGGCGGTCAACCTTACAAGGATGCCCGGCAGGGTGTGAACGTGGGGAAAGTCCCCCGGACAAGCCTTACTTGGCGCCTGCCAGCTCACGCTTGGCCA
The DNA here is from genome assembly GCF_055702865.1 of Dyella sp. PARNA 12/25. NCBI lineage: Bacteria > Pseudomonadati > Pseudomonadota > Gammaproteobacteria > Lysobacterales > Rhodanobacteraceae > Dyella > Dyella sp. PARNA 12/25. The sequence continues at coordinate 146,664 of NZ_JBVQCI010000006.1, read as the reverse complement.
GCCACTGGGCTACGGCCGCGAGCTCGTCGAGCGTCTTCACATTGGCCGTGCGGTACTTGCCGTTCACCACGATGCTCGGCGTGCCGTCCACCTGCCACTGCTGCACGAGGGCAGCGTCCTTGCGGATCTGCGCCGTCACTTCATCAGAGGTGGCGACACGCATGAAGTCTTCGCGCTTCACGCCGTTGCGGGCGTAGAAGTCGGCCAGCTCATCCAGCGTGCTGATCGGGTATTGGTCCTGAAACTTGGCCTTGAACAGGGTCAGGTGGGTCTGGTCAAGCACGCCCAGCTTCTGCGCCGCATAGAACGCGCGGGCATACGGCACCCACTGGTCATTGAAGGCGGCGGGCATCAGCTTGAACACCACACCCTTCGGCAGCTGCTTGCTCATCTGATCGGCAAGGGGAGCGAAGTGCGCGCAGTGGATGCAGCCGTAGGAGAACACCTCGACCACTTCGACCTTGCCCGTATCGCTCATGCGATGGGCCGGGGCCGGAAGGGTCACGTATTCATTGCCTTCGGTGTAAGGCGCCGGCTCGCTTGAACCGGCGGCCGTGCACGCGCTCGCGAGCAACAGACCGGCAAACAGGGCGATGGTGCGCAGGGAGGTAAAACGCTTGAACATGGGCGGTAATCTCGATGGGCAGATGGGGTGGTTGCAGACGGGCCGGGCTTACTTGCCGGCTGCTTCCTTGGCCACCAGCCACTTCGTCAGCTCCACCGCCTGGTCATAGCCACCGGCTGAGCGCGGCGTGAGGCGGTACTTGCCGTCCACCACGATGGTGGGGGTTTCCTCAATGCCGTAGGCCTTGAGCAGTTCGTCGGCGCGCTTGACCTTGGTATTGATGGTGAAGGAGTTGGCTACCGCCACGAATTCCTTCGGGTCGGCGCCGTACTTGGCGTAGACCTTGGATGCGTCTTCCAGCGTCGGCAGGGCCGAAGTCGGCTTGAGGCTGGTTTCGGTCTGCATGGCGCTCAGTTCTTTGGTGGTCCACACCGCCTCATACATCGCGTCGTTAGCCTTTTCCGCCACACCCAGTGCCTGAGCGGTGAGGAATGCACGCTGCAGCATCGGCCAGTTTTCCTGCGGCATGAACGATGCCGGCAGATAGGCGATGACTGCGTCGGAGGGCAGCTCCTGCGCCAGCTTGTTCATGGACGGGTGGAACGCGTTGCAAGCTGGGCAGCCGTACGAGAACACCTCGGCCACTTCGACCTTGTCAGTATTGCTGACCTTGGACTGGGTCGGCTCGAGGCGGGTGTAGTTCTTGCCCTCCACCCACTTGCCGTCGTCCACGAACGGTGCGGCCGGCTTCGGAGCCGGTGCCTGCGCTGCCGTGCTGGCTGCGGCAGGGGCGGCAGTGCTGGCGGTGGCGGGAGCTGCGGCGGTGGATGCCGCCGGCGGCTGCGCGGCCGGGGCGGTGGCAGCCGGTGCCGGGGCGGGCTGCGGTGCCTGGCTGGCGTTGTCGTTGTTGTTGCTGCAGGCGGCAAGCGCGAGCAGGGCGGTACACAGGAACGACAAACGCTTGACCATGGGAATCCTCGAAAAAAACTTGCGGGGCTTGGAAAGCACACGCCGGCCAGCGGCCGGCGTGTTTAAAGACAATTACTTGGCGGCAGAGTTGCCGGAGCTTCCTGCGCCTTCGGCGCTGTGCAGGCCTTCGATGTAGCTGGCGACAGCGGCGATGTCCTTCTCGTCGAGCTTCTTCGCAATGCCCGGCATGATCTGTGCGTGCGCGTCGTCACCCCAGGTCACACCGTCGTGCCACGACTTCAGCGTGGCCTCGATGTACTGCGCGTGCTGGCTGGTGAGCTGCGGATACATCGCGCCCGGGTTACCGCGACCGTCGACGCTGTGGCACGCCATGCAGGCCGGCACACCCTTGGCGGTGTCGCCTTCGCGATAGAGCTGCTGGCCGCGCTCGACCAGCGCCTGATCGGCTACGCCCGGCAACGACTTCTTGGTGGCGAAGAACGCGCCGATGTCACGCATGTCCTGTTCGGAGAGCGGCGATGCCATGCCCAGCATGATCGGGTTCTGGCGCTTGCTGCCTTTGAAGTTGGTGAGCTGGCGCACGATGTACGACTCGTGCTGGCCGGCGAGCTTCGGATACTGCGCATCGCTGGAGTTGCCGTCCATGCCGTGGCAGGCGCCGCAGACAGCGGCCTTGCCGGCACCGGCAGCGGCATCACCCGGCTTTGCGGCGGCGGTGGCTTCGGCCGGCTTTGCCGCTTCGGCGCTGGCGGCAGCCGGGGCTGCGGCGGTGGCCGCGGGGGCAGGGGCCTTCGCTTCCTGGGCGAGAACCACGCCAGACGACAGGGCAAAGACGAGGGCTACGGCATAACCAACAACAGCGGGCCGAAAACCGGCAGGCCGAAAACTCATACACTTGTCTCCCGAAAAACTGCTATGGCTGCGCGGCCCACGCCGACAGGCGAGTCCGCAACTGGCAGAAACTCACGAATTATCTCTGCGCCATCTTAGCCGGTCAAACCATGTCCAATCCGCTTCAGGGTGCCCAGTTCGTACTGGCTGCCCACCGCATCTCACAACTTCCTGCCGACCAAGGCGCAGAGGTGGCCTTCGCCGGTCGTTCCAACGCCGGCAAGTCCAGCGCATTGAATACCCTTACTGGGCATCGCGGTCTAGCACGAACCTCTAAGACACCGGGTCGCACCCAGCAGATGGTGGCGTTCTCGTTGCCGTCGTCGATTCAGGCCGAGGGCCAGCCGGCACTGGCCACCAGGCTGATTGACCTGCCTGGCTACGGCTACGCAAAAGTACCGCCAGAACTGCGCGAGCACTGGAAGCAGGAGATCGATGCCTACCTGCATCATCGCCGCAGCCTGCGCGGCATCGTGCTGATTGCCGATATTCGTCATCCGCTCAAGGACTTCGACCGGATGATGCTGGACTTCTGCTTCGCCACACATCTGCCGTGTCACCTGCTGCTGACCAAGGCGGACAAATTGTCGCGGAACCAGGCGACGCAGGCGCTGACCGCTCTGCGCAAGGAGCTGGTGGCCAGTGGCACCCAGGCCACGGCGCAAATGTTTTCGTCGCAAACGCCCACAGGTGTGGACGAAGCGCGCGCGGCAGTGATGATGCTACTCAACACGCCGCGCGAATAAGAGCCGCTAACAAAACTACTGCGCGACCGCCTGGCGGGCGCGCTCGGTGCTCGGAATCCTCATGTACGACCAGTACACTCCGGCTCCTGCGCGCCGCCCGCGCCCACCAGGCGGCCGCTCGCTACGTTTTGTTAGCGACTCTAAGTCGCGGCGAAAGCGTGCCGCTCTCAGCGGTTCACGCTTTCCATGAAGACCGTGCACAGTGCTTCCATGCCTGCGCGGTCTTCATCGTCAAAGCGGGCGATGGACGGGCTGTCCACGTCCCACACCCCAAATAGACGGCCATCGGCGCGCACCAGCGGCACCACGATTTCCGACTGCGACGCTGCGTCGCAGGCGATGTGACCATCGAATGCATTCACGTCACGCACAACCTGCGTCTGTCGCGTCTGGGCAGCGGTGCCGCACACGCCACGGCCGAGTGCGATGCGAATGCACGCGGGCTTACCCTGAAACGGGCCTACCACCAGCTCGGTGCCGTCGTAGAGATAAAAGCCGCTCCAATTCAGGTCCGGCAGGCTGTGATAGATCAGGGCGCCAAAGTTCGCAGCGTTGGCGGTCACGTCCCTCTCGCCCTCGAGCAGGCCGCGCGCCTGCAGGCAAAGGTCCTCGTAGTGCTCGCGCTTGCTGGCATACGCCTGCGTCTTCACTTCGTACATGGGCATGAGCCTCGGCGGCAAAGGACGTATTATGCGCCGGCTGGCCCCATCCAGCGCGACCGCCAGGGGAAAGGTGCATGTCGACATTCTTTATCGCGGGTACTGATACCGGCATCGGCAAGACGCACGCGACCTGCGCGTTATTGCACGCTTTGCGCGCGGGGGGCAGCCATGCCTGCGGCATGAAGCCGGTCGCCAGCGGTTGTGCCGACACACCCGAAGGTTTGCGCAATGACGACGCGTTGGCCCTGCTGGCGGCAAGCAGCGCACCGATGCCCTACGAATGGGTCAACCCGGTGGCCTTGCGCGAACCGCTGTCGCCGCATCTTGCGGCCGCACATGCGGGGGTGGAAATTCGCCTCGCACCGCTCCATGAAGCCTTCGAACGATTGCGCGGCGTGCATGACGCCGTCTTGGTCGAGGGCGTGGGTGGCTGGCTGGTGCCGTTGTCACGCAGCCTGATGGCATCGGATATCGCGCGGCAATGGCAGCTCCCGGTGATCCTGGTCGTCGGTTTGCGGCTGGGCTGCCTGAATCACGCGCTGCTCAGTGCGCGGGCCATTGCCACCGACGGCTGTCGCCTGGTTGGCTGGATTGGCAATCGCATTGATCCGGAGATGGATGCGGTGCAGGAGAACGTGGACACTTTGCGCCAGCTGTTGCCTGCACCTTGCCTCGGCGTCTTACCGCACGGCGTGCCGCCGCAGGCGGCGTGGTCGCATCTGGATCTCGCGGCCATCCTGGACTGATCTTCACGGCAAGTGTGCTTGCATGTGCCCATTCGTTTCGCAGGGAGCTGATGTCATGGCGATTCGTAGTCACTATTACCTGTCCATCGACGACCTGAGACGCGCCAAGGGGCCGGTGCCGGCGTTGAGCTACGACGGTGCAGGGCCGGATGATCTTGCGGCTGCGGTGCAGGAAGCCATGCGCTCGCCAGTGCTGTTCGAGCGTTGGCGAGCCATGCAGGACGAACCGGACGACATCGACCCGTCGCTGGCCGTGATCGATCCAGCCGCTACGGTGAGCGCGCGCGTGGACGATCTGCATATCGACGTGGATCTCATCACCGACCTGCCCATGAGCATCGTGCGCCACCGCCTGAACCTGCTGATCGGGCCGTGCTGGCAGTTGCGCGATATGCGCAAGGCCTAAGCTGGCCTTACCTCTGTAGGAGCGCGCTTGCGCGCGACCAAGGCGGCACCATGTCGCCGTTTCGCGAGGTTATATGCCACGGAGGCCAAGCAGGTGCGCCGCAATGCTGCGGTCGCGCGCAAGCGGGCTCCTACAGGCAGGGGGTGAATACCAGTACTTCCAGCCCTTGGCACCTGTGTCGGGGTGTGGTTAGGCTCGGGGTTTGCACCACCGCCCACATGGGGAACCCTGAATGCTTCGTCTCCGCTCGCTTGTCATTGCCACCTCCATCGCGCTCGCTGCCTGCTCCCAGCAGTCGAATGAGCAAACCCAGCAGCAACCCGCGCCCGCCAGCACTGCTCCGGCCAAGGCCGGCACCGCGGCTGCGCCCTCCGCCGAGGTCAGCGCCGTGAACCCGTTCTTCGAACCCAGCACCCTGCCGTTCCAGGCGCCGCCGTTCGACAAGATCAAGGATGGCGACTATCAGCCGGCCTTCGAGGAAGGCATGAAGCAGCAACTGGTAGAGATCGAAAAGATCGCCAACAACCCGGAGCCGCCGACCTTCGAGAACACCTTGATCCCGATGGAAAAGTCGGGCCAGCTGTTGACGCGTGCGATGCGCGCGTTTGACGCCGTGAGCGGCGCCAACACCAACGACACGCTGCAGAAGGTGCAGGAAGAAGAAGCGCCGCGCTTTGCCGAGCACCAGGACGCTATCGTCATGAACGATAAGCTGTTCGCTCGCATCGGGACCATCTACAACCAGCGCGACACGCTCAAGCTCGATCCGGAATCCAGGCGCCTGGTCGAAGTGACCTACCAGAACTTCGTGCATGGCGGCGCCAAGCTGTCCGACGCCGACAAGGCCAAGCTCAAGGACCTCAACAAGGAAGAGTCCAGCCTCAGCACGCAGTTCACCAACAAGCTGCTCGCTGCCACCAAGGACGGCGCACTGGTGATCGACGACAAGGCCAAGCTCGACGGCATGTCTGAAGGTGATGTCGCCGCTGCCGCCGAAGCTGCCAAGGGCCGCAAGCTCGACGGCAAGTGGGTGCTCCCGCTGCAGAACACCACGCAGCAGCCGGCGCTGCAGAGCCTCAATGACCGTCCGACTCGTGAGGCCCTGTTCAAGGCTTCGTGGAACCGCGCCGAAAAGGGCGACGCCAACGACACGCGTGAGATGATCTCGCGCATCGCGCAGATCCGCGCCGAACAGGCCAAGCTGCTTGGCTTCCCCAGCTACGCCGCCTGGAAGCTCGAAGACCAGATGGCCAAGAAGCCTGAGAATGCGCTGACCTTCATGGGCAAGCTCGCCCCGGCCGCCACCGCGCGCGCCGAGCGTGAAGCCAAAGACATCCAGGAAGTGATCGACCAGCAGAAGGGTGGCTTCAAGGTCGAAGCATGGGACTGGAACCACTACGCCGAGCAGGTGCGCAAGGCCAAGTACGATCTTGACGAAGCACAGATCAAGCCGTACTTCGAGATCGACAATGTGCTGCAGAACGGCGTGTTTTTCGCCGCCAACCAGCTCTATGGTCTGACCTTCAAGGAGCGCAAGGACATTCCGGTGTGGCAGCCGGATGTGCGCGTGTTTGAAGTGTTCGACAAAGACGGCAGCTCGCTGGCGCTGTTCTACTGCGACTACTTCAAGCGCGACAACAAGAACGGCGGCGCCTGGATGAGCAACCTGGTCGACCAGTCCAAGCTCATGGGCACCAAGCCGGTGATCTTCAACGTCGCCAACTTCACCAAGCCTGCGCCGGGCCAGCCGGCCCTGCTGTCGTTCGATGACGTGATCACCATGTTCCACGAGTTTGGTCACGGCCTGCACGGCATCTTTGCCAACACGCAGTACCCCAGCCTGTCGGGTGCGGCCACCGCGCGTGACTTCGTGGAGTTCCCGTCGCAGTTCAACGAGCACTGGGCTACCGATCCGAAGATCTTCGCCAACTACGCGAAGAACTATAAGACCGGCGAGCCGATGCCGCAGGAGCTGGTCGAGAAGATCAAGAAGGCCAAGACCTTCAACAAGGGCTACGACATGACCGAGCTGGTCTCGGCTGCCATGCTCGACATGAGCTGGCACACCCTGGGTGCCGACGCGCCGAAGCAGGATCCCGACAAGTTCGAAGTAGACGCACTGGCCAAGGCCAAGCTCAATCTCAGCTACGTGCCGCCGCGCTATCGCTCCAGCTACTTCCAGCACATCTGGGGTAACGGCTACGCTGCCGGCTACTACGCCTACCTGTGGACGCAGATGCTCGCCGACGACGCCTTCCAGGGCTTTGTCGACAAGGGTGGCATGACCCGCGAGAACGGTGACCGCTTCCGCGCGATGATTCTCTCGCAGGGCAACACCATGGAACTGAGCAAGCTCTACCGCGAGTGGCGCGGCAAGGACCCGAGCATCGAGCCGATGCTGCTCAACCGTGGTCTGAAGGAAGCACCGCAGAAGAAGTAATGCTTCTTCTTGTTACGCGAAGAAGGGCCGGCCATGCCGGCCCTTTTTTTTAGCTGTTCCCAGTGGAGACAACCTAAGCCCAGCGGAAGAGAAACGGGCAGGGGTGAGCCAAAGGCGCTTGCTCTCGAGCCGGGTCACCTCTCAAGTAGAGGCATATCGACGCCAGAACGCAGTCATCATGCCCACCGCAAAAGCGCCGGCCGCTGCAAACTGCAACACGCGTACGATCCACAAGGAAAAGGTGCCCTGATCTGACGAGATGGCGGTGCTGAGGATGATCAGCATGGCATTGCAGGCAAGCACCGCGACCCCCGCAGCCGGCCCGCCAGCGCCGATGCGTTGTGCAAAACCCAGCAGTGTCACGAACAGCAACCCGGTGAGAAAAGGCAGCGTTGGCGTGGTTCGCAGAAGCATGTGCAGCAGCAGGGCGATCAAGCCGCCGACAAAATTGCCCACAATCATACCCAGTGCATTCATGCGGCCACGCTGCAGATCGAAATTGGCCACCAGCATGACCGTGGCGATCATTGTCGGCAGCGCGTCAACCAGGCCAAACAAAAGATAGACCAACATCAGCGGCATGACGATGGCGACGCCGGCGAATGCCATCGGTGCGGAGGCCGTGGCGCTCGGTGGCGTGGCGGGAGCAGGCTTCGGCGGAGCTACGCGTGGCCATAGCATGTACACCGCCCAAATGCTCAGCAAGGCGACCCCCATGCTGCGGATCAATGCCAACGGAAACTGGCCAGCCTGGGCTGGCGCGATCATCACAATCACCGGGATCGTCGCGAGGCAAATCAAAAACAACAACGGGGGCAGCGGCGGGCTGCCGCGAAGCATGGCGTGAAAAGAAAAGAAAACGCACAGCCCGATCAATCCGAACAGCACTGTTGGTGTGCCACGAAACAACGATGCGATGGCGAATGCGATCAGAGACGTTGAGGTCATCACAATCATCAAGCCTAGTGCCACCTTTAGCGGTGGCCTCCCCGGCAAGTTGGTCAGCAACACGGTCGCCAGCACGGGTGCCAGAAAAGTAGGCGCCCATTGCATGACTTCGCTAACGACAAAGGCCACGGTAATGCCCACGGCGAATCGCAGCGTGGCATGCCAGGCCACCTCATCCCGCGAGCTGACGTCCGGGGCTGTCGCGTTCATCGCAGATAGCTGATCATGGCCACAGCCCATATCCACAGGCGTGCCAGCGGATTCATGAAGGTGCGATCGTGGGTAAGTACGACCACATTGGCCTGCGCACCGCTACGTCCTGGCGGAAGTTGCTCGGAGGAGTCGCTGGGCGGATCCAGCACAATGCGTACTGGAAAGCGTTGTGGCTCGCGCAGCCAGCCGGTGGGGGAGGTGACGGTGGGCAACGTACCGTTCGGTGCTTCCCCGCCTTGCGAGATACCCCAGCCGATACTATCGACATGGGCGGGGTACACCTTGCCCGGCCGGTCATCGAACACGACATAGGCGCGGTTGCCCGGCGCGATATGACCGAGTTGATTCTCGCGCATCGCAGCACTCACCCAGCGCGGCCCAGCCGCAACAAAACTCAGCACGGGTTGGCCGCGGCTGGCGAATTGGCCGGGAGACAAGCGCAGATTGGTAACGATGCCATCGCTAGGCGCAACCACCGTGGTATGGCGAAGATCGAGCCCAGCCTGATCCGCGGCGGCTCGCGCCTGGCGGATCTGGGCGTTGTCATTGCCGATTTCGCCCATGCGTATCCGTGCACGCTCTGCTTCGGCCTCCCCGCGACTGATGTCGGCGCGAGTCTTATCGATTTCCGCGCGAGCTCGTATTGCGGCAGTTTCCGCGAGCGCACGCTTGCTCGATAGGTCGATCGCAATCTTGCCAAGCTCCTGCGTTGCCGCCAGATCGACACGTTGTTTGCTAAGTTGTGCATCCGCCACGCGCACATCGGCGACCGATGCATCGGCGTTTTGCGTCGCCAGCGTCACATTGGCTTGCGCTGCCCTCAAGGCAATTTCAAACGGTCGTGGATCGATGCGAAACAAGACTTGCCCTTTAGTCACCTCGCGGTTGTCAGACACATCTACCGACACCACCGGCCCGCTGACTTCCGGTGCAATCTGCACGAGGAATGTGTCGACCGTCGCCTGCGACGTGTAAGGCGTGATTCGGTCGGCCACCACGTGATAGATAAAAATGACGAGTAACACCACTAGCGTGATTCGCACGGTGCGCTGCGTGCGCCGCGCACTATCTGCCCCTTTGCCAGGCGGTGCCGTCGCAGATGGCGCATCCGTCGCAGTGCTCCCCGCAGCAGCGGAGGCAGTCGCGTTGTGCTCGGCTACGGGCTCAGTGGGCATCGATGCTCTCGCTGCTTGATGGACGGTGAGCTTGCCTGGCGACGGAAGCTGGCGCTGTATCGGTGTTGGATTCTGGCTTTGCGCCTTGTTGCGCTACCGGAAGTGGAGCCACCCGATCGATCCAGTCGCCACCCAAGGCGCGGTACAAGTCAACCAAGGCGCGGTAACCGTCACCGCGTGCCGAGCTCAGCGACAGCTCAGATGAAAACAGGCTGCGCTCGGTGTCGAGCACTTCGAGATAATCGGTATAGCCGTTGTCGTAGCGCTCGCGCGTGAGTTCGACCGCGCGTTTGAGCGCTGTCACCTGGCGCTCAAGCGAGGCGATCAATGCCTTCCTTTTCTGGATGGCTATCAGTGCATCGTCGACGTCTCGAAACGCGTTTTGAATGGTCTGCTGGTAAGCATCCAGCGCCTGGTCCCGGCGCGCCTCGGCTTGCTTGTTTGCCGCTTTGATCGCGCCACCGGCAAACAGGGGGCCGAGCAGCTGGCCGGTGAACGACCACGTGCGAGAAGAGCCGCTGAACAGATTGTCGAGGTCTCTGCTGGCACCCCCGCCAAAAGCCGTAAGCGCCAGGGAAGGGAAATAAAGTGCGCGTGCCGCACCAATCAGTGCGTTGGCCGCCACCAGTTGCTGCTCGGCCTGCAGAATATCCGGGCGACGGTCGAGCAGGTCGGAGGGCAGTCCGGCGGGTACGGGTGGCGCTGTCAGTTGCTGCAACGTGCGTCCGCGTCGAATGGGGCCAGGGTTGCGTCCTACCAGCACCGACAGCGCGTGTTCCTGCTGGGCGATGGCCTGCTCAAGCACGGGTATCGACGCTGCCGCGGTTTCGTACTCCGCCGTCACCTGCATCATTTCGAACTCGGATACGGCACCGCCATCCAGGCGCATTTGAAACACCTTTACGGTGTCCTTTCGGCCATCGAGCGTTGCCTGCGACACTTCAAGCTGGCGATCCAGGTCAAGCAGCGTGATGTAGCCCGAAACAATGGTGGAGACCAAGGTCAGGGCGACACCCATGCGCGCCTCTTCCGTTGCAAACAGATTGGCTTGAGCGGCCTCGTTTTCGCGGCGAATGCGGCCCCAAAGGTCCAGCTCCCAACTTGCAGAAAGCAGCGCGGTGTAACTATTCCCGATAGGGTTGGCGCCGGGTGGAAGCGGTGTCGCGTTCGGGCTTGCACGTTGACGGCCCGCACTGGCGCTGTAACCCACCTGTGGCAGCCCCTGTGCCCGTGTAGTCACTGCGATTGCGGCAAACTCCTGCACGCGCGCCGTTGCAATACGAAGATCGTGGTTGGCAGCCAGGCCTTCGGCTACCAACGCATTGAGCTGGTCATCGCCAAACGCGCGCCACCACTCAGGCACCTTTGCCAGTGTCGAGCTTGCTTCAGAGGCCGGCATCATTTCGCTGGCGTAGCGGTAAGACTGTGGCGCCTGGGTGGTGGGGCGCTCGTAGTTGGGGCCTAGCGTGCAACCCGCATTGAGGCATGCGGCCGCGACCAAGGACAAAGCGATGGGCGACGGAAGCTTCTCAATTCGCGGTCCGCGACTCATGCGCCACCCTTTCCAGTGGTCGAAATCACCAACGATTGGCAACCACTCGCCCGGAAACACATTCGGCCTTGCCTGGCCAAGTTACGCCTCGCGGCGCTGGCATCCATACCCTTGGACATGTCCCTGTTTGCCACTGCACCTTTGGTCGATTCAGCATGGATATCTTCACGTAACCTTCGCGTGAAATCAGGTGGATATCGCGGTAGGGCGGCTGCGGGTCCGGAGCGCATCGCGCTGCACGGCCTGGCTCAGTAGATCTACCTAAGCCAAGTATCTTGATGGTGTCGCATGCACGACGAAGGAGGCACGCGACATCGCCATCAAGGCGTAACGGGCTGATGCTGGAGTCACCGCGAAGGCCAACTCTGAGCTATCTTGAAGCGTCACTGGGGAGGCGTGTTGTAAGCGGATAGGTGCTACCAGACGTCATGTTCTGATGCCGAAGGAATTTCGCCATGCAAAGTGAAGGAATCCTTCCTGCCTCGGTCGAGGCCCCATCGAGCAAGCAGCGCTTGTTCGTACGTTACTTCTCCGGAATCCTGATAGATCTCGTCGTACTGAACCTGTTCGCCGAGTACTGGAAGAACGTCTACATCGATACGTTCACCACATCGTTGTTGGCCGCCATCGTATTGCAGGTGCTATTGAAGGCGACCATAGCCGTGGAACATTGGGTCGCAGGATTCTTCAAGGGGAAGCCGGGCGGCTTCATGAAGTTTCTGCGGTACTTTTCCGCCTGGGTGGTGTTGTTCGGATCGAAGTTCGTGATACTCGAGGCAATCGCCCAACTCTTTGGCCATGATGTGCGGTTCTACGGTGTGTTCCACGGCGTGGTGACGCTGATCATCGTGGTCGTCGTGATGCTTGTCGCCGAGGAGCTGGTGGTCCGCCTCTATCGAAAGCTGGGCGACTGAGCCAGCTAGGCGCGAGATGGCGATAAGGCAGAGAGTCGTAACCGGCACGCCGAGTGTCGGCCGGATCAGTCGTCGGGCTTACCGACGTTCCGCGCGGCCTCCTGGACGCCTCGTACCGCCGCGGCGATGACCAACCCACTCAGAAGCAGGCCAATGAGGCCAAGCAATGCCGCATCCAGGCGGCCAAAGGTCGTGGTGGGCACGACGTCGCCATATCCGATGGTGAGTGCCGTGATGATGCAGAAGTAGATGGTTTCGCCCGGCGTGGAATGTGTTCGGTTCAATGTTTCGACCGGTCCGCCAAAGTAATACATGCCGAAGGTGAGCACGACCAGAAGAAGGAGCAAGGTGGCGAGGATGCTGTGTAAGTACCAGAGGGTGTCAAAGAACTCTCTGATGACATCTCTGGCCTCCAGGTGTGGAGGTTCAGGAGGTTGATGGTCATCCATCGCAGGATCCTCTCGTGGCACGCGGTTTCGCCTTGTCGGCGCGGTGATCGGGCACGCACCCGGTGGCAGTTATTGCGCACGCTGGCAGATGTCGATTAGCTAGCGCCTCGGGCTCGCATATAGGGTGGCAGCGAACAAAGCGCTATTCGCATCGCCATCGCGGGCATCGACGCCCGCACCGAGCCGCCGGAGAGTACGTCACTGATCAAGGGGGCTTAGGCTCACTCGGCTCTTCGGTCTGCGGCTGGTCCTTAACCCATCGCCAGAACAGTTGATAACCCACGGCAAGTACTACTGGCCCGATAAACAGGCCAATCACGCCGCCCGTCACCATGCCGCCCAGTGCGCCGATCAGCACCACCGGCATGGGCACGTCGACACCTCTGCCTAGCAGGAGGGGCTTGAGTACGTTGTCGGCCAGCCCTGCCACAAAAACGTAGATCGCAAAGATGATCGTGATCGCGGTGAAGCCCTCGGTAGCGAAGACGAAGGCGATCACCGGGACGGTTATCAATGTCGCCGGCAGTTGCATGATGCCCAACAGCAATACGGCGAGTGCCAGCAAGCCTGCGCCGGGGATGCCTTTCATGACGAAAGCGACACCGACAAGCAGCATCTGGATAAACGCAATGCCCACCACCCCTTGGGCTACCGCGCGAATCGTGGCGGAGCAGAGCTCGGTAATCGCCGGGCCGCTATCTTGGCCAAAGATGCGCGACGCGATGAGCAGTGCACTGCGCCTGGCCGCCTCGCCATAGGCCATGAAGATGCCCGAAATGATCACAGCGGCGATGAAGATCAGAAGTCCAGTGCCCACGCCGGTAGCGGCGCCCAGCAGCGCCATGCCGACCTCCTTGATCTGCGGCGTGAATCGCTGGATCAGGCCAGTCAGGTCGGTGGACGACTGAAGCCAGAAGGCATAGACCTGCTTTCCGATAACCGGCCAACCAGCGACCGATTCGGCGGGTGGCGGAATATGGAGATTGCCGCCCTTGGCCATCTCGACCGCATGCTCCATCGAATCCACCAGGGCGACACCGAGGAGGTACGTGGGCACCGTGACAATGATGAGGGCGAAGAGGACGATTAGCGTGGCCGTGAGCCCGTTCTTGTTCGCTAACCGTTTTCGCAAACGCAAATGCAGTGGATAGAGGGTGATCGCCAGAATCAGCGACCACACAAGCAGGTTGCCGAATGGGTAAAAGATCCTGAAACAGACGAAGACCAGGATGGCGATCAGTCCGGCCCGAATCAGCACATCGAGCATGCCTCGGGACAAGATCTTCTCAGAAGGTAGCGCGGGCAGCATCGATGATCTCCTTGCGCGTTGCAGTAGAGATATCCGAGCGGAGAGCCAAGCATGCTGGGCAACCGACACCTTTCGGCGACGGGAGCAGGCCGCACTCACGGTACGCATACTTATGTGTACCCGGCGAAAAAACCTGGGTCACGGCGAAGCCAGGTGACGAATCGGATCGATGGAAGCGGGCGGCGCCGATGGGGTGATTCAGAACGGTGAGTACGTACCGCTCTTCTGGCAGGAGCTATGTAGGTAGATTTACTTAGGGAAGATCATCAGGATGTCCAGCGCATAGCGTCTGGTTTCGACCCGACAAAGACATCTTGGGGATGGCGATAGGTTTCGATTCGTCCATTCCACGTGCTTGACCTGTTGTGTGTGAGCTGCCGCGGCTTCAACGCCTCCGCCCGCGCCTGCTATCAGCGAGATGACGTGGCCGTCAATGTCGCGCGGTACATCAATCGATGCCCTGCATTACAGCCGTAAACAACGATGGCACTACTTGGCGGCCTTGGGTGGCGTGGAATGACGCTTACCGATGTCAAAAGTTGGTTCCGGGTGCCTTCTCACCCGGCAGGTGCCTGGCAAGCCTTCAACTTCGGGGGGAAGGTCCGTGGTGCGTGTTCCGGAGCAGCCGACAGGAGCAACTGGCTCTGGATCAAGCTGCTCGATCAGCGCGTGAACGTGATCATGGCGGGTCAGGTGAGGTCCTGCTGATGGGTTGCATCACCATGCGATCCTTCCGCATGGTCGGTAGGCATGTCTATGAGTGAACGCGACGCCACACGACTTCGCCATGGGCGCCCTCAGCCGCGCCGCTCGATGGCTTGGCAACGCGATAGGTCAGCTCGTCGCCGTGGATGGTGTAACTGGAGTCGCTGCTACGGCCGTCCCAATTGGGGAACGATGCGCGCACGATTTCACTGTGCATGACATGGGCATCGGCGCTCACGTGACCGAAGTGCGCATTACTGTCCAAGGATGCGGCGCGATACTCCTCGGGCGTTCCCTTGGATTTGTCGTTGGCCGCAAACGGCATGCGCTGTGCGCGCACGATCTGCATCATGTAGTCGCCCTGGGCATCGATAAGCCACATGCCCGTGGGGTTGGGGCCGTAGAGCTCTACGCGATGGCCGTCGGGATAGACGTTGTCGCAACGGACAAGCGTCCACGCGCCGACCAGTTCCCTTGGAACCACGCTGTGGCCGGCGTTTACGTCAGGCTTCATGGTGTCCTGCGCGGCGAGGACCGGTGCAGCGGCGATGGCGGCCATGAGGCAAGCAACGCGTACTGATTTGGCGAATGACATGGCGACACCTCCGGTGGGTGGGGAGGTTCGATAGTCACTCACGCCCTTGGTTTTGATAATGGGCCTCAGTATTCATTGACCTTCAAATCCCATTTGAAGATGATCCGGCTCAAGCCTTCCGCACCGGGATCGGAACTCATGAACCGCTTCAGCGACATGCAGCTTCTTGTCGATGTGGCCGACCTCGGCAGCTTGTCGGCGGCTGGGCGTCGGGCCGGACTTTCGCCTGCAGCTGCCAGCGCCTGTGTGCAGCGTGTAGAGACGATGCTTGGCGCACGCCTGTTCGAGCGCACGACACGCCAACTGCGCCTGACGGACGAAGGCCGCATCTACATCGCCTCCTGCCGAACCGCCATCGAAACCATGCAAGAAGCCGAGCGCGCGGTACGCAGCGGCACCGACGCAGTCAGCGGAACGCTGCGGGTGTCAGCGCCGTCGGATCTCGGGCGCAACCTGCTGGTTCATATCCTCAACCACTTCATGGCGCTTCACCCCGACGTGCGCGTCGTGCTGACGCTGTCAGATTCACTCTCGCGCTTCGTGCCGGACGATGTCGACGTTGCCATACGCGTCGGCCCTTTGGAGAACAGCGAACTTGTCGCGCGTCACCTTGCTGACAGCTGGCGGGTCGTATGTGCGTCGCCCGCATGCATCGAGATCCACGGCATGCCAGAAAAACCCGAGGAACTCGCCACGCTTCCCACACTGGTATTGACCACCCATGCGGGGCCAAGGAATGAGTGGCAACTGGGCGAGCATGTCGTACGCGTCCGGCGATATCACGAGTGCACTGATAGTGAAGTGATACGCACATGGGCCGTTATGGGACGCGGATTCGCGTACCGGCAACTTTGGGCCGTCACCGCGGATGTAAGCGCAGGCAGGCTGAAGCTGATCCATGCACCTGCCTGGTCAGCCCCTTCTCCCATCCACGCGATGTACCACCCCAATGTATTTCAGCCATCACGCGTACGTCGCTTCGTCGATTTCCTTCAGGCAGAATTCTCTCAGCGGTTTCCCACCGGGGGCGAGGACGCCTTGGTGTCGGCATGCAAAAAGGGGCCATGACCTAAACGTCCGCTGTCAACGGAAGTCGCAACTCAGCGCTGACATTGTCTTCCATGAGCACTTGTTCTTCCTGGCTGCATGCAGTCACTACGCCATGCGCTTGGAATGCCAGGTTGTAGCCTGGCTTTTGCGCACGTTTGATGTCCTCGCGCCGTACGGCACGTTGGAGCGGACCTCCTCCCGTCGACGCACTACGGCGAACTGATCCATGGGGAGGCACGATGCTTTTCGATCATCGCAACATCATCAAAGACCAACGCAAGGAGGGAGGGGCGTGGTGATTTCAGGCAAGGTCTTGCAAGTGGCATCCACCGTGTTGCGTTGGGCGACAGCTTCAATGGTGTTGACATGGTTTTGGGTTTGGCTGGCGATAGTGAATGGGCCGCTATCGCCAGATCCAGCTACACAGCGCGTCGTGCCTGTGCCAAATCATGGCCACGATGTCTACATAACTTCGTTGCAAAACGTTCTTCTCCATTGGCTGATACCCGTTGGCATCGCTCTAGCAATCCTTGGTCGCCTGGCGAGTTGGCTGTCAGAGAAAAGGGCTGCGTCAGAGAAAGAATGATGGCCTGCTTCCGCCGCCAGGCGGACCTTGATATTTTGCCGGTTGGCGGCGCGGAGGCTGGCGATGAAGTACACCGATGGTCAACGGGTTCTCGCAGGCGCCATGGTCGATACGGATTTCGCCGGACTGGTGCACTACCCGCAACAGGACGATGAACTTGTCCTCGTTCGCCGGGCCGTCTAACAACGTAGCCAAGGCCCGCTCCCGGCTGCCGTTTCATCCGACCCATGCAACACCCTGGTGGACCCGACAAAAGTGCGCGCTAGGGGGCTTTGATCACTAAGGAATGAACCAAGACGGGTCTTCCAATGATGCCCCAAGCTCGAGCTGTCTCAATACATAAAAGGCGACAATGCAATGAAGTTCTTTACCCTGGATGAATTTGCTCCGCACCTCAACGAGACTTTCATGGCGTCGATTGAAGGTGATAGCCGGGCGCCGTTTGTTCTGGTCGAAGCGCGGCCACTAGCGAAAGACGAGCGCCTGTTTCCGGGCATGGTGCGTGCGCCGTTTTCGCTGCTCTTCCGTAATGAATCGGCGATTCTGTTTCCGCAGAAGACCTACCCGATGACGCACGATGCGATGGGCGAGTTCGGGATCTTCCTGGTGCCCATTGCGCGCGACAAGCATGGTTTCATCTACCAGGCGCTGTTCAATTGAGCGTTTCGGCACCATGGGTGCGACACGGCCAGCGCATTTCGACGCGTTGGCCGTCGCTTTCGCCGCAAAGGGTAAATCCCAGCCGCTCATAGAGCCGACGCGCAGCTGTATTTCGCAGCTCGACATGCAGGATGAGGCCACGCACCGATGCCCGCTGGGCGGTCTCCTGTGCTGCTTGGATCAGGGCGGTGCCTAAACCATGGCTGCGCCAAGCTGGCGACAGTGCAATGTCGACCAGCAGGAAGTCTTGCGTTCCGTAGTGCAAATACAGCCGGCCAATGGGCGCTCCGTTGTGTTCGATCAACAGAAAGTCGACTGGTGCGTAGTAGCGCGTGTAGTGGCGGTGCTGCATCGCGAACTGGTGATCCAGAAACACCTGTTTTGCTGACTCCGGCCAAGGGAGTGGATCCAGCTCTCCCTGACGCAGTTCACCATAGAGCCCACGCATGAAAGGCACGTCCGCATCGCAGGCGGGGCGCGCAGAAAAACCACCTGCCCGGATCGACTCGGGCAGGCGGAGCACGGGTTCCTGACTCGCCGGAAACGCCAGCGTCGTGAGCATGGCGGAGCTCAAGGCCGTTGCGGGAACTCACCCACCAGGGCGATGCAGAAATTGACGGCGAGATAGGGTTGTTGATTCTCGTGTGCCTGACCACCACCACTAACCCCGATCATGGCTTGGGGAAAGGAGGCGTTGGATGTGCTGTCTTTGGTGAACGGTGTCGTCGATGCGCTGCCGGGTATCAATACGGCATCCCCCGCGGCTGGCGTACCGTGGCGCTTTGATGCATCCGTCTGGCCAAAAATGTGCATCCTGTGGCTGTGCGAGGCCATCTGAGAATTATCCAGCGTGACGCTGGTCGCGCCGAAGGTCTCGCCCTGGTCGCGCATGCTCAAGCCCGGCCCCTGTCCGACTGAACAAGGCAAATTGCCCTGAAAATTCGGCAGCTGGAAATTGCTTGTGCCATTGCCGCCGTAAGTCACGCCAATCAACGAGAACAAGGCCGCGTACTGTTGAATGGGCATGACTTGCCCGTTGCACTGCGCCCAGTTATAGGGTGCAAAGTTGAAGCCGAACAGCTGAATTTCGCCGATAAACGGTGTGGTCATGATGTGATCCCTGTCGCTACCAATCGCTCTGCGGAGCGCCTAGGTTTGTCATCAATTCGGTGACGGATACATGCCTTCGGTCGCGATGCAAAAACGCACCGTGAGTGTTGGCATCGTGTTGTCGTGGGGCACGCTGGCGCCGGCAGTGGAGATCATGGTCGCTGCTGGAGAGACACTGGCGCTGCCTGTGATATCGCCGGTGTACATAACGTCGCCGGACAAGGCTCCCAACTCGACGGTGCCACCCGGTATGGCCGCATTGGCGGCGGCACTGGTGGCGGCAAATGCGTGCACGTGCGCCGGCAGCTGGTTGGTCGTAAGGGTCACGGCTTCGTAGCCGTCCTTCTCACCCAGGATGCGCACGCTAAGTCCTTGGCCTTGGCCCTGATGCAGGGGCACGCGGCCACGCAGATCGGGCAAGGCGAACGTTTGCACCCCGTCGCCACCGAAAGTGGTGCCGAGCAGTGTAAACAGCGCAGCATTGTCTGCAATGCTGAGCAGCGAACCATCACAGTTGGCCCAGCCAAGAGGCGCAAACGTAAACGCCAGCAGCCGGATTTCTCCGAGATACGGTGTCATTGAAATACTCCGGTGGCGTCAGCCGCGCGACGGATAAATGCCGGTCAGCGCGATGCAGAAGTTGAGCACGAGATACGGCTGCATGTTGGTATGCGCTTGGTTCTGCCCACCCCCATCCAGGGTGGCCGAATTGAGCACGACAGGGCTGCCGGCAGACGGACCGTAGATGTTTGCGCTGCCCGTTTTGCCATAAAGACCTTGTGCCGGACTGCGGGCACTGCCGTCATTGGTGCTCGCATTGGCCAAATGCGTGTGTTGCGGTATCTGTTGCGAATTCAGCGTAACGCCTTCCACGCCGGCGACTTGGCCGATGGTATTGCTCGGGCCGATACCGAGTGGTGTGCGCCCGCGCAGATCGGGAAGATTGAAGTAAGTTCTTCCGTCGCCGCCGTAATACGTCCCGAGCAACGAGAACAAAGCCTGGTTCTGGTTGATGGGAAGAGCTGCACCGTCGCACCGGGCCATGCCTTTGGGCACCACGCCGAACGGCATGAGCATGATCTGCCCGAGAAAAACATCTGCCATGTTGTCCCCCTGAAAGATGCCGGCGCTCCTGGCCGACATGCGCCGCGTACTCTGTCTCAAGTGCTGAGAGCTTGACAAGTGCATTCCGTGACGACCTACTATGTTCAGTCGTATGCCGTGGTGTAAGGCGGTTGTCATGACCACCTGGTTGATGTTGGGCGCTGTATTGCCACTCGATTTTGCCCAAGACGACAGTCCTTCCACGCAAGGTGCACCTCGGGTGATTAGGCCCGGGGGATAAGAAGCAGGGGTTTCAAGTGATTTCAAACCGTCGCCAGATGGCGACGGTTGGTGTGCGCGATTGACCACGCAGTCGAAGTCGCAATCAGGGGGAAGGACATGGAGTTTGGTCGCTGGGTGCGCCGCATCGCGGTGCTGTTGGGGAGTAATGCGCTCTGGATGCGCCGGATCGGCGCCTTCGCATTGCTGTGCATTGCGATCCTGTGGACGGCACCAGCACATGCCGGACTCTGTCCCAACTTCAACGTTCCCGATTCGAATACCACGCCATCAACATCACCGATGGCGTCCAACGGAACGATATCGATCAATGTCACTGCGTGCGATTCTGCGCCGGGTATTGTGGGTGTCGGTGGGGTTACTACGCCACCCGCGCATGGCAGCGCGACGATAAGCAACGGCGGTAGCGACTCCATCACCTATGTCAATTTTGGCGATGGCGCGACAAGCGACAGCTTTGTCTTCAGCGACAGCACCGGCAACCCAATTACCGTCAACGTGACGATCGGATCGGCCGCGTCGCCGATTACCGTCACTCCGACTTCGTTGACAACGCCAAACGTTGGATCGGCCTATAGCGTTGCGCTCGGCGCCTCCGGTGGTACGTCGCCCTATACGTATGCATTGAGCACCGGCAGCCTTCCGCCTGGTCTGACTATGAGCGGCAATGTGATTTCGGGTACGCCCACGACGTCGGGCAGTTATGCGTTTTCCATCAAGGTGACTGATGCAAGTAGCGTGGTGGTGACCAAGGGCTACTCCGTCACCGTGCCGGTGCCCACCATTTCGCTGAGCGCCCTGCCCAATCCGGTGCGGGGTGCGCCGTACAGCCAGACTCTGAGCTCCGGTGGCGGCATCGCGCCGTATACCTATAGCGTGGACGTTGGCCCGTTGCCGCCAGGTTTAACCCTGAGTTCCAGTGGCGTGGTGTCGGGTACACCCACAACGCAGGGCGCCTACAGCTTCACCATACGCGCGACTGACAGCAGCGCGGGCGGGCCGTATTTCAACTCGCGTACCTACAATGTCACCGTGCTGGCGCCGCCACCGTTGACGCTGTCGCCAAGCTCTCTGAGCAATGCCCAGGTCGCCTCGGTGTACAGCGCCCCGGTTACCGCTAGTGGCGGGACCGCGCCGTACACATACAGTATTGCCGCAGGCAGTCTGCCGGCGGGCATGACCTTGAACACATCCAGCGGTACGCTCTCGGGCACGCCGACCGCCGGTGGCACCTACAACTTCACCCTCTCCGCGCACGATGCGGGCTTGAGCGTGGGCTCGCAGGCCTATAGCTTGACGGTAGCAGCGCCTACCATCGTTGTGTCACCGTCGACGTTGCCCGTAGCCACGCAAAACAGCAGTTATTCGCAGACGGTGACTGCCAGCGGCGGCACGTCTACCTATTCGTATGCCGTGACCTCCGGTTCCTTGCCGGCGGGCATGTTGCTGTCCAGCGGCGGCGCGCTTACCGGTACGCCGACGCAATCGGGCTCATTTACGTTCCAGGTCACCGCGACGGATAGCAGCACCGGCACGGGTCCTTATACCGGGAGCCGTAGCTACTCTTTGTCCGTGCGTGCGCTCGCGCCAGTCATCACGACTGGCTCACTGCCTGCGGGATCGGTCGGAGCCTCCTATAGCCAGGCCATTGGTGTCAGCAATGGCAACGCGCCGCTTACGTTTGCCGTGACCTCGGGGAGTTTGCCCGCAGGGCTTAGTTTGAACACCGGTACGGGTGTGCTTTCCGGCACACCGACAGCCGGTGGCACGTTTCCGCTGTCGATCACAGTCACCGACGCACTGAGTAACACAGGTACGCAGACGTACTCGCTGGTTATCAATGCAGCAACCATCACGTTGGGGCCCGCTACGCTGCCCGCGACGGCTTTGCACGCTGCCTATAGTCAGACGGTGAACGCTTCGGGTGGTACGGCCCCTTATACCTTCGGCGTGACCAGTGGCGCGCTTCCTCCCGGGATGTTGCTTAGCAGCGCTGGTGTTCTGAGTGGCAATGCGACCATCAACGGCACCTACAACTTCACTATTACTGCGACCGATTCGAGTACCGGTTCCGGACCCTATACGGGCACGCAGTCGTACTCGGTGACAGTGAGTACGCCGACCATCACGCTGAGTCCCGCAGGTAGCCTGCCGGCGGCGTCGGTGGGCGCTTCATACAGCCAGTTCATCGCGGCGAGTGGCGGCAGTGGCCCGTACACCTATGCGGTAACTACCGGCGCGTTGCCCGCTGGTTTGACGTTGAGCAGTGCTGGCGTGTTGTCCGGTACCCCGACGGCCGGCGGCAACTTCTCGTTCACCGTGACGGCTACCGATGCCAACAGCAATACGGGTAGCCAGAGCTACACGCTGACAACCAACCCGCCGACCGTCACGGTTAGTCCGGTATCGCTGCCTTCGGCAAAGGATGGTGTGGCGTATTCGCAAACCTTTAGCGGTACCGGGGGTACGGCGTCTTATACATACAGTGTGACGGCGGGGGCGCTGCCGCCCGGCCTGAGCCTTGCAATCAATGGTGCGTTGTCGGGTGTCCCCAGTGGTGTCGGCACCTACAACTTCACGGTGCAGGCGCTGGACAGCAGCACCGGATCGGGTCCGTATGCCGGCGTGCAAACGTACAGTGTCACGGTGGCCTCGCCCACCGTGGTGCTGGCGCCCGCCGGTTCGACGCTCAGTGGCAATTACGGACAGGCCTACTCGCAGACATTCGCGGCGAGCGGTGGCGCGGGCCCGTATGCGTATAACGAGAGCGGTACCTTGCCGGCCGGTGTCGCGTGGAATGCCTCGACCGGCACGCTTTCCGGTACGCCGACTCAACCCGGCAGTTTCCCGATCACCATTACAGCGACCGATAGCAGTACGGGTACCAACGCCCCTTTCACTGTATCAAGCAGCTACACGCTGACCATTGCTACGCCGACCATCACCATCACACCCAGTAGCACGCTGCTGTCTGGAGCCGTGGGTCTACCTTTCAATCAAACCCTGACCGCCAGCGGTGGTGTCGCGTCGTACACGTTTTCCATCATTTCGGGCAGCTTGCCGGCTGGGGTTAGCCTGAGTGGTGCAGGTGCCATCAGTGGCACACCGACTGCCGCCGGTACGTTCAATTTCACAGTGCGGGCCACCGATGCGCACGGTGCCACTGGCGCGCAGTCGTACAGCCTGGTCACTTCTGGGGCCGTCGTGGTGTTGGCACCATCAAGCTTGCCGGCTGCTTCTGCCGAATCAAATTACACTCAATACATGCTGGCTGCTGGCGGCACAGCGCCTTACACATTTGCGATTAGTGCTGGTGCGTTACCTGCTGGCCTGTCGCTGAATGCCAGCAACGGTGTGCTGTCGGGTACACCCACCGCAACCGGAACCTACAGCTTCACCATTCGTGCCACCGACAGCAGTACCGGTACGGGTGCGCCGTTCTTCGCTACGCAAAGCTACACGGTGACAGTCAATGCGCCGACCATTACCGTAAGCCCTGCAACATTGAACCCCACGCAACTGGGCGTTGCCTTTAGTCAACAGATGACCGCCGGCGGCGGCAATGGCAGTTACACCTATACGGTGAGTGGGGGAAGCCTGCCGGCGGGCATGACGCTGAGTTCGGCAGGGTTGCTCGCAGGTACGCCAACGATGGCCGACAGCTACAGCTTCACCATCAGGGCGACAGATGGTTTGGGTTTCACCGGCGCGCAAGCGTTTAGCGGAGCTATCAACGCACCATCGGTGGTGCTGAACCCCGCAGCCTTGCCAACCGCAACGGCGGAGAGCGCCTATGTGCAAACGCTAACTGCCAGTGGTGGTACCGCGCCGTACACCTACGCTCTCAACGCAGGCACATTGCCGCCAGGTATGTCATTGAGCTCGGCCGGTGTGTTGTCCGGTACACCCACCGCGGCGGGAACCTTCAATATCACCATTCACGCTAACGACAGCAGTACCGGCGTGGGTGCTCCCTTCTTTGCCACCCGCAGTTACACGCTGACCGTCAATGCACCTGGCATCACCGTGAGCCCAGGCACGCTGGGAGCGGCGCAGGTCGGAGCCGCCTTCAATCAGCAATTCACCGCCAGTGGCGGCAACGGAAGTTATACGTTCAGCGTGAGTGGTGGCACGTTGCCGACCGGGCTCAGTCTTGCCAGCAACGGCGCGCTGACCGGTATGCCAAGCGCGGCAGGAAGCTATTCCTTCATCATCACTGCGAAGGATGGCTTCGGCTTCACCGGATTGCAGAGTTTCACGGTCGGCGTGAATCAGCCGGTGCCGGTAGCGGTTAACGACAACGCCACCACGCAGGCCAATGCGCCAGTGACTGTTGCGGTGACCGCCAACGACACCGGGCCGATCACCAGTGTGGCGGTCGCGCAGGCGCCGGCACATGGTTCGGCGAGCATCAACGGCTTGTCGGTGACCTACACACCGGCCAGCAATTTCTTTGGCACAGACACGCTGACGTATACGGCAACGGGGCCGGGGGGAACCTCTGCGCCAGCTACCGTCACCATCACGGTGACGCCGCTTGCGATACCGGTGGTCATGCCGTTGAACGCGACTGTGCTGGCCGGCAAACCGATTACTCTTCCTGTCACCAACGGCGCTACGGGTGGACCCTTCACCGCGGTGATGCTCACCACGCCTCCGGGTACCGGCACGGCGACGGTCTCGGGCATGGATATCGTTTACACGCCACCAGCCAATGCATCGG
The DNA here is from genome assembly GCF_055702865.1 of Dyella sp. PARNA 12/25. NCBI lineage: Bacteria > Pseudomonadati > Pseudomonadota > Gammaproteobacteria > Lysobacterales > Rhodanobacteraceae > Dyella > Dyella sp. PARNA 12/25. The sequence goes on along the minus strand of NZ_JBVQCI010000006.1, from coordinate 121,945 downwards.
GTTCGATCACTTTCGGCTATAGCGTGGCCAATGCGTTCGGCCATTCCCTGCCTGCGAATATCACCATCACGATCAATCCGCTGCCACAGCCCGCCGCCTCGCTGACGGCGCAAGCCGTGGCCGGAACTGCAGTGCAAATCGACCTGACGAGTGGTGCGACGGGTGGTCCGTTCACTTCCGCCAGCATGCTGTCGATGACTCCGGCACAAGCGGGCAACGCGAGCATTCGGAGTACGGGCAACGGCTACGAGCTCGACTTCACCGCTGCTGCGGGTTTCGGCGGCACGGCCCAAATTGCCTTTACCCTCAGCAATGCTTACGCAACTTCGGCACCGGCAACGGTGACCATTTCCGTGACGCCGCGCAGCGATCCTTCGAAGAATGCCGAGGTCTTGGGAATTCTCGATGCGCAAGCCGATGCGACACGGCGACTGGCCGTGGGGCAGATCAACAACTTCCAGCGGCGCCTGGAAAGCCTGCATGCCGGCAACGTGGCCAGTGGCTTCAGCAATGGCATCACGCTGGTGCCCGACGGTGGGCGCCGCACGCACGATCCGCTGATGGGAATGATGTCCCCCAGCGGCGACGAAGAGTGGAATCGACGCTACCTCGTACAGCCGGATGCATCGACGGCCACGACGACGCGGTCCGGTGGCACGGCAGGTGGTGGTGGCTTGCCGGGTGATATCTCGGTTTGGACCGGCGGTGCAGCCAACTTCGGTACGCGAGAGCTGGGTGGCAGCGCCAACGGCATCGACTTCACCACCTCGGGTCTCAGCGTTGGCGCCGACAAGCAGATCAATCACTCGCTTGCGCTGGGTGCGGGCGTGGGCTACGGCCACGACGCGTCAGACATCGGCCACAACGGCAGTCGCAGCACGGTCGACAGCTACAACGTGGCAGCGTACGCAAGCTATGTTCCGACCGTGTCAACCTATATCGATGCACTGATCGGCTATCAATGGCTCTCGTTCGATGCGCGCCGCTACGTCACCGACAACGGCGGCACAACGCAGGGCAGCCGCGATGGCAACCAGGTGTTTGGTTCGCTTTCGGTGGGTTACGAACGACGCCAGGATACCTGGGTGCTATCGCCATATGCACGGCTGGACGTGGCGCATGCCACGCTCGACGCCTATGGTGAGAATGGCGACGGAGTCTACGCCCTGAACTATCAGCGCCAAACGGTGGATAGCAGCACAGGCAGCATCGGTTTGCGCGGTGACTTCATGATCAAACGCGATTATGGCGTGTGGATGCCACGCTTCCGTATCGAGTACCAACGCGACTTCGAAGGATCGAGCCAGGCCACCATGCGTTACGCCGATCTCCTGACAGGACCGCTTTACAGCGCCACCCTCAATCAGCAGGCCCGTAACCACACGCTGCTGGGTCTGGGTGTGCAGCTGCAAACCCTGCGCGGATTAATGCTTCGATTCGAATACCAGAATCTGTTGGACAACAGCAGTCACGACAATCAGTCGATTTTGTTCGGAGTGGAGCAGAGGTTCCAGCCCTAGTTGGAGAAATGCATTCATAGATGTCCGCTTCTGACTGCGACGTCAGCCGCTCAACGCAGCAATGCTTCCGCTTGCACGTCTATAGTGTGTTGCGTTGACCGGCTGAAGTCGCGAACCATAGCAATGAGATGGACTCCTCTCCGTCTTCGGCATCAAGTGCCAGACTGGAAGCGATAGAACCAGTCGCGAACGAAGAGGAGTCCACTCATGAAGCTTACGCGCATTGGAGTCGACGTGGCCAAGCAGGTCTTCCAGGTCCACGGGGTCGATAAGCAAGAGCAGCCGGTATGGCGTCGCCGCTTGTCGCGAGATCGTTGGCTGAAGGCCGTGTTAGATGTGGCCGGGCCGGGTTGTGAGATCGGCATGGAGGCGTGCGGCGGTGCGCATCACTGGGCGCGGCAACTGCAAGCGCGCGGTGTTCGCGTGAAGTTGATCGCGCCGCAGTTCGTGAAGCCGTACGTGAAGAGCAACAAGAACGACGCGAATGACGCCGAGGCGATCTGCGAGGCAATGAGTCGGCCGAGCATGCGCTTCGTGAGCGTGAAGAGCGTCGACCAACAGGATCTGCAGGCGATGCATCGGGTGCGAGCGAGCTTGGTGGAGCAACGCACCGCGAAGGGCAACCAGATTCGCGGCTTGGTCGCCGAATACGGACTGGTTGCGTCCAAGGAAATGTCATCGCTGCGCCACGCCATCCCTAACTGGCTCGAAGATGCGGACAACGGTTTGAGCCTGCGCTTCCGGCAATTGCTCGATGGTTTGTGGGGCGACCTGCGTACGCTCGATGAGCGGATTGCGGAACTGGACGGCCAAATCAACGAAGCGGCCAAGTCCGATCCCAATGCGCGTCGACTGCAGCAGTTGCGCGGCGTGGGTCCTGTCGTTGCCACGGCGCTGGTGGCGTGCGTCGGTGACGCCAGGCAATTTGCCAACGGCCGACAGATGGCTGCGTCGCTGGGGTTGACGCCACGGCAACACAGCTCGGGCGGCAAAGATCGCCTGCTGGGGATCAGCAAACGAGGCGATGCCTATATGCGCTCGTTGTTAGTGCACGGTGCGCGCGCCATGTTGCGAACGGCGCCGCGTCATGACGATCCACTGAGTCGCTGGGTCACCCGCCTCTCGGCCCGCGCTCATCCGAACGTGGCCTGCGTTGCGATGGCCAACAAGACGGCACGCATGGCCTGGGCCATGCTGCGCCATGGAACTAACTACCAACCGGCCCTGGCGGCCGCCTGAGAGGAACGTCCGAAACCATCTCTTCCACGATTGCGAAGCTCCCGAGTGATGACGTACCGGTCGGACCGGCGTCGGCAAACCCCTGAAATGTCCGTGTGCTTCGAGCACGCCATAGCGATTGGGAGCCGATGCGCGACTAGCTCATCGTGGCCCGGCACCGCCTGGCGGTGCAGCATCTAGAGGCCGGATATACGTAGGCAGTCGACACGGACGCCAGGGCTAGGGGATGCTTGGCAAAGGGGAGGAGTCCATATACGGACATTACGCACGATGGATGTGTCGAGCCGATACAGAGAGCCCATTGTCTTGAGCGTTGTTACGTTGGCTTCAACTTCACCATATTGGGAGACTCTGTTGATCGCCTTTGCTGCGCCAGTCCTGATTCTTGTCACCACGCTGGTGATCGTCCGAATCTGCTCAAGGCTAGGTAAAGAGCAGGCGTCTCTACGGATTTGCACAGTGGCCAGCTTGGCGAACATGATCCTGGCGGGCGTCATGGCGCACCCAGTGCCGGCCCTTGCCGACGGGGTGGCATCCCTGCCCACGAACGGCAGACTGCTCTATGTGCAGCAACGGGATAGCGGCTGCGTCGCGGGTTTGTGGGACACCAAGGAAGGGAAGGCGCTATTGAATTCGGTCGTGACCAAATGTCCCAAGGCAGTGAGCTTGACCGCACATGCACGTGTTCTTGTATTGATCGGCGACGCCGGTCTCCAGACGTTCGATCTCAACACCGGCCAACTCGGAACGCCGGTACCGTTGCCGGATGGCGTGCCGATGAATCTGAATACGCAAGCGCTTCTTGCCGGCTACACGCCAAACGGTGCGCTGGCACTGCGAGTGGTCGTGGGTAACGGCGATTCATCGTCAGACGAACGCCTCTACCTTCGCAAGGATACGGCCTGGACGGTAGTGGAGCAGGTGCATTGTCCTCCACCCCAGAACGGCTGTCCGTTCAAGCAGGCATTCGACTCTCATGCCCTGGACGACTTATCCGGGAAGGGGCGCGACGAAATCTGGAGCGATGCGGTTGCAGGCGATCCTTACGTGGCGAAGCGCATACCGAAGAGCGTCGCCTTAGCACGTTTTGATGGGAGCATGAGGGAGAATAACGCTATCGTGTTCCGGATCGACGGGCGCTACACCAAGCTAAGTTATCGCGCGATGGGCGACACCGTCGACGGCGTCGTGACCATGGGTTTGGAGCTCGAAGCACCTGATGATCGTCTTCTCGACATCACGAACGTCCAGTTCGACGCGAAGATAAGGGGGCGTTATCTGCTGTTCTATCCATTCGCCAGGGGAGGCACGCAGCTTTATGACCTCGGTGATGGCAGCGTGATTCTGGACCGACTCACGGACGCCGGCTGGCTGAACTGAGCCGCGACCAGAGGCTTCGAATTGGGGATAGTTGGCGTCAGCTTGGCCTAAAGCTTGACGGTAGCGAAAGGTCCGCTTCCGACCCAAAGCAGACATTGCTCGGCAGGACTGACCTAAGGCAAAGTCAGCTATCAAGCGTAACTCCAACGAAAGGAATCGCATGGATCCCAGATTCGGTACCGCCCTGAACGTGGTCTGGTTGACTCTCCTTGGCTACTGGCTATGGAGCGCTCGCCGAGTGAAACCATCGGCGCAAACCGAGTCTCTGATCAAGCGCTTCGTTGCCTATTGGTTGCCATTGATTGTCGCGGTAGTGCTCCTTGGTCCGGGCGAGTGGTTCGCGGGATGCCCACTCAGGGAGCAGTTTGTGCCGCACTCCATGGCCTTTCAGTCACTGGGGCTGTTCCTCTGCATTGTCGGTGCAGCTATTGCCTGTTGGTCGCGACATCTCCTCGGTGAGAACTGGAGCGCCACAGTTCAACTGAAGGACGATCACCAGTTGATCAAGAGCGGGCCCTATAGGGTCATCCGACATCCAATTTACACGGGGCTCTTACTGCTATTCCTCGGCAACGCCGTGCTTGTAGGTGACTGGCGTGGGCTTATGGCGGTCGCCATCGTGTTCTTCTCGTTCTGGTGGAAGCTTCGTCTCGAAGAACGCTGGCTGTCCGAACTCTTTGGTGAGGCATACAGTCAGTATGCCGCCCGAACAAAGGCGCTCATTCCCGGATTGTTGTAGTAGACGGATAGCCAACGTCCGCTTCCGACCCATTGCGGACATCAGGGAATACCCCAAATTTCTATCCCTTTGGCAGGTGAGGCAATCAGATGAAGGTTCGGTTAGCGAGTCTGATCATCCCCTTTCTATTGGGGTCATCTGGAGCCTCAGCGGCATCCCCTGGCGCTGCATTTGTCTTGGCTCGGTTGGTGGGCGTTGAAGATGTCACGCCGCCCACGCACACCATCATTATTGATGGGACATATCGCCTCACCTTCAAGCCTGAAAAGGTTCTGCTTGGGGAGGCGGCTGAGGAGCAAGTACGCGAAATCGTTACTTCTGCTCGGCCCGTGACCGGGTTCGACTACTACTTGCTAATAGACAGAGCGAACGGTCAGGTGCGCGTCTCTTGGTCCGGCGCATCGGTTAACGGCATATGCATAGATACTGGTACAGCCGATAGATTTGGTCTTTGGTCAGCTATACGGGATCTTCAAAAGAAATATCCCTGCAAGCAGAATTGAGGGACGTCCGCTTCCGACCCATAGCGGACCTAACGGGTGATGATCTTTATAGTCACGTTCTAGGGAGGAGGACATGCGATACAAAAGGATTTTTGCTTTTGCGTGCTTGCTGGCCGTCGCGTCGCCTGGCAATGCATTCTCAGCCCAGCCAGCGTCACCTCAGACGGAGAACCCCCAAAGCATCGCAACACAGGAAGCCTTCCAACATGCCGTTGACGCACAGCGCGCCGCTATAGCCAAAGAAAATTCGACGACTCCGAGAGTTCCCTGGGCTGGCGACTATTATTTCGGCGATGGTGAGGGCGCGAACGTGTCCCTATCTATCGCGCCCGTTTCTGGCGTTGCTGCCACATGGCAGGGATGCCTTGGTACCTACACCGCTAACAAGGGAAGGGTGATTCCTCAAGCGGACGGCAGTCTGATGCTGAAGTATGAGCAGCCCAACGATCAGAGGGGTATCGGCTTTGCTGACCACGTAGTGCCTGTCGCCTGGGGCGAACGCATGTACATGATTTCCGAGAAGGAACTTCCCGCGTTCGCCAGCGCAGTGAATTTTGGTGATGAGCCGCGGAAAGAAGCGCAGGGCTTGTTTCTCATGCGCAAGGGAGATGAACGGCGCAAGGTATTCGGCATGCCTATCCTGCCACCTGCTCAGCAGTCGCTGATTCACGAAGTGCCGTTGGAAGTCGGCGTGGTTTCAGCGCATCGGCTGCACGATAACCATGCCGAGCAATTCGAGTGCCGGTATCGGGTGGAACTAGACCACGGTGCTAACGACGGTCTGGCGGCTGGGATGGACCTTCTGGCGACCGGAGTCTGTGCAGGAAATCGCATCACCCTAGAACAAACGACACCAACTCGCGCCGTTGGCACCATGAACTTGTTCGGCGATGAATGCACCAAGCCGGATCGGCGGCCTTCAACCAAGACTCGCTTTACAACTGGCGCTTATCGGGGGATGTCGTCGAACGACCCATAGCGAACCTAAGGTAGGCGTCCTGGGTCAGTTACATTGATGCAACCCTCTACTAACAGGAGTAAGTAATGGGCAAGTTTGTTCTAGCTGTAGGCCTCTTTTGCATCGCATCACTAGCTTTCGCCGAAGGCACGGCTGGCGGCAGTATGGCGACCGACTGGAGTCACGCGCGTCCCAAGGTTGAGATTCAAGTAAAGCGCACAGAAGGGGTCGATACCTACGCGGTGACGGCATCCATTTCCGACCTTCGCTCAGGGCGACTCTTGGCAGCGCCTAAGGTGACGACCCGCGCGGGTATGCCTGCAAAGATCGAAGTAGGGGCAAAGGGTGCACCAGGCCTTATTTCGGTGGATATCACGGTTACGGTAGATCCGTCTGGACCTACTGCCAGCTACTCCAGTGATGTTCGCGACAATGACGAGGTGATCAGCTCGCAGGCTGTGACGCTCGCTGTTTCAGGTTGAAAGGACGGGTGAGGCATCTCGCAGTTAAGCAATTGAACCGTGGCGCAGAGAGGGTCCGCTTCCGACCCGAAAACAGCACCTCCCCGAATGGGGTGGTGCTGTTCCGAGATACCCTGGGCTACAGGCGGAGAAGAAGATGCGGATCAATTTTCGTGCAATCGCCACATGTCTCCTTGTTACCGTGGGACTTTGCTCTTGCGTAAAAGCGGTGCCTTCAAAGCCAGCAAATCAAGGCGATGTAAATTGGAAGGCCGTGGTGGATCCGGGTCAGCCTCGATACGTGCTCAATCCAGACCAGGTCGCGACCGACGTGACCCCGGTGGATCACGTGGCGGTCGAATATCCCTCCGAGCTTGTTGCCCGTAACCTGCCGCCCGCAGATATCAGCGTTAAGGTTATCGTTGACACCGATGGTGAAGTCAGCGAAGTGCGAAGTGTTGATCCGGAGGTGCTGAATGACGTTGTTGCCGCAACCTTCTTTAGAACGGTGGTAGGTGCTGTTGGTAACTGGCACTACAACCCACTCGTCGTATCAAATTGGGTGCAAGGTGATGACGGCAGCATGCATAGAGTCGCGGCAAAAACCGTCCCTTTCAGCATGGACTATATATTTCACTTCGAGATCGTAAAGGGTGTGCCTTCCGTAGCTGAGAGCAAGAAGCAGAGTGCTGCCCCGGGGACGTGAACTAATGCCCATGGGCGCGCGGTTTAGTTTGGGAAGAGCATGGCTGGGTTCAAGGCGGGGCTGGTGTAAGGTCTGCTTCCGACCCATAGCGGACCCTACGCATATGCTGGGTAGAGAGCTGTAAGGGGGCGGCATGGGTGACAAGATCGCGACTGCACTGTTTTGGCTTGTCGCTGGGGCGCTGACCATTTTTCTGCTGTTTGCCGTTGCCGGCGAGGTCCTTCGAGGCCTTGGCCTATGGCAGTTGCTCGCAGGAACCTTTGGCTTGATTGCTTTGGCCTTCGGCCTTCGTGAGTGCGTTCAGATTTTGCGGGGAAAGCGGGGTTCCAATAGTTGAAACGAGAGCCCGCTTCCGACCCTAAGCAGTCTCGCAGCGGTCCAGATCCGAAAGGGAGGGTTCAATCCCAACTGCAAACAGGGCGGTCTGGGCTTTTAAGAAAAAGCGATTCCCATTTGATAGATGAATCAGCAGGGGGGGTGAAATGTTCTTCTTCGTGGTCTGGGGTAAAAAGCAAATTCGTCGAAGCATGGGATATGTGGCCGACTTTTGTCCGATATCTCGTGATCCAAGGCCTTTTCGGGTCGGTCGCATCGCGATCGCTGCGCATGTTTTTTATATCCCCCTAAGGGAGGAACGGTTGATAGCGCACTATCGGATATGCACTGACTGTGGGGTGCAGCTCAAGGCAAATATCGAAACCTATGAATCCATGTCGAAGCGACGAGCCGACTTCGACGCACTTTGCGAAAGAACCAACCCGAAGCTAATTGAGGCCTGTGCTAAACGCCTTCGCGCTGAAAAGGAAGCCGAACTCTCGATAGACATCTCCACTATTGAAGGGCGTGCCGCAATGATTCAACGATCTTTTATGGCGATATCGCCACTAGTAGAGCAGCGCTTTTCTTCAATACGCTTAGATAAAGAAACCTGGTTAACCGTGGCTGCAGCCGCTACGGCGATGTTTCTGTCGCGCCCGCTCGTCGAATTCTTAGCTCCTGGACGAGTAGGTGCCGTATTTGAAGGTTTGCTTGCGGTAGGCACCATTGGTGTTTTCTGGATGTTTTTGACCTCCAGTCACCGCTTTATGACGCGTAAGATCGTGCCGCCGCTAAGCAAGTCGCTCCAGCCGTTACAGCCTTCTCTTTCGGAGATCAATGCGGCTCTTTCGAAGCTCAAGAACATGCGATACAAAATTGGCTCGAAATTGCGCGCCGAAGAATTGCTGAATGCGATCCGAGAGATTTGATGTGCTTACCTTCGAGCTACTCTGGCAACGATTGAGCATTAGTCGTGTGTCTGCTATCGACTGCGAGCTCAACCGGTCAACGCAACACCCCGACACTATGCCAGCAGACGGTACGTTGCGATGGCGTCCGGAGCTCAGACTCATTGCTCCAAAGCCAGCAGGCGGGAAGTACCTTAATTCCAGGGGTGATCTAGCTTATTGGCAGTGCGGGATCGTTAGTCGGACAGTCCTTGGCGCGTAGTAGGTTGATATTCCACGCAAAACGATTTCATCAATGTGTTGCGTTGACCGGTTGAAATCGCAACCCAGAGCGGACAGTTCACCACGAAGGGAGATCGTAGCAATGCGGGTTCCGTCTATTGTGGCTATGAGCGTTGTGTTGCTCGCATCTTGCTCGGACCGCCCGCTGAGAGGCTCGGTCGAGCAGTCCTCGGACGGGGGGACATACCTCGCGGTCATGAGTAGCAGCGGAAGCGCCTGCTTTCCAATCAGAATCGACGGTAACGTCTGGCCTCACAAGCTTGGAGAGGCTGCGCGGATAGCGCCAGGATCACACGCGATCGGCTGTGGAGATGTAGACCCGTCCATTAATGAAAGAGAGAACGGCATTCTGTTCGAAGTTAAAAGTGGCACCGTCTTCAAGTTCGATTATTGGGGGCCGTGACAGGGTCGGAAGGTCCGCTTCCGACCCAAAGCGGACATGCGCCATAAGCTGAGCGGGTTCGATGCTCAATCTGGGGAGAGTTGATGCACAACGAAGATCGTTGCCCAAAGTGTAAGGCGACCTTTCGACCAACGCTGTTCGAATACCTGCCGCCCCGCGTTAGCAGGCAACAGTACAAGTGCCCCCATTGCGGTACGTGGCTCACCATTGATGGGCGGACTCGACTCATCATGTTCTTCGTGATGTTCGGCGTTTGGATGGGTTTGACCTGGCCGGTACTCCTGAACTTGCCGCTAATTCACCGTGTAATTCCGATCGAAAACCCGATCGTCGCAATTGTTGTGGCTGGTATCCCGATACTGGTGTCCTTGCTTGCAACTGTGTTGGTTATCCGCCGTGTTGCGGGTTGGATAGTGTCCCCAAAGTCTCTATGGGATCTTCCGAGTTGGGTTCACAGGGACCGCTGAATGCAGCAAGCTAATGTCCGCTTCCGACCCATGGCAGACGTCTACTAAGGGGGAGATATGGAGCTTCAGGATTTCATTAAGCAATCGATTGTCCAAATCGTGAACGGTGTCGTAGAGGCCCAGAAGGAAGTTGCCGAGAAAGGCGCATCCGTCAATCCGAGTGGACTTCGCCTTAAAGATGACCAGATTAAGGGTCACGGCGTTACAAACGATGGCAATGTCACTCAACACATCGAATTCGACGTTGCGGTGACGACGACTGAAGGGACGGGCACTAAGGGAGGTATCGGCGTAGTTGCCGGGGTGCTTGCTCTTGGAAGCCAAGGGCAGTCTTCGGAGTCGACCCAGGCAATGAGCAGGCTAAAATTTACCATCCCAGTCCTGCTTCCCGCCGATCACCGCAGTGATAGGGAGGATGCCCGACGCGCGAGCAGCGCGGCAATGGAGCGCGCAGCCCGTCATGGTTCAAGGTGAGATCTCCGAAGATTGCTGGCGCTGATTGCGCTTTGGATGTCGCGAGTCTTATGTCCGCTTCCGACCCGAAGCGGACTGTTTTGGGCGTCAGGATCTGACCCCGATCATTGCGGTGCGATGTGATCGAGTAACTAGATGAGCTTCACTTAGGAGAGCTAAGGCAATGCAGGGGTTTTGGGGCTATCGAGCAAAGGCTTGGTTGTTGTGCTTCGCAATGACCCTTACTTCGTTGGGTCATGCGCATACGGAAGTGGGCGGAATGACGGCACAACAAGCCTTCCCTGAAGAGCGCTTGGCTCGCTTGGTGGTCGCAGTCAATCGTGGCGACTATGCGGAAGCGGAGCATCAACGTTTGTCAGGCGCCGACGTGAACACGGTCGGCAAAGAAGCAATTTCCCCATTGCTGTGGATCACAATCGCGAGTCTGGATGCCAAGAAGATCGACTATCTGTTGAGCATCGGAGCTGACCCGAACTATCGGACCGACGATGGCATGTCGGCGATGTATCTCGCGGCCGCCTGGAAGAGCTCCGACTTGCTAGAGGTACTCCTGGCGCACGGTGGCGACGTCAATCTGACGGGGATGAAGGATGAACCCCTGCTCTTTGCCGCCGTGAGGGGGCGAAGCGACGAAAACGTTCGGGTATTGGTTCAGCACGGTGCCGACGTCAATAGGACGGACCGCGTCGGTGATACCGCCGCGGGCATAGCGGTGGCACTTGGCCGTTTCGACTACGTCGTCTTTCTCTTGGAGCACGGCCTTACTCACAACCTACAGGTCTTGGCGAAGGGCGTGGAAATTTGTCACGTACCCCCTGATTCCGAGGCCCAGCGACAGAAGGACCAGGTCATCGCGATGCTGAAGGAGCGTGGCGCGACATTTCCTGCGTTTGTTCCTAGTTCACAGATTCACAAGCCCTAGATATCTAGCTCAGCAAGGTCCGCTACCGACCCGAAGCAGACACATTTAGCATCCAGGTTCGGGGTCGAAGTGAGCCAGGACCAAACATCGTCCCTAGGGGAGGGATATGCAACTCAATGATGTCAACCTAGCCGTGCACATCAGTCTTGGCGTGGCCGGTTTGATTTGCGGAATCGTGCCTTTGCTGTCGACCAAAGGGGGGCGAATTCATCGACGCAGTGGCCGAGTATTTGTCATCTTGGCCGGCATCGTTTTGGCAACGGCGGTGTTAGCCGATATTTTTCTGGACGAGCCACCGGCGTTAATCGCTGCGACGCTTTCTGCCTGCTATCAGTATGTGAGCGGCCTGCGCGCATTGGCGCTGCGAAGTCGGAGTCCATCGGCCATCGATATCTTGCTTGCTTGTGCCGCACTGATGGGGTGCGCCTGGATTGCCTTGTCGAAGAGCGTGGGCACTGGATCTTGGTCTCCCATGATTGGCTATTCAACAGCGACCTACGTGGCGTGTATTGCGCTCTACGATTTGAGCCGAACGTTCTGGGGAACGTATTGGGTCCGCTATGCCCGGCCAATCGATCATGGGATAAAGATGACCGGCTGCTATTTCGCCATGCTGTCATCTGGGGCCGGCAACTCGTTAAGGCACTTCCAACCGTGGAGCCAGGTCATTCCGTCCTCGCTCGGCATCGTGGTCATGATGGCATTACTTGTAAGCTACAAAGCCAGGCGAACGAGCATTCCGGAGGCAGCCCAGTCGCCTTCTTGATGGCCGCTTCCGACCCGAAGCGGACATAGTCAATCCTGACCAAAAGTGGTGTAAGAAGGACTGGCACATCGTTGTTAAGGGGAACAACTTTGCTCATTCATAGGACTTGCCCCGTCTGTGAGCGGGCAATCGAAGTCAATGTTTGGGACTTTGTGCCGTCGCGTTACTGGAAGGACTTTCGATGTCCCTTGTGCAACGAGTGGCTTGCCACAGGCTTATGGGCGCGATTGCTCTTTAGCGCTGTCACAGTCGGGGTGAGTTCACCACTCGGCATCTTTGTGTGGGTGAGGATTGAGCGAAGTGGCGTGCTCAATCGAATGCCGTTCCAAGGCGAAGACGGGAAGAAGCTGGGTCTCATCTTTGCTGCCGCAATCATCGGGTCGCTCGTAGCCCTAGGGATTTGGTGCGGCGCCTGGGTCATTGGCAAAGTGTCAGAATTGAAGAAGGCAGATTCCGTGCCCCCATGGGCCTGGTGATGTGGGCCAGAAGTCCGATTCCGACCCAAAGCGGGCCGAAGATGAGGAGAAGAAGCATGGACCAGACAGTGGAAGGTCAGACCTTTGAGTGCTTTGGCGGTCGACTGGTGAAGACTATCTCCCTCATTGCCCTTGCGCCGGCCGCCTTCTTCTACTGCCTTGTCTTCGGCCAAGTCCTGTACGGTCCTGACCTCTATAACCAAGAGTTCCTGTTTATTGCAGGGGCCTTCCTGGTGATGTTCTATGTCGGCTGCCTTAGCTTAGTCGCCCTCTCCGATACGCGCGTTGATACAAACGGCGTCTGCAGGCGTTCTTTCGGCAGTACCTGGGCGACCGCGAAATGGTCCGACGTCACCCTCGTCACCGTCCGAGACGCCCAAGGGCGAAACCTGCCCGAGCCATTCAAGGCGATTCAGATCATAGGCAAGGTCGAATCCCGCTTTCCCCTCTGGAGCAGGCAGCGGTTGCTACTCGATACGAGGGTAGAGATGCCTGGACAATTCATTACTGCCTTGAATCGCGCGATTACACAGTATGCGATTCCGGTTGAGATCCAGGATCAATCGGGCGTAACTGTGGCGGCCACGCGCATACCCTATACATAGTCGATCGAAGCGTCCGCTTCCGACCCAGAGCAGACATTGGATACGATCTGCTAGTAGACAGGCCCTTGAAGGCATCCAATCCCGATGATTGAGGCACGGCGAAATCATGTGAGTTACTCGGTCAAGACACCATTTCTCTTCTGGTTCGGCGCTTCGACTCTTGCGTTGGCACTCTTCGGTGTCATTTCGGCCTGGGGCAATTGGCTAGCTGTATTTATGCTGTGCTCGCTGTTTGGCAGCCTGGGAGCTGCTCTTCTTCTCATGTCAGCCCATGTGTTGGCAGACGAGAATGGATTGACTGTTAGGCGACCTCACAAGCAAGCGACTCTAAACTGGAATGAACTTGTCGCTGCTGAAGTTGGTGGCGGAAATCTGGTTCTCAAAACCAAGGGTGGCCGGATCGTGGCTCCTTCTTTTGAGTTTTGGGTTGGGAAAGACAAAGCTTCACTCCTAGCCCTGGTTGCCGGCCAACTTCGTGAGCGCCGAATCACCATCCGGACAACCGCAGGCGCCGCATTCACCCCGGATGATCGATAAGCTAGAACTGTCTGCTTCCGACCCGAAGCGGACCTTATACTCGGGCTCAAGCTTGGTTCGTGGCTTGGCCTAACTCAAAGATTGGAATCCTTCAGGGGGATGGGATGTACGAAGACAAATGGCGCCGATTCCGGGTGTGGACCTACGGTTCCTACGGGATGTTCGCCTTGGGTATCCCCGTCGCCTTTGCGCTCTCTTTTCCGTCGTTCGGTAACGCCAATAACTATTTCGTTCCATGTTGGTTCGGCGCGTCGTTTCTGGTCAGTTGCGTCGCAAAGGCGTTCCGCTGCCCGCGATGCAATAAGCGCTTCTTCATGCCCAACTTTCTCGCATACAGTGGTCTTTCAAAGAAATGCGTGCACTGCGGCCTTCCCGAGTGGGCGACTGAAGACAGTGGGCGGAAGCACGAGAGAAGGCCCGGCAATGCCGACTAGATGACTTAGGGATGTCCGCTTCCGACCCGAAACGGACATGATCTCCGTTGCGATGCAATAACGGTCCCAGGTTGAGTTTTTGCCTTGCCTATAAGTCAACCGGGTACCGTCTTTGGGGACGGGTCGCTTTTGATGGTTTGAGGGTGCCGCCGAGGTGCGCTCCATAGCGCCATCACTGACAGCGACACTCGCCAGAACACGCATAGAAAGAATCAGCAAAAGCCGACAGGCAAACGCCGAGACCATTTGCTAGTTTCGGCGTGTCACTCGCGGGGTCACCGCAACCGGCTGCACGAGTGACCGTGACAGTGATGTCACGAGGCGCGGGCCGTGTGAGTTGACGCTCACACGACCCGCTAACCACAACCAACTTCGAAGAGTTGATTATGGCTACGCTCAGGCGGCCGCCAGCGCCGGTTGATAGTCGGTGCCATGGCGCAACATGGCCCAGGCCATGCGCGCCGTCTTGTTGGCGAGCGCCACGCAGGCCACGTTCGGATGGGATCGCTCCGCCAACCGGGTGACCCATCGGCTTAAGGCATCGTCCTTGGTGGCGGCTGTGCGCAACATCGCGCGAGCGCCATGCACCAGCAGTGCGCGCACATAGGCGTTACCGCGCTTACTGATGCCCAGCAGTCTTTCCTTACCACCGGAACTGTTCTGTGCCGGCGTCAGGCCCAACGACGCGGCGAGCTGACGACCGTTGGTGTATTGCCGGGCATCGCCCATCGCAGCCACCAGCGCCGTGGCGATCATTGGCCCCACACCACGCAGCTGCTGCAGGCGCACTGCCGCCGCGTCGGTTTTGGCCATGACGGTAATCTCCTGATCAAGCTCGGCCACGCGCACATCGAGCAGCATCAGGTCGTGCCACAAGCCGTCGAGCAAGTGGCGGAAGCGCGTCGTCAGTCCGTTATCCGCATCTTCCAGCCAGCGCGGAATCGCGCAGCGCAGCGACGACAGTTCCTTGGGCGCCACCAGGCCGTACTCAGCGACCAGGCCACGGATCTGATTGCCTTTAGCCGTCCGTTGTTCCACCAGACCGGTGCGAATGCGGTGCACGGCCTGCATGTCCTGCTGCTCGATCGTCTTGATGGGCACGAACGTCATACTCGGCCGGCTCATCGCTTCGCAGATGCCTTGCGCATCCTTGGCATCGTTCTTGTTGCGCGGCACGTACGGCTTCACGTACTGCGGCGCCATCATCTTCACGCGAAAACCACGCGCCTGCAGTTGCCTCGCCCAATGGTGGGCACCGGCGCAGGCCTCCATGCCGATCTCACATCCCGGCTCGGCCGCTTCCGTCACCGCTTGCAACCAATGGTCTCTCGATAGGCGCTTGCGCCACACCGTCTTCTCTCGCTGATCCACGCCGTGGACCTGGAACACGTTCTTGGCCAGATCGACCCCAATGCGCTTAAGCTTCATGGGTGGACTCCTCTTCGCCGTTGACTGGTTCTATCGCTTCCAGTCTGGCACTCGATGCCGAAGGCGGGGAGGAGTCCATCTCATTGCTTTGGGTTGCGAGCTCAACCGGTGAACGCAACACCCCGACACTGCGCCAGCAGAAGGTGCGTTGCGATGGCGCCCGGAGCCAAGACTCATTGCTCCAAAGCCAGTAGGTGGGAAGTACCTTAATTCCAGGAGTGATCTAGCTTATTGGTAGTGCGGGATCGTTAGTCGGGCAGTCCTGGACGCGTAGAAGATGGATATGCCGCGCAAAACGATTTCATCAACGTGTTGCGTTGACCGGTTGAGCTCGCAACCCGAAGCGGACAGATTCGAGGGTCCAGTGTTATTCCGAAATAGCCATGGCGTGCTCTGTCTCCCGAGTTGCCTTTGCGGCCGCATCAGCGACGGCTGAAGGCTGTGGCTTCAGGTCAATCACTACCTTCTTGATGGTTCCATTAAAGACAAAAGGCGATTCGTAGTCCGTGCTGACTGGCGAACCGGTGTCCATGCCAATATCGAATGTCTCATCGGCGGAAAAACGCCCCAGAACCGTCTTGTCAACACGGGTCTCAGCGACCTTCTTGTCACCGACAAATAGCGTGGCCGTGCCGCCCTTGCCTACGCCGCCGCCGTCATACTTGAAATCGACGCGGACGGTTTGTGGGCCAGGGGCTAGCTTGGCTGAGCTGCACATCTTGTAACGCGCCTGTGAGAACCAGTTGTACTCGTAGCAGGGTTTGCCGCCTTTGATGTAGAGCGCGTATCCACCCACAACGCCACCTGCCGCGACCAGTGCACCATCCCCGCCTTGGGGTGGCATGTCGAAGTAGGCCGTGATGGTGTGCGAGCGATTCTTGATGTTCGCCGAGGAACTCTCCGGAATGCGCGTTGCACCTGCGAAGTAGATGAAGTTGGTGCGGCCTGCGATGAGGCTTGGCCTGAGGCTCGGATCGGCGCGCTCGATGAAGCGATCATCCAGGGGAAGCACGTTGTACTTTTTCGCCTCGACCCAAAATAGATCCTGCAACTGTTTCAGCTTGTCCGGGTTCTTGGCGGCAAGGTTGTCCGCTTCGCTGAAGTCGTGATCGACGTCGTACAACTCCCACGTATCCTTGTCGAAGTCGTAGCTGCCAGCGTTCTCCCATGGCAAGCGGCCATGCCGGGCGACGGCAATCCAGCCGTCATGATAGATGGCTCGGTTGCCGAACATTTCGAAGTATTGAGTTTGTCTACGTTCCTTCGCCTTGGGGTCATCGAAGCTATAGGCCATGCTGACCCCCTCGATGGGTTTCTGCTTGACGCCATTCAACTCCGTGGGCTGTTGAATATGGGCCACGTCAAGAATCGTCGGGACAATATCGATGACGTGGTGAAATTGCGTCCTGACGCCGCCCTTGTCCTTGATGCGGTCAGGCCATGAAATCACCAGGGGGTTGCGCGTGCCGCCAAAGTGCGAGGCCACCTGTTTTCCCCATTGAAACGGCGTATTCATCGCCCAAGCCCAGCCGACAGGGAAATGGTTGTACGCCTTGGGTCCGCCTATCTCGTCCATATGCTTGACGACGAAGGCCGTGTCTTCGGGCTGGCCATTCAGTGATGACATCTCATTGAAAACGCCGGTGAGCGTGCCTTCCATGGAGGCGCCGTTGTCACCGATCTCCCAGATCACCAGCGTGTTGTCCTTCTGGCCCGTCGCCTCCAGCGCTTCTAGTACGCGACCTACTTCGTAGTCGGTCTGGGCCGTATACGCGGCAAACGTCTCCATCAAGCGCGCCTCGACTCGTTTTTGATCGGCCGATAGCGAGTCCCAGGCAGGAATTTCCTTGGGCCGGGGCGTTAGCTTCGTATCCGGAGGGATGACGCCCATCTTCAACTGGCGCTGATAAGTTTGCTCGCGATACTTGTCCCAACCTTGATCAAACTGACCCTTGAACTTCGCGATCCATTCCTGTGGCACATGGTGGGGGGCATGCGTGGCGCCTGGTGCGTAGTAGACGAAGAACGGTCGGTCAGGAGTGACTGACTTCTCCTGATGGATGTAGCTGATGACTTCGTCGGCGAGGGAATCATTGAGGGTGTAGTGGCCCAATTTGCCCTTGGGAATGATCATCTCCACAGGCGTATTGTCGCGATAGAGCGCGGGTGACCACTGGTTGGCCTCGCCGCCGACAAAGCCATAGAAATGATCGAAGCCCTGGCGGCTCGGCCACCGATCGTACGGGCCGGAAATGCTCGTCTCCCAATCGGGGACATTGTGGTTCTTGCCGATCCAGGCGGTGCTGTAGCCGTTCTGCCGCAGGATCTCCGACACCATCCCGGCGCTGGCCGGAATCTCCCCGCTGTAACCAGGGTATCCGTCGCCAATTTCGGTGATCACACCGGTGCCGGCTGAATGGTGGTTTCGACCGGTCAGCAAAGCGGCGCGGGTCGGCGAGCACAAGGCTGTCGTGTGGAATCGCGTAAAGCGCAAGCCTTCCTTAGCGAGTCGATCGAGATTCGGTGTTGGGATCTGGCCGCCGAAAGTGCTCCACTGACCAAAGCCCGAGTCATCAATCAGTATCAACAGGACATTGGGCGCGCCATCCGGTGCATGGACGACTGGGATCTTGTCCGGCTTCGAGTCTTTGTACGTTCGGCCGATGACACCCTTGAAAGGTGGTGGCGGTACGGGAAGCACGTAGGGTGTTTGCTTAGTCGCTGCCGCCCCTTGCGCAACAGCGATGTCGGGAAGCAAAGCGTTCGATGCGATACCCCACGCCAAAGTTGCAAGCGCGGTCAATGACATATTGCGAACCACACAGCAGAGCCAGGGGAACATGACGGGCCTCTCCGAAGTGAGCAACTGGGGTGTGGCGGCAACTCGTCGAAAGCTTTCGGTGCAGCACGCCATCCTGGCGATGGGTCGTAGGTTGTGGCGACGTATCGACCATGCTCCACCCGCCGTGATGGCTACAACAACGGTAAGGACACGCGGTTCGCCTAAGCAAAAGTACTTAGTTTGCTGGTATAGACCTTGCTTTCAAGCAAGTGACTGCACAGTTTTGAGTGTCCGCATCCGACAGCGGATGCAACCGGTCGCTGCAACATTCCTGCTGCTCGCGCAGTCTTTAGTGTGTTGCAGCGATCGGCTGAATCCGCAACCCGAAGCGGACGCTTTCCGTTGCGCCGGACGAGGGCGATCACGAGATGCCGCTCCAACGGCTTGGGTGATGGCCGAGCGTGGCGTGACGGCCGAAAGTAAAGCGGACCCAAGGCGACGTTGGTGGCGAGGCTTGAAGTAGGTCCGGTCGGGCGCTGCCCTTGCAATCTTTTGGCCGCCCCCCCTTTTTTGGTGGGGGTGGCGAGGTCGCTACTTGATAGACTGGGAAAAGGGGTTGAATCGCGACAAGAGGGTAGGGCTCAGAAGTGAGTCGCGGTGACAGATGGTTATGCCACTGAAGGATGGAATGGCACCCCAGCCAACGGACCACTGCCCTCGGCGAGACATCTGCTCGTTGGAGATCATTTGCGGTCTCGATGCTGCCCCGGATGTCGCGTTCCAACAAAAATTGTGGTGAGAGATTTATGTGGCGCCGATTGCGCAGGTGGCTGAACAAGACGCCCATTTCCGATCCTATCGAACAGCAGGTCGCGTCTTTTATGCAGCTGCTGTTCGCTACCGTCGGCGTCGTCGTGCCAGCGATCAAAATTGCGTTTTACGTCGCGATCATCCTTGGCGCATCAATGCACCGGGAACAACGTCTCGATCAGATTCTCGATCTTGGCACTGACGCATTGACAACCGTAACCGCCTGGATGGGTCTATTCCTGATCAGGCGTGGCCATTTCCGGCAAGCCGTGCTGCTTTTCCTGAGCGTCCTGCTTGTGTCCTTTGCGATCGGCGAAATGTCCCCTGGGATGGTCCAACCTGGGGGCGATCCAACCCCTTGGATCGTTCTCGCCTTAGCTGGGCAAGTCCTCGGACGTCGAGCGTTGTGGACGACTTATCTGGCGCTACTCGTCTGTATGGCCCTGGGCGCTCTCGTGACTGTCATCGTTACACACGCGCCAGGCCTTTTGACGATCGCATACCTGCGGCTGCTGCGCGCACTGATTTTTCTTCTCATCGCCGTCATCGTGGACCAGACGATGGCGCCGCTTCGCGCGGCCTTGACCGAGTCCCAATTGCGAGGGCAAGAACTCGAGAAGCTCAACGCTAACCTGGCGCAAGAGATCGTCATGCGCGAAAAGGCCCAGGATCATCTTATTCATGCCCAGAAGCTTGAAGCTGTGGGCCGCATCGCCACCGGCGTGGCGCATGATTTCGATAACGTACTGAACGTCGTGCTCGGCTATGCGGCCCATCGTGACCGCCTCGCCGATCGCGGCATGCGAGCGGTGATGGACGCGATGGAGGACATTGAGCTCCAGGCCAGACGTGCGCTCTCCATTAGCCGCAAACTGCTCAACTTTGGACGCAAGGATGTTGTCCGGTCTCAAACCTTCGATGCGGCGATAGCGGTGCATGAATTGCAGCCGATGCTTCGCCAGTTCTTCGGAGCGAGCACTCGCGTTCGGCTGGAAGCACCAAGAGACGGCCTTCCGATAAAAATGGATCGAGGCCAGTTTGAGCTGATGCTACTTAACTTGGCTGCAAACGCCGCCGATGCCATGCCGCACGGAGGGGAGTTCATCATCAGGCTGGCTGAGGACGTTCGTGAAAAGTTGCTGACTCTGGCGGTGCAAGACACCGGCCACGGCATGAGCGAAGAGGTCCGGCAGCGAGTGTTTGAGCCCTTCTTCACGACCAAGCTTTGGGGCTATGGCACGGGTCTTGGTCTTTCCGCGGTATACGACATCCTTACCGCTGCGGCTGGCAACGTGACGGTCGACAGCAGACCAGGAGAAGGCACCACATTCGAGCTGCGACTGCCTCTGATAACTCATGACTACACTGATACGGAGCGAGCCCGGATTGCCTTAAGCGCTGCGCGTGACAGGGTCGCGTTGTAAGCCTCCCGGTAGCCCGTGCGAATCCTGACCCAACCCGCGTCCGTCGAGGTCCCTATGTACGAGACCGACAACTCGCGCTCTCTCGCAGCTGCATCGACACCGGGTTCTAGCGGCATGGGGTATACCTCCTATTGTCAAGCCAATGCTGAATGTCATAGGTTGAAAAGGCACCTTGGCGCACACCGTATTCGATGAAGTGACGATGTCCGATCCGAAGCGACACGACTTGTCCGCGGCGACACCCGCCCTCCGCGTTGCGATCGTGGAGGATGAAGAGCGCTTTCGCGAAGCGGTACTCGTTCCAGGGCTCTGCGATTTTGGCTTCGACGTTGTGGGCGTCGGTTCCGCTGGCGAGCTCTACAAGGTCATGCTTTCGCGCCAGTTCGACATCATCGTGTTGGACATCGGCCTTCCAGACGATAGTGGGCTGAATGTCGTCCGACACATTCGACAACTCAACGCGAACATCGGCTTGATCATGCTCACGGCCAGCAGTGAGCGTCAGGATCGGATTCAAGCACTCTCGGAAGGCGCGGACATGTATTTGCCCAAGCCGATCGACGTTGACGTACTTGCTGTGACACTACGCAGCCTCGCTCGCCGCCTCACGGCCGTGAGTGAGGCGGCCCCCGCCGCACCGAGTGAGTGGCACCTGGACCCCACCGGCTGGTGTCTCGTGGCACCGGACGGGACGATTTTTGCCCTGACGTCGTCAGAGCGTTTCATCGTAAATGCCTTGATGGAAGCCGATGGATCGCCGGTGACGCGCGACGCGCTCATTGAGTCCTTGGGCGAAGATCCGCACCTATTTGATCATCATCGCCTCGACATGCTTGTCTATCGCCTTCGCCGCAAGCTCAGCGATGCCAACTGCGGACAAAACCCGATACTTACGTCGCGTCGAACGGGATACCTGTTCGTCAAGCGACCGTAGTTACCCGGCGAGCAAATCCGCTGCTTCACCTCATCCTGAGCGATGCCCCTAAATGGGGCCGGACGAAGTTCATACACAGCATATCGAGAAGTCGAACTTCCCTCGCTTTTCATTCGGTCGTGCCGCGATAGCGGACATCGGTGATCCTGACTGCATAGCGTTGCGCGACGCGTACGCCATTCATGCCATGTGACCCATCGCAACGACGGGCGTCGCTCAATTCGCGAGTGGCTGGCCGACATCTCGCCGCACCATGTCTCGCGCCGGTTTCATGTCGGGAGACAGAGACCCTATCGCTAAATATCCAGGTGACCAACCACTACCCATGCCGCCGCGGGCAAAGCTCACCGGTTTTGGTTAGGTAGCGCGATGTTACGTGGGTGACAACGATCACTCTCGGGTCGATTGTTGCATCGGGGAGAGTCGCTGGGTCACTGGCGATTCACAAGTGAAGTCAACAACGGCGAGCCGAGCCTTCTTGTCGGCACTCACGGGGGAGCGTGGGTACACATGCGCACGGGGGCCGTTGCATCGGCCATGGCCTGGTCGGCCACCAATGCGTCCTGTTCGCTTCGCTGGTTGTTGCCCTTTGCGCTTTGCATACGCGCCTGGTGGCGCATGTCAAAAACGAGGCCTCCGCCTGCGAGTCGCCGCGGAGTCCTTCCATTTTCTTTTGGGGGATCGAAAATGTTTTGCCGTGTACAAAAGCTGAAATCCTGCAACAAGGCATTGCTGCCCATGGCCCTTGCCCTGGCGCTGAGCCCGTTGTGTGGCCACGCGGCCACTGCCACCGCGTGGGCTCCTACCGCGACGCACGCTGCGCTGCTGAAGGCCGACTCGACCTCGGCCGCCAAGTACGTGATCAATGCGCACGGCAAGCCCGCCGTCAAGGCGCAGGTCACACCGCTGGATAGCACCAAGGTGATGCATGTGTCGGTGAGCGTGAATCTGCGCAACGTTGACCAGTTGAAGACGTTCAACAAGAGCGTGAACACGCTGGGCAGCGCCAATTACCACCAGTTCCTCACCCCGGATCAGTTCAAGGCGACCTTCTCGCCGACCGACGCGCAGGTGCAGGCGGTCGTGACGCACCTGCAACAGTCGGGGTTCACCAACATCGAAGTGTCGCCCAACAACACACTGGTGTTTGCGGACGGCAATGCTGCCGCCGTCGGCAGGGCGTTCAACGCGACGATGAAGTCGTACACCGATAATGGCAAGCTGAAGTTCGCCAACGACAGCGACCCCATGGTGCCCCAGGCGTTGAGTGGCATCATCGGCGCGGTGACGGGCCTGCAGAACGTCAGCGTGAAGCATCCGATGAGCCATCGCGGTGCACAGGTTTCCTCTGTGACCGAGGCGGGCACGAGTTCGAGCCCGACCAATGTGCTGCACCCGCCGACGCAGTTTCCGCTGATCTATGACGCCGGCAACACGCCGACGGCATACAACACCACGGTGGGCATCATCACCTGGGGCGACCTGACCCAGGCGCAGGCCGACCTCAATACGATGACGACGGTGAACGGCATGGCTCCGGTCAACGTCAAGGTGGTGAAGGTCACGATTACGGGCGCGAAGGACTTCTCCGATGACTCCAGCGCTGACGACGAGTGGTGTCTTGATTCGCAGACCATCGTCGGCACGTCCGGCGGCGTCAAGCAGCTCGTGTTCTACACGGCCGCCAACGGCCTGGATGGCGCCAATGACGGAGAGCTAACCAACGCCGGCATCACCGCTGCCTATAACAAGGCGGTTACCGACAACATTGCCAAAATCATCAACGTGTCGCTGGGCGGAGACGAGACGGCTGACAACCAGGACGGCACCCAGGCGGCAGATGACGCGGTTTTTGCCCAGGCCGTGGCGCAGGGTCAAACCTTCTCGGTCTCTTCCGGTGACCAGGGCGTGTACACCGCGAACGGTGGCGAGTTTGAGACCAACGCTGGCGTGGTGCTGCCAGCACCGTTCAGCCTCAGCAACTATTCGTCGAGTGAGCCCGCGACGTCGCCGAACGTGATCGCCGTGGGTGGCACCGAGTTGACCACCAATGGCACCGCATGGGCAGGCGAAGTCACCTGGAATGACGGCATCGCGGATGCTGGCGACGGCAACAACCGCATCTGGGCCACCGGTGGTGGCGTGAGCCTGTTTGAAAAGGCACCCGCATGGCAGGCTACGGCGCTGGGCGCGACCGTGCGTCAGCTACCGGATATCGCCTTCGATGCATCCTCGTATACCGGCGCCATCATCTATATCGGCGGCCAGAAGTATGGCGTCGGCGGTACCAGCCTCGCCTCGCCGATCTTCGTGGGTGTGTTTGCGCGCGCGCAGACCTACGCGAACAACTCGATCGGCTTCCCGGCCAGCGATATGTACCGGGATTTCCCGAACAACCCGCAGGTGCTGCATGACGTAATGTCGGGCAACAACGGCGTCTACTACGCCGGCACGACCTATGGCTACAACGGCGCGCCGGGCTGGGACTTCACCACGGGCTTCGGCTCGCTCGATATCAACGCCTTCAACCAGCTGGCCTACACCTGGGGCGACGGCACCCCGCCGGCCAGCACCACGCCGCCGCCAACCGTCACCGCGCTGACCAACAATGTCGCGGTCACCACGCAGGGCGGAGCCGGTGGGGCGCAGCAGTTCACTCTGCAGGTGCCAGCTGGCAAGTCCACCCTGACCTTCCGCACCTCGGGTGGTACAGGTGACGTCACATTGACTGTGGCCCTCGGCGCCTCGATCTGGACGTCGGCGCACGCGAACACCAATACCGAAGCCGTGACGCTCCGCGCACCGGCGGCGGGCACCTACAACGTGACGGTCTCGGGTGGAAACCAGATCTTCAGCGGGGTCAGCGTGCTGGGTAGCTACCAGTAAGCGGTCGGGCGCCTGCCTGAACTGCCAGGAGCCCGGCCAAGTCCGGGCTCCTGGCAAGTGATCTTCCTTGTGCCT
Organism: Dyella sp. PARNA 12/25; assembly: GCF_055702865.1. Classification (NCBI taxonomy): domain Bacteria; kingdom Pseudomonadati; phylum Pseudomonadota; class Gammaproteobacteria; order Lysobacterales; family Rhodanobacteraceae; genus Dyella; species Dyella sp. PARNA 12/25. Next base: position 97,508 of record NZ_JBVQCI010000006.1, on the reverse strand, counting down.
TGGGTGGCTTCTCGAAGCCGCCGCGGGACGGTTTGTCCCCGAGTCAGGGAGATCACCGACTTCTCAACTCTTTCTGTTGGACGTCTAAACGTCCGATGACCGTTGCATGACGCGATCCGCAGCCAATCACCGGCGAGCTGGGCGATGCACACGGAACCAATATTCCGGGGGATTTCATGAACAAGATTCACAGCAAGATCTGGAGCAAATCACTGGGCGCCACCGTCGTTGCCAGCGAGTTGGCCAAGGCCAACGGCAAGGGTGGCAGCGCAAAGCGCGTGCGTTGCGGCGCGGCGGCGTTGTCGCTGGCCATCGGCATGGCGCTTTCGGCAACGTCCGCGACGGCCGCCGATGCGCCGACCACGCCTCAAGTGACGACGCAAGCCTCCGGGCCGGTGCCCGACCCGAACGGCGTCGTCTATTTCTCTGCCGACGGCGCCAATGATGGTAGCGACAACGCGCTCTCGCTTGGCACGAACAGCACGGCTGGTGGCGCCCTGAGCACGGCGCTAGGCACCGAAAGCACTGCCCTGGGCTACAACAGCTTCGCCAATGACGACTACTCCACCGCCGTGGGTGGCAACTCGCAGGCGTTCGGCATCGGCTCATCAGCTATCGGCCACAGCGCCTTCACCGGAGCCGACTATGCGACCGCGATCGGCTACGGTGCGGGTGCCACGAACTTGAACGCCATCGCCGTCGGCGCCAATGCGCAGGCAACTGGCCGTAGCAGCGTGGCGATGGGTGGGGTGGCCGTGGATTCCAGCGGTAACCCGGACGTTTACGACGTATTCGGCAATCCGCAGGCGGCGGCCGCCACCGGTGATCTCTCCACAGCCATCGGCCCCAGTGCGGTGGCGTCGAAAGCTGGCGCCGTCGCCCTTGGCATCGGCACCCAGGCCAGCGGCGCGAATGCCGTGGCCATTGGCAATTCGGCGATTGCCGCCGGGGATACCAGCATGGCCTTGGGGGCAGGTTCGCTGGCACAGGGCCAGTACGCCACGGCCACCGGGTTTGCGGCGCAGGCAAACGGCGGCGGCAGCGTCGCCAGTGGCTACAACGCCGTTGCATCGGGCAGTGGCGCGATCGCTATCGGTAATACCGCCACTTCCAGCGGTGGCGGGTCGACTGCCATGGGCCCTCAATCGCTTGCCCAAGGTGACCAGTCCATTGCGATCGGCCCTTATGCCTTTTCCTATGCTGGGGCCTCCCTCGCGATCGGCTTGAATGCCATGACTCAGGGCGGCGGGGCGGTCGCCATTGGTCCGTTCGCTCAGGCCAATGGTGGAAATAGCATGGCCATGGGTGGGTACTCCCAGGCGTTTGGCCACAATGCCGTCGGCATTGGTTACGACGTGTGGGCCAACGGCCAGTATGCGACCGCTGTTGGTCAATGGGCGACGATCGGTGGATGGCAGGATGCGGCAGGGAACCAGTATTGGTATGCCAACGGTACGGCGATTGGTTCCAACGCCCAGGCAGACCAAAACGGTTCCGCGCTGGGTTACTCGGCTTTGGCAGGTAAAAATGACGTCGCGGTTGGCTATAGTGCAAGCATCTACAATTTCTCGCCCCCGGCTAACAGCAACGCCCAGAACTATGCGCCGAGCAACTCCGTGGCGATCGGCTACCTCGCGAGTGTGAAGACGCCGAGTGCGTTGTCGAGCACGACCACCCAGGTCACCTCCGCGGTGGCGATGGGTTCCTCCGCACAAGCCTCGGCCAGTAACTCGGTGGCGATCGGCGCCAGCGCGAATGCGCAGACTCCGAATCCGTCTACGGCGACAAGCCTGCTCACGAACGAAGTCGCACTGGGTTACAGTGCGAACGTTGCGGCCAGTAACTCGATGGCGCTTGGCCCCAGCGCGAAAGTGCTGACTCCGACCGGGGCGGCCAGCCCGGTGACCAATGCTGTCGCCTTGGGCGCCAATGCGCTGGCCGATGTCAGCAACACCGTGTCGGTGGGTAATGATGGCACCCAGGGCGGTACCAAGTTCACCAGCCGCATCACCAATGTCACGGCTGGCACCGCCGCCACCGATGCGGTCAACGTGTCGCAGTTGCAGGCTTCGGGGCTGATTGACAGCAGTGGCGTCGCGCAGGTCGCCGTGACTTATACCGACCCCACGCGGACTGTGGTGGCTTTGGGTAACGGCACAACGCCCGTTAAGTTGTCCAATGTTGCAGCCGGCACGCAGGCCACCGATGCGGTGAATCTCAGCCAGCTGACGTCGGCGGTCTCTTCGGGTATGTCGCAGGTCAGCGCCATGGCGGTGAACTACGACACGGCAGGCTTGAACAGCGTCACGCTGGGTGGGGCCAACGGCACGACAATCCACAATGTTGCCGCCGGCGTCGCCAATACAGACGTGGTGAACATGAGCCAGCTCAACGCGCTGAGCGCGCTAGAGAGCCAGGACATGCAGGCGATCACCACGCTCAATGGCCAGATGAGCACCGTGCAGAACTCCATTACGACGCTGCAGCAAAACGTTAGTGGTGGTTTGATGCCGTCGACGATCGCCATTGACGGCAGTAACGGCGCGTCCGTGCAGGCCAACTCGGGTGATATCGCCATCGGCGATGGCGCCAAGACCGGTGGCGCGATGGGAACCGCCATCGGTGGCAGCAGCTATGCCGCCGGCCCGCACGACACCGCGATTGGCGGCAACGCCAAGGTGAATGCCGACGGCAGCACGGCTGTTGGCGCGAACACCACGATTGCGGTCGCTGCGACCAATGCCGTAGCGGTGGGTGAGAGCGCGTCGGTGACGGCCGCCTCGGGTACTGCGATTGGCCAGGGCTCGTCTGTCACCGCGACCAACGCGGTGGCCCTGGGCCAGGGCTCGGTGGCCAATGTCGCCAACACGGTGTCCGTTGGTTCGGCGACCAACCAGCGCCAGATCACTAATGTCGCTGCGGGTGTGAATGCCACTGATGCCGCCAACGTCGGCCAGGTCTCGAGCCAGGTAAGCGCAGCGTTGCAGACCGCGAAGACCTATACCGATGCCAGCACCCAGCAGACCTTGAATGCTGCCAATGCCTATACCAACTCGCAGTTGGGCAAGATGAACGATCAGTTCCAACAGGTCGATAAGCGCATCCATGAGGAAGGCGCCATGAGCGCCGCGTCGACGCAGATGGCGATCAACGCAGCGGGCGCCACTGGCAATGGCCGCCTTGCTGCAGGCGTAGGCGTGGAATCCGGCCGTTCGGCGCTCTCGGTGGGTTATGCGGCCCCGTTGGGCAGCCGCATGCACGTCAGCGTAGGCGCCACGGCCAGCAGTTCGCAGACTTCGGTGGGCGCCGGCTTCGGCGTGGATCTGTAAGTAGCCAAATGGGGAATGTGGTCGGCATGGCTTCTGCCGTGCCGGCCCATTCCGCAAGCAACACGATGGATCGTTATCCTGATCGACGCGCTGAGAACCGTGGTCTCTGTACGCCGTTTCAGCGATGACTCGATTTTCAATCGAGCTGGTGGTTGAGGGCTTGTGGATGGGCACGACCGCCATGACCCTGCCGTCGCCAGATTCAACGCGAAGAACAGGTTTCGCCTCCACTTGTCCGATCGCTGCATCGTGTGGTCAGCGGGTTGGATTTCTTGAAGGAAGTTGAGGTCAACACTTGATGTCTCACCGGCGCTGCCATGCGTACGTCAGAAGGACATCCCGACGCATGACGTGCTGAAGGAGCGGCGACCAAACCATAGCCGACCAGGCTGCAGGTTCGAACTGGGTTGAACGTCATGCGGAAGATGCTTTCAGCTGCATTCCCGAAAGGTCCGGTGCCGACTTATGGCGGGCCTAGTTCTTAGACTCAAATGCCGTACCAGCCATTGATGAACGTCATGCATTTAGAAAAAAAAGACGAGGTACTCCGCCCAGCCATTTATGGTGGCATCGGATTGCTTTGCGCGCTCCTTGGTTTTGGACTCGTCGTCCTGTCGTTGTACTTCGGATTCCGCCGCCTGGAGGCCATTGGGGCCGTGGTCGTCGCTGCCGGGATCGCCGGTGGCTTGTTATCCATCGTCTGGGGATGGATCAGGCTGTTTCGGCGGCAGCGCAGTTAGCTCCGTCGCGATCATTGCCGCAAGCTCTATTGATCTAGGGAAAGTCCGCTTCCGACCCCCAGCCGACACTAGACGCGAGCGGTAAGGTGCCAGGGAAAAATGACTTCGAGCTTAATCCGCCCTCACGACCTCCCGCATGTCGTGGAATGAATCTGCGTGGGTATTGCGACTTACCCATACTGGGCAGCATCCTTGTGGGTGCTGATTGGGTTTTGGCCATCTGGTGGTTTTGGACGCCAAGGTTGTCATGCGGCTTATTCCAGCCACGCTGATGTGCCTCCTATAGGAGACCCAGTCCTAGCGACGTCCATCGAATGTTTACACCCTCAATATGCGGAGCCTGCATGAAACGTCTTCTTACTTTCGCCATCGCTGCTGCCTTGCTTGCAGGTAGTGGAATGGCGGTTGCATCACCAAAGGATGATCACGGGCATGGTCACGGCTACGATAAACATGGGGGTGACGACGACGACGATGATCAGGGCCATGGTCACGGGGGGCACCATGACAACGGTAAGCACAAGGGTTGGTATAAGAAGGGCGAGCGCCTGCCTGACTACTACTACACGCGCGAGTACTACGTCACCGACTACGAGACGTATCACTTGCGTCGCCCAGATCCGGGCTATCGCTGGGTGCGTGCCGATGGTGGCCGGTTCTATCTGACGTTGATGTCCAGTGGCGTAGTGATCGATATCGCTGCGGGCCTTTGATCTCTGTTGCCGGGTGACATATTGAATCTGGTCAGCATGAATCGATCATGCTGACTAGCCGGCCTGGGGCGCCCGCTTCCGACCCGAAGCGCACATCACAAGAGCGGGAGGAGCCCCACATGACGGAACATCGACGGCCCCAGAAGTGGCTAGTTGTCGCTTCGGTGGTGATGTGCCTTCTTGCCGCTGTCTTTTGGGCGTATGCAGTCAGCGGCTTTTCGTTGGCGTTTGTGCCCTGTGATGGGACTTTTTCACTGGACGCTAAGCTCATTCGATGCCAGCGGCCAGTGGTCTTCCTCTTGCTATTCTGGTCATGCATTTGCGTGGGCGCCTGCCTAGGCGTGACGGCTTTGGCTTGTGCCTTGATCAGACGGCGAAGGCCGTGAGATCGCACTGGCTAAAGTTCGCATGCGACCCGAGGCAGACATCAGCTCTTCCTTCACAGAAGCACGAGGATCTGCGAGCGAAAATGACTGCGCTCGGCGGGCTTTCAATGTTCTCGTGGTAAGGGATGCTGAGCTCCCGCAACCGTATGTCGGTGTTTCGCCCTGAATCGCGAACAGGGCCATGACAGTTTTGGGCCGGATGGCGCACGTTACGCTTCGAACGGAAACCCGTAGTGGCTAGTTGGACCAGCTCCATGCCGACACAAGGGTAGAGCGGGACGCGCGGGCGGCGTTTCATAACCTTTGGGGAATGATCATGCGTAGCTCCAAGCGACACCTGGCCGGTTTGATCGCTCTGGCGATCATGGTGGCCTCCGTGAGCGTTCTGGCCTTGCCGCTGTCATCGGACAACTGGGCCTCGCCGCCACACTGGTCGTACTCGGGAAAAACCGATCCCTCGCATTGGTCGGCCATGGACCCGAGGTTTCTTGCGTGTGGTGATGGTAAGGCGCAGTCGCCCATTGACCTCGAATCGCGTGATGCCAAGAGCGGAAAGACCGGCGAGTTTCATATCGACTATGAAGAGGGTGCGGTCGCCATGGTCAACAATGGCCATACGGTCCAGGCCAATGTCAGCGACGCCAAGGACACCGTGGTTTTCGATGGCGACACGTATCGGCTGGCCCAGTTCCATTTTCATGCTCCGAGTGAGCACACGATGGACGGAACGCACTTCCCGTTGGAAATTCATTTCGTCAATGAAGATGGAAGAAAGCGGATTGCGGTCATTGGCGTGATGGTGAAGCTGGGCCAGCCGAACGAGAGCCTGGCCTCGGTGCTCAAGAATCTGCCCGCCTCGGAGACGGAGGGCAAGGCGAGTGCCACGCCGGTCAATGTGGACCTTGCCTCGGTGCTTCCCCACGATCACCGGGCCTATGTCTATTCCGGGTCACTGACCACGCCGCCCTGCACCGAGGGCGTGCAATGGATCGTGATGACGCAGCCCATTCAGATGTCGAAGGATCAGATCGCGGCGTTCACCCGAATCTTTCCTGACAACCATCGACCGCTGCAAAAGATCAATGGACGAGAGATCGACGACGAGTCGGAATGAGCAGCGCGCATCATCGTCATCACCTGATGACGGATCTGCGCGTCCGACGATTCGAATGATCCGCAAAAACAAACCCCGCCATAAGGCGGGGTTTGTTTCTTTGCTGTCAGCGCCATGAAGCCTAGTAGGCGAACTCGCGGAATGCCGGGTCCACGCTGCCGCCCCACGGCCCATGGAACAACTCGAGCTTGCGTTCCGCAGGTGTCAGGTTGGCTTCGACAATTTCGATAAGTGGCTCAAGGAAGATGCTCTCGTCGGCGCCGTTGCGGTTGAGCTGCGCACGACGCTTGAGGCCGTGTCCGGCAATCTTCAGCGCTTCCATCGCCAGTTCGCGCACGGTGTGCTGGCGGAACGGCAGCTTCAGGGCGTGCTTCGGCACGCCATCGCGCAGCGCGTGCCGTTCGGCGCGGCTGAAATCCTTGACCAGATCCCAGGCGGCGGTGAGCGCTTCGTCGTCGTACAGCAGGCCCACCCAGAAAGCCGGCAAGGCGCAGAGGCGATTCCACGGGCCACCATCGGCGCCGCGCATTTCCAGGTATTGCTTGAGGCGCACTTCCGGGAAGGCGGTGGTGAGGTGGTCGGCCCAGTCCTTCATGGTGGCGTGCACGCCGGGCAGGGCAGGTAGCTCGCCCGCCATGAAGCGCTTGAAGTCCTGGCCGGACAGGTCGATGTAGCTGCCGTTCTGGTAGCTGAAGTACATCGGCACGTTGAGCATGTAGTCGACGTAGCGCTCGTAACCGAAACCGTCCTCGAACACGAAGTCGAGCATGCCGGTACGGTTGGGGTCGGTGTCTTCCCATACATGGGAGCGGTATGACTGGTAGCCGTTTGGACGGCCATCGGTAAACGGCGAGTCGGCGAACAGCGCGGTGGCAATCGGCTGTAGCGCGAGACTGGTGCGGAACTTGCGCACCATGTCGGCTTCGCTTTCGAAATCCAGGTTGACCTGCACCGTGCAGGTGCGCGTCATCATGTCGAGGCCGAGGTTGCCGACCTTGGGCATGTACTCGCGCATGATCTTGTAGCGGCCCTTGGGCATCCATGGCATTTCGTCGCGACGCCATTTGGGCTGGAAGCCCATGCCGAGGAAGCCCATGCCGAGATCTTCGGCGATGGAGCGCACTTCGGAGAGGTGCGAATTCACTTCGAGGCAGGTCTGGTGGATGGTTTCCAGCGGTGCGCCGGAAAGCTCCAGTTGGCCGGCGGGCTCCAGGGTGATGGATGCCTTTTCGCGTGACAGCGCCACCGGGGCGTCGCCTTCACGGGCGACCTCCCAGCCATAGCGCGCAGCCAGCGTTTCCAGCAGCACGCGGATGCCACGTTCGCCCTCGAAGGTGGGCGGGCGCAGAGTATCGGTGAGGAAGCCGAACTTCTCGTGCTCGGTGCCGATGCGCCAGGCATCACGCGGCTTCTCCCCCGCTGCCAGGAAATCAGTCAGTTGCTGGCGGCTACCAATCGGCGTGCTCTTGACGGCACTGGGTATGGACACAGGGGACTCCTTGCAAAGGGTGGCACCACTCTGGGGGCGACGCATGCTAATTCAAAGTGCCGATTATCCGAACTTTTGAATTTTGGCACCCCGAGCTATTCCATGGGTGGCTCCGCCTTGCTCTGTTTACCGATAGCAGTGTATTGCGCCAGCGATGACAGGTGGCCCATCGGGACGGTGCGGTGCGCCGACGCGTCGAGTGACCGCCGCTCCGTGGCGGGGCGGGTCAGAACATCAACCCTGCGAGTTGGCAGGGAAGTCGATGCGCATACGGGTGCCCCGCCCGGAGGAGCCGTCGTGGATGCTCAGCTGGGCGCCGTGCACGCGAGCCACTTCGTCAACAATGGCCAGCCCAAGCCCACAGCCATCATCACTGCTGCCCGCGCCGCGATAGAAGCGTTCGCAAACCTTGTCGCGTTCTTCCCGAGGAATGCCGCTGCCGCTGTCATCCACCTCAAGAAAGCCGTGCCTGTCCTCGATGCCGCAGCGAATGGTGATGTTGCCGCCGGCCGGGGTGTGACGAATGGCGTTGTCGATCAGGTTGATCAGCAATTCGTGCAGCAGCCAGTACACACCCGAGACCTGAATGGGCTGGGTGTCGGCCCCGAGGTCAATGCCGCGCGCGAGGGCGCGATCCAGCATGCCATCGATGACTTCGCCGATCAGGTGAGGCAGCTCGACGGTGGTGAAGTGACTGGCGCGATGGGCGGAGGGTTCGGCGCGTGCCAGCGTCAACAGCTGGTTGGCGGTATGTGCCAACCGATCCACGCCGCCCTGCAACAAGGTGATGCGCTCCTGCAGGGGCGTGCCGGAGGTTTCCCTGGTCAGCACTTCCAACTGAGCCTTGAGTCCCGTCAAGGGTGTGCGCAGCTGGTGCGCCGCGTTGGCCATGAAGTGTTGCTGGGAAAGCACGGAGTCGCGCACCCTGCCGAGCACGGTGTTGAGCGACGCGACCACCGGCTGCACTTCGGCGGGTACCTGTTCAATGGGCAATGGCGAAAGGGAGAGCGGTGGCCGCTTGGCGATTTGTCGGCTCAGCCGTTGCAGTGGGCGCAGCGCGATGCGTATGCCAATCAGGGCGGCAATCAGCACGGCTGCCATCTGCAAGGTGTCGTTGATCAGAAAGGCCACGTCGAGGCGATGCACGGCGCGGTCGCGGCGCAGGGGGTTCTCCGCCACGCTCACGATCAGCGGGGTGCCCGTCTCGGTGGTGCGGTAACTGGCAAGGCGGAACGGCTGGTCGCGGAACTGGATATCGGTGTAGCTGAAGCCATCGGACGATCGGCTGTCCGGCGCCAGTGGCAGCTCGGCTGTGCCAGCAATGGTTTGCCCGTCCGGTGTGCTGACGCGATAGACGAAGCGGTCACTGGCACCCGGTCGAAACGGCATCGGAGGGTCTGGCGGCGGTGCGACCTGCTGCTGGCCTTTGGCACCGGGGCGGATGCGCGCCACGATCGCCTGTGCCGCGCGGGACAACGAATGGTCGAAGGCGCTATGGATCGGGCTGACGATTACCTTGTGATCGACCGCCACGCCGGCGATCAGCAACAGCAGCAGCGGCAGGAGCAGGTAGCCCAGCAACCGCCCGTGGACGCTGGACGGTCTACGCGTCTTCAAGGCGATAGCCGAGGCCGCGGATGCCGCGCACCGTGGCTGAGCCGCCCAGCTTGCTGCGCAGACGCGACACATGCACCTCGATGGCATTGCCCGAGATGTCTTCGCTCCAGCCGGTGATGGCCTGGGTGAGGCGTTCCTTGCTCACCACGCGACCGCTATGGTGGGCCAGGCATTCGAGAATGGACCATTCGCGCCGGGTGAGCTCCAGCACTTCACCGGCGGCATTGAGCGCACGGCGGCCCGCCAGGTCGATGCGCAGCCCGCCGATCACGATTTCGTTGGCGGCAGCCGCAGTGGCGCGGCGAATCAGGGCGCGGCAACGCGCGGCCAGTTCGGGCAATGCAAAGGGCTTGACCAGGTAGTCATCCGCGCCGAGGTCCAGCGCGTTGATGCGATCGTCCAGGCCATCGCGGGCGGTCACGATCAGCAAGGGCAAGGCGCTGCCGCTGCGGCGCAGGCGGCGCACCAGCGAAAGGCCGTCCTCGCCGGGCAGGCCCAGGTCGACGATGGCAAGGTCGTAGTGCGTGTCGGACAAGCGCGTCGACACCGACTCGGCGTCAACCACCGCATCCACCACATAACCAGACCCGACCAGGCCACGGTTGATGGCATCGGACACCAGGGAATCGTCTTCGACTAGCAGAATACGCATAAGGCACGGGACCAGAACGGATACGACATGCTAGCAGGCCGCTCTGTTGGCAAGCTAACGAGCAGCTGTCTTACAGCGAATTACCAAAATGTCACTTGACGGGTGCCGCGGCCCGCGGTGCGGCGCTCCCAGAAAAAAACGCCCGCTAGGCGGGCGTTTTTGGGGGTTACCTTGGCGGCCTGTGCGTCAGTAGCGCGGCACCGAGGAATCGATTTCACGGGCCCAGGCGTCCATACCGCCTTCGACGTTGTAGACCTTGGTGAAGCCATGCGCGGCAAAGCGCTCAGCCACGCCGCGGCTGGAGTTGCCGTGGTGGCAGATAAAGGCGATCGGGGCGTCCTTGGGCAGGTTGGCCAGCGTTTCGTAGCCTTCCTCTTCCAGAATGCGTGCCTGAGCCAGCGGGGCGGCCTGGGCACGACCCTGCGCCGGGCGCACATCCACCAGGGTCAGGTCACCGGCGGCCAGACGGGCCTTCAGCTCCTGCACGGTGAGCGAGCCGATCTCCTGCGCGCCCGTGAACTTCAGGCTCAGGCCTTCGCCCTGCACCGTGGACACCCAGTCGATCACGATGCCCTTGGCGCGCGCGGCGCTACCCGGGTCGAAATGCACTTCGATGCCGTTGGAGGTCACCACGATGTCGTGGTCGCTGCCGGGGGCCAGCTGGAAGCCGGCGCTGTGGTCCGGGCCGATTTCCAGGTGCAGGGCCATGCCCTGCGCATTCGCGGTGCCCTGGCGGATAGCCTCGGCGGCTTTGTCGGTAATGGTGATCTCAGGCGGCGTGCGATCCGGCGCGGCCACGCCGAACAGCTGGTGCAGCTCGCCGCTGGTGTACATCTGGCGAATGATGTCGGCGCCGCCCACCAGTTCACCCTGCACGTAGAGCTGCGGAATGGTCGGCCAGTCGCCGTAAGCCTTGATGCCTTCGCGGATTTCCGGGTCTTCCAGCACGTTGACCGTGTGGTATTCCGGCAGCAGCTCGTTGAGCGTGTTGGTGGCGGCGGCGGAGAAGCCGCACATCGGCTGGTGGCGGGTACCCTTCATGAACAGCACCACGCGGTGGCTCTGCAGCAGGGATTCGATACGTTCGCGGGTGGCGCTGTCGAGGGACATGGAAGACTCCGGCAAAGAGGGCGGATTGTAACCCCCTCGATATGCCGGCGCTTACGGCCGCTTCAAGGTGCGGCAACGGGTGCGCCGGGTCACTGCTTTTGATTTTGCTCGTCATCCCGGCGGAGGCCGGGATCCAGAAGCGGCATCGTTCGATTGTCGCGATGAGGCGAACACCCAGAACTGAGGCGCTGGATGACCAGCTTCGCTGTGGTAAAGCGCTTCCGGCCTGCGCCGGGATGACGAGCAATGGCACTGCCATCGCCAATCTTGCCTTATGCCGCCGGCCGCAGCTCCGTCAGATCCAGCTTGGCGCGCGTGAGCGGCGCCAGCGCCAGGGCGGCGGCGGGCGAGGGGAGTACCAGTTCGCGGCTGGCGCGACCCAGCGGGGCGAACTGCTCGCTCCAATGGATCAACTCCATCGCTCCGGTGTGGTCTTCCACCAGCACCGTGCAGTGTTCCACCCAGTCGCCGTCGTTGAGGTACAGCACGCCGTCCATCTCACGCACGTGGCCGAAATGGATGTGTCCGCAGATGTGGCCGTCAAAGCCGCGTTCGCGCGCATCGCTGGCCACGCGCTCCTCGTAGGCGCGGATATATGCCAGCGCCTTGCCGATATGCGATTTCACGATGATGGACAGCGGCAGGTAAGGCAGCTCCAGGCGGCGGCGCATGGCGTGGACGCGGCGATTGGTCCAGCAGATGAACCGATGCATCACTTCCCCCAGGTGCACCATCCATGTGCGCCCGATCTGCTCCGGATCAAATTCGTCGCCGTGGCTGACGCGGTAGCGACGCCCATCGGCACCTTCGTGCACCGCGTCCAGTTCGATCTTCACCCCGCCAAAGCACTGGCCGGCAAGGCCGCGCACCGGGGCGTCGTGGTTGCCGGGGATGTAGATGACCTCAACGCCGCGGCGAGCGAGGTCGAGCACTTCGGCGATGACCGCACCGTGGTCGGCGTGCCACCAGGTACGACGCGCGAGCGCTTCCATGTCGATGATGTCACCGACGAGGTAGAGCTTTTCGCAACGCAACTTGCGCAGGAAATCGAGCAGGTAGCGGGCCTTGCAGTCGGGCGTGCCCAAGTGCACGTCGGAGATGAAGGCGCTGCGGCAGTGGAAGGTCGCCATGGCAGTCTCTCCCGGTGGTTACCGGGAGCTCAGGATGCCCGCGCTTCGTCACCGCTCGATGGCGGGAAGGTTGCAGAGTGGTTGCGGTGGCGACCTTGCAAGGCTCCCTGTAGGAGCGCACTTGTGCGCGACCGGTGACGCCGAATCGGTGGTTTTTGCAGGGGCATTCATCGCAAATGCAAATGCCTCAGTACGTTGCCATGCTGCGGTCGCGCACAAGTGCGCTCCTACAGAAGGCGTCAGCCGGCGAGCATCGCCTTCGTCGTCGGCAACGCCGCCTCCATCCACAACGTGTACTGCTCAGCCGACGGATGCAAGCCATCCTCGGCCAACAGCGCAGGGTGGTTCCGCGATAAGTCGGTGATATCCACCCAATGCGACCCACACTTCACCGCTTCCTCTCGGGCGATGGCGTTGTACACATCCAGCTCGTGCGCGATGCGTTCAACGTTGCGACCGCTGCCATGCGCAAACGGCGTGACACCCCAATCGGGGATCGATAGCACCAGCACGCGTCCCGTCCGCTGGCCAGCTAGGGTTATCGCGCGTTCGAGCATGCGGCGGAACTCGTCCCGGTAGTCATCGGCGCTGCGCCCGCGATACTGGTTGTTCACGCCGATCAACAGACTCACCAGGTCATAAGGCGGTGTGAACACGGTGGCGTCCATCGCGGCGGACAGCTCGTCGGTGGTCCAGCCGGTGGTGGCGACGATCATGGGATCGTCAATCACCACGCCTTCGCCACGTAGCTTTACCGCCAATTGCATCGGCCAGCGCCCAGATTCAGGCACGGCTTCGCCGATCGTGTACGAGTCGCCCAGAGCGAGGTAGCGCATGGTGGGCCTCAGGCGACGGCAGCGGCGCGCGGTTTTTGCCTGGCCGCCATGCCGACAAGTACGCGTTCGATGCGTTCGAACACTTCGCGCAGCTGATCCGGTGGCGGCAGCAGGGTCAGGCGCAGGTGGCGGCTGTGGGGCACGTTGAAGCTGCTGCCGGGTACGACCAGCACCGATTCTTCTTCCAGCAAGCGCAGCGCAAAGGCGTTGTCGTCGAAATCGGCGAGGCGGTCGGCGCGTACGCGCGGGAAGGCGTATAGCGCGCCCGCAGGCGACACGATGTCGAGCAACTGGCTGGCCGCCACGCCTTCCAGCACGGCGCGGCGGGCTTCATGCAGGCGGCCACCTGGGGTGGTCAGCGTGTGGATGGTGGGCGCGCTTTGCAGGGCCGGGCGCACCGCCCATTGTGCGGTGACGTTGGCGCACAGCCGCAGAGCGGCGAGCAATTGCAGCGCGTCGCGGTAGTCGGTCGTGCGCGAGGGGGCGCCGGAGAGGCTCATCCAGCCCACGCGGTAGCCGCAGGCGCGATGCACTTTGCTCAGGCCACCGAAGCTCACGCAGGGTACGTCACCGGCGATGGCGGCGAGTGGCTGGAAGGTGGTGCCGTCGTAGAGGATCTCGTCGTAGATCTCGTCGCTGAGCAGCAGCAGTTGGTGCTTCGCGGCGATGGCCACGATGCGCTCCAGCAGCTCGCGCGGGTACACCGCGCCGGTCGGGTTGTTCGGGTTGATCAGCACCAGTGCCCGGGTACGCGGCGTCACCAGTGCTTCAATTTCATCCGGATCGGGCAGGTGGCCGTTTTCCGCCAGGCATCGGTAGTAGCGCGGCTTGCCGTCATTGAGGATGGTGGCCGCGCTCCACAGCGGGTAGTCCGGACTGGGCAGCAGCACTTCGTCGCCGGGCTGCAGCAAGGCGCGCAGGCTCAGGTCGATGAGTTCGCTGACCCCATTGCCGACGAAGACGCGCTCCACTTCCACGCCATGCGCGCCGCGATGGCGCTGCTGGGCGGCGATGGCCTCGCGTGCTTCCTCCAGGCCCTGCTCGTGGCCGTAGGCCTCGCTATCGTGCAGGTGGCGGGCAATCGCCTCGCGGAGGTGGGCGGGGGTTTCAAAGCCGTAGCGGCCGGGATTGCCAATGTTGAGCTTGATAATGGGGAGGCCTGCGGCCTCCAGCTCGCGCGATCGCCGGGTCAGCGCACCACGGATTTCGTAGCGCACGTCCGCCAGGTGCGCACTGGGTTTGATCGAGGCCAACGCGGGCGTCCCTTGTTCTTGGAGTTGTTGCGGCGCAAGAAAATCGCCGTTTTCTGGATCCTAGCAGCGTCCGGGCCCGGAATGGGAGCCAAAAAGGGCGTCGTATCGGCGTTTTCGAAGGCAAGGCATAATCGGCCCCCATGACGGACGTCCAGACCATTGAGCGACTGCGCCGGATCGGTTGGCGTGGCGATACCCTGCCGACCGACGGCAAGCAGTTGGCACGCGTAGTGGCGCAGCATCGCGCTGGCTATGAATTGCATGATGGCGAGCATCTGTTCGGTGCCCAGCCGGCCGGCCATTTCCTCAAGCGCAGCCTGGACCCGGCCGAGCGGCCGTCGGTCGGCGACTTCGTGGAAATCGAGCTGGGCAAGCCGCCACATATCGTGAAGGTGCAGCCGCGCCGCACCGTGCTCTCGCGAGCGGCGGCCGGCGAGCGCTACGAGCGCCAGATCATCGCCACCAACATCGACTATGTGCTGGTGCTCACCGGCTTGGATGGCGACTTCAATCCCGCCCGCATCGAGCGCTATCTCTCGCTGACCGAAGGCTCCGGGGCCCAGCCTGTGGTGCTGCTGAGCAAGCTGGATACCCGCGATGACGCCGACGAGCTGCTCGCCGCATTGCGAGCACGTCTGCCGGCCGGGACTCCGGTCCACGCCATCAACGGCAAAGACCCGGCCAGCATCGCGGTGTTGCTGCCTTATCTGCAGCCCGGGGATAGCGCGGTGCTGGTGGGGTCATCCGGCGCCGGCAAATCCACCTTGACCAATACGCTGCTGGGTACTGAGAAGATGGCCACGGGCGAGGTACGTGGCCACGACAGCCGCGGTCGCCACACCACCACCCATCGCGCCTTGCTGCAATTGCCCAGCGGCGGCTGCCTGATCGACACGCCAGGCATGCGCGAGCTCAAGCTCACCGGCGAAGAGAATCTCGACCTGTTCGCCGACATCGACGAACTGGCCGAGCAGTGCCGGTTTGCCGACTGCGGCCACGGCAGCGAGCCGGGCTGCGCCGTACAGGCAGCGCTCGATAGCGGTGACCTGTCCGCGGAGCGTTGGCGTAACTATTTGAAATTGCGGGATGAGCGCGAAGAACAGGCGACCACACTGGAAGCCAAGCTGCGCCGCCAGCGGGGTGGCAGGCCGGCAGCGAAGCCGCATGCCAATCGCCATACGCGCGATCGGGATTAGTGGGTGGCCCGAGTTGTCATTGGGCGTTTCCAGGAAGCGCCCGCGCACAGTTTCCGTATCCATACTAGTCACCTCACCGTCATCCCCGCGAAGGCGGGGATCCAGTGCCTTTCGGTACTCCCTGACGCTCAAAAGGCACTGGATCCCCGCCTTCGCGGGGATGACGGTGAGGGAATGGATGCCGGCGCGCTATTAGGGGTACAGCGCAGACTTTGAAACCATTCCAACGCGCTACTATCGGGGCGTCACATTCTGGGGTGTTGGCATGCAGCGGCTTTCGTCGCCTTCTACGTTCTTATACAAGCGGGTGTTTCCGCTGTTCTGGTTCGGCATACTTGGCGTCTCCCTGTTCGTCGCCGCTGGCGTAGTCGCTGACACCAGGCGACCTGATACATGGCCGGCCCTGTTGGCGCCATTGTTCATGGCTGTGATTGGCTTTGTGCTGTTCAAGCGTCTGCTTGCTGATCTGGTCGATGAGGTTTGGCTTGATGGCAATCAGCTGGTGGTGAAAAGTGGTGGCGAGCAGTCGCGCTTGGCGCTCGGCGACATCATCAACGTCAACGCATCGACCATGACCAATCCGCCACGCATCACCTTGATGCTGCGCAATGAATCATCGCGTTTCGGCAAGAATCTGAGTTTCATTCCTGCAGGTCCGCGTAGCTTCCTCGGCGCATTCAAACCTAACCCGGTCGCGGTCGATCTGATCCGGCGCATCGACGCCCTGCGACAGAGGCCGGTATGAGTACGAATGGCACCCCTGTTGCCCCCGAACTTCAGCGCTACGCAGATCTCGACCAGCGTCTGCTGGCGGCCGTGAAGGGTATTCGCATTCTCGGCACCGTGGGATGGCCCGCCTCACTCGAAGATCGCATGATCGAGGCTTACGCCAAGGGGCAATTCACCTTGCCCAAGGTCGAGTATCAAAAGCCGGATTTCTCCGCCGAACGCGCCGAGCTGGCCGCCATCGAGCGCGAAGCCGGCTACGACGATCCGCTGGGTGAATACCTGTGCCGTACTGCCGAATCGTGGCGTATTGCGGCGGAAATGCTTGAGGCAGTGGGTACCGAGAACGTCACCGCCCCGTCCATCGTGCTCTATGGCCGTCCCGGTGATGTGATCCCCGGCAGCGATCGCAGCAATCTTGATGCCGCCCGCTATTTCGTCGAGCTATCCGACGAGCTCGGCTCGGATCTGATCGATGACGACGTGAATGTGGCGATTTCCGCCGACGAACTGCGCGCTGACCTGAGCAAAACGCTCGACGCATTCTTTGGCGAACAGATCATTTCCGTGGAAGTGGATCCCGAGCTGACCGCCAAGGCGGCTGCAGGCGCGACGCGCATCCGCCTGCGTGGCGGCACACGCTTCACCGACTACGACCGCCACCAGTTGCTGGCCCATGAAGCGCTAGTGCACTCGCTCACCGCACTCAATGGCCGTGCGCAGCCCGTGCTTGCATCACTGGGGCGCACGTCGCCGCGTGTCACGGCTACGCAGGAAGGGCTGGCTGTGTTTGCGGAACTGATGTCGGGCGCCATTGATATCTCCCGCCTCAAACGCATCAGCCTGCGCATTCTCGCCATCGACATGGCGCTCAGCGGTGCGGACTTCGTCGAGGTCTATCAGTTCTTCAGCAACTGCGGGCAAAGCCCGGCCGACAGCTTCCACTCGGCCCAGCGCGTGTTTCGTGGCGTGCCGTTGACGGGGGGCGCGGCATTCGCCAAGGACAACGTGTACCTGTCCGGCCTGCTGGCGGTGCATACATTCTTCCGCTGGGCCTTGCGTCAGCGGCGCATGGACATGTTGCGGCATTTGTTTGCGGGCAAGCTGGCGCTGCACGACGTCATCAGCCTGCAACCGCATTTCGAATCCGGCGCCATCGCACCGGCGCGCTGGCTGCCGCCGTGGATGCAACACGTACACGGACTGGCTGGCAAGCTGGCTTTCTCCTTGTTCGTCAACCGCATTCACATGGGCAAGGTGCAAGCGGAAACGCTGTCGCTGAGTCTTTGAACAGGTTTTTTGTAGGAGCGCACTTGTGCGCGACAAGCGGGTACTGAGGTGCAAGGTGCTCTGCGGTCGCGCACAAGTGCGCTCCTACCGTAAGGTCCTTTGTTGCATACCAGTGGTTTGAATGTTCTTGCCACCATGCTGCACCGCACGGTCTGGAGTGAGGTGTCGCCGGTGATACCATTGCCCGATACCGCCGTTGCGGCCCCCGATTCCCCATCACATTCGATCTCGCTATCCCATGTCCCTTTCCGAAGAATTGCGCCTCGCTGCTCTCGAGTACCACCGCCTTCCGCGCCCCGGCAAGATCAAGGTCGCCGCGACCAAGCCGATGGTCACCCAGCGCGATCTGGCTCTGGCGTACTCGCCAGGCGTGGCCTATGCCTGCGAAGCGATCGTCGAAGACGCCAACGCCGCCAGTGAAATGACCGCACGCGGCAACCTGGTCGCCGTGATCACCAACGGCACCGCCGTGCTAGGCCTGGGCGACATCGGCCCGCTGGCCGGCAAGCCTGTGATGGAAGGCAAGGGCGTGCTGTTTCAGAAGTTCGCCGGCATCGATGTGTTCGACATCGAAATCAACGAGCGCGACCCCGACAAGCTGGTCGACATCATCGCCTCGCTGGAGCCGACCTTCGGTGGTATCAACCTCGAAGACATCAAGGCACCGGAGTGCTTCATCGTTGAGCGCAAGTTGCGCGAGCGCATGAAGATCCCCGTGTTCCACGACGACCAGCATGGCACCGCCATCATCGTTGGCGCGGCTGTGATCAATGCACTGGAAGTGGTGGGCAAGAAGATCGAGGACGTGAAGATCGCCACCACCGGCGTCGGCGCGGCGGGCATCGCGTGCCTGGACATGCTGGTGGCGCTGGGCGTGAAGCCCGAGCACATCCTTGCTTACGACCGCGAGGGCGTGCTGTACACCGGTCGCGACCACATGGATCCAGACAAGCAGCGCTACGCCCGCAACACCGACAAGCGCACGCTGGCCGACATCGTGAATGGCGCGGACGTGTTCCTGGGCCTTTCCGCCGGCGGCATCCTCAAGCCGGAGATGGTTGCCACCATGGCCGACAAGCCGGTCATCCTGGCACTGGCCAACCCGAACCCCGAGATTTCCCCGGCTGACGCCAAGAAGGTGCGCCCGGATTGCATCGTGGCCACCGGCCGTTCGGATTACCCGAACCAGGTCAACAACGCGCTGTGCTTCCCGTACATCTTCCGTGGCGCGCTGGACGTGGGCGCCACTGGCATCAACGAAGCCATGAAGCTGGCCTGCGTGCGCGCCATTGCAGCGATCGCGCGCATGGAAGCGGGTGACCTGGCCGGCGCCTACGGCGGCGACGTGCCGACCTTTGGTCCGGAGTACCTCATTCCGCGTCCGTTCGACCCGCGTCTGCTGGTCATGCTGGCGTCCGCCGTGGCGCAGGCCGCGATGGATTCCGGCGTCGCCACGCGTCCCATCGAAGACATGGAGGCGTACAAGGAGAAGCTCGGCCAGTTCATCTATCGCACTGGCCTGTTGATGAAGCCGGTGTACGAGCGCGCGCGCGCCGACATCAAGCGCGTGGTCTACGCCGAAGGCGAAGAAGAGACCGTGCTGCGCGCGGTGCAGACGGTGATCGACGAGCACCTGGCGTTCCCGATCCTGATCGGTCGCCCGGACGTCATCGAAGCGCGCATCCAACGCCTTGGCCTGCGCATGCGCGAAGGCGTGGATTTCGAGCTCACCAACATCAATGATGATCCGCGCTTCAACGAGTACTGGCAGCAGTACCACGCGCTGACCGAGCGCCGTGGCGTGAGCCCGGCCGCAGCCAAGAACCTGATGCGCTCGCGTCCCACCCTGATCGCCTCGATCATGGTCGAGCGAGGTGAGGCCGACGCGATGATCTGCGGCCTGGTCGGTCGCTTCCACAAGAAGCTTGGCTACATGCGCAGCGTGTTCGGCCTTGATCCGGGCGTGTCGTGCACCTCTGCCATGACCGGCGTGATCAACGATCAGGGTGCGTGGTTCTTCCTCGATACGCATGTGCAGGTGGACCCCACCGCCGAGCAGATCGCCGAAGCCACCCTGCAGGCCTCCTACCGTCTGAAGCTGTTCGGTATCGAGCCGAAGATTGCGCTGCTGTCGCACTCCAACTTCGGCAGCCACGACAACCCGAGCGCGGCCAAGATGCGCAAGGTGTGGCAGATCCTCAAGCAGCACTCGCCCAAGCTCAACATGGACGGCGAAATGCAGGCCGACACGGCATGGGATGAAGCATTGCGCCAGCGCTTGTTCCCGAATACCACGTTGACCGGTCGCGCCAACCTGTTTGTGATGCCCAACCTCGATGCAGCCAACATCACCTACAACATCGTGCGCGTGATGACGGACGGTGTGGCGATTGGCCCGATCCTGATGGGCATCAACAAGCCCGCGCACATCATGACCCCGGCGGCGACGCCGCGTCGTGTGGTGAACATGACGGCGATTGCGGCCGTGGATGCGCAGATTCGTCAGGCGCAGGGTGAGCGTCGCAGCTGAGCTTCTGACGTTATAAGGTGTTTGAGAACGGGGCCTTAGCGGCCCCGTTTTCTTTTTGGCGGGCATCATGCCGTTTGTAGGAGCGCACTTGTGCGCGACCGCAGAGGCGGGGCTTGCCCCGGTGGATGGTGGTGCGACCCGTGCGCCGGGTAACTGCGTGGCGCCTTGGTCGCGCACAAGTGCGCTCCTACAGAAAAGCGTTTGGCCTGGCCAAAGGTCCGGCCGGCTGTCATCCATGCAGCGCCAAACCACCATGATCTCCATTCGCCGCCGTATTGCCTCGATCCAATTGGCGAAAAACCCCGCCGGAGCTACACTCCGACGGTTCCCCGCCTCTCACGCCGAGGCGATTCACCTACAGCCGCGCCAACCCCATGGCGCCGCGGAGAGAAGCTCCCCATGGATCAGCTCGACGACATCCTCCAGCAGGACCTCGACCCCACCGAAACCCAGGAATGGGTCGAATCGCTTGATGCAGTCATCAACCACGACGGCACCGAGCGCGCGCATTTCCTGTTGGAGAAAATGGTCGACTCGACGCGTCGTGCGGGCGGCTATCTGCCGTTCAACCCGACCACCGAATACGTCAACACCATTTCGCCGGGCAACGAGGCGAAGTCGCCGGGCGATGCGGCCATGGAATGGCGTATCCGTACGCTGATCCGCTGGAACGCCATGGCGATGGTGGTGCGTGCCAACCGCAAGCCGGGCGAGCTGGGTGGCCACATCGCCAGCTTCGCGTCGTCCGCCACGCTGTATGACGTGGGCTTCAACCATTTCTGGCGCGCGCCGAGTGCCGATCATCCGGGTGACCTGGTGTTCCACCAGGGCCACTCCAGCCCGGGTATCTATGCGCGTTCCTTCCTCGAAGGCCGCATCAGCGAAGAACAGCTTGATCTGTTCCGCATGGAAGTGGCTGGTCACGGCCGCGGCCTGTCCTCGTACCCGCACCCCTGGCTGATGCCGGACTACTGGCAGGTGCCGACGGTGTCGATGGGTCTGGGCCCAATCCAGGCCATCTACCAGGCGCAGTTCTGGAAGTACCTGGAACACCGCGGCCTGATGCCGAAGACCGACCGCAAGATCTGGTGCTTCATGGGCGACGGCGAAACCGACGAGCCCGAGTCGCTCGGCGCCATCTCGCTGGCCGGCCGCGAAGGCCTGGACAACCTGGTGTTCGTGATTAACGCCAACCTGCAGCGCCTGGACGGTCCGGTGCGCGGTAACGGCAAGATCATCCAGGAACTGGAAGGCGTGTTCCGTGGCGCCGGCTGGAATGCCATCAAGGTGGTCTGGGGCAGCTACTGGGATCCGCTCCTCGCCCGCGACACCAGGGGCGTGCTGCGCAAGCTGATGATGGAAACCGTCGACGGCGAGTACCAGGCATGCAAGGCCTTCGGCGGCGCGTACACGCGCGAGCATTTCTTCGGCAAGTATCCGGAGACGCGCGAGATGGTGGCCAACCTGTCCGACGACGACATCTGGCGCCTGAACCGTGGTGGCCACGATCCGCACAAGGTGTACGCGGCGTATGACCAGGCTACGAAGACCAAGGGCATGCCCACGGTGATCCTGGCCAAGACCGTGAAGGGCTACGGCATGGGCGCGGCCGGCGAGTCGCAGAACCCGACGCACCAGCAGAAGAAGCTGGACGCGGACGCCGTGCGCCACTTCCGCGACCGTTTCAACATTCCGGTGACTGACGACAAGCTCGCCGACGTGCCGTACTTCCACCCGGGCAAGAACTCGCCGGAAGTGGAATACATGATGGAGCGTCGCCGCGCGCTGGGCGGTTTCCTGCCGCAGCGTCGTCGTCACTCTGATGCGAAGCTCAAGACCCCGGAACTCCCGGCGTTCGAGCAGATCACCAAGGGCACCGGCGAGCGCGAAATCTCCACCACCATGGCGCTGGTGCGCGGCATGAACCTGCTGTTGCGCGACAAGCAGATTGGCGAGCGCATCGTGCCGATCGTGGCCGACGAAGCGCGCACCTTCGGCATGGAAGGCATGTTCCGCCAAATCGGCATCTACGCGCCGTTCGGCCAGAAGTACCGTCCGCAGGACGCCGACCAGCTGCTGTACTACCGCGAAGACCAGAAGGGTCAGGTGCTGCAGGAAGGCATTTCCGAGGCCGGCGGTATGGCCGCCTGGATGGCTGCAGCCACCAGCTACAGCATCAGCAACCAGGCGATGCTGCCGTTCTTCATCTACTACTCGATGTTCGGCTTCCAGCGCATTGGCGATCTGGCCTGGGCGGCGGGCGACATGCGCGCACGCGGCTTCCTGATCGGCGGTACCGCGGGCCGCACCACGCTCAACGGCGAAGGTCTGCAGCACGAAGACGGCAGCTCGCACCTGATGTCCGGTGCGATTCCGAACGTGAAGTCGTATGACCCGACGTTCTCGTACGAAGTCGCGGTGATCCTGCAGGACGGCACCCGCCGCATGGTGCAGGAGCAGGAAGATGTGTACTACTACATCACCGTGATGAACGAGAACTACAGCCACCCCGATCTGCCGCAGGGCGTCGAGGACGGCATCATCAAGGGCATGTACCTGTTCAAGGACGCCGGCAAGCCGAAGAAGGGCGAGCCGCGCGTGCAGCTGTTGGGTTCGGGCACCATCCTGCGCGAAGTCATCGCCGCCGCCGAGCTGCTGGAGAAGGATTTCGGCGTCACCGCCGACATCTGGTCCTGCCCAAGCTTCGTCGAGCTGCGCCGTGACGGTTTCGACGCCGAGCGCTGGAACCGCCTGCATCCGGAATCCGAGCAGCGCGTGGCGTACGTCACCGGCTTGCTGCAGGGCCGTCAGGGTCCGGCTGTGGCTGCCACTGACTATGTGCGCGAGTACGCCGACCAGGTCCGCGCTTTCATGCCGGACGGCATGCGTTACACGGTGCTTGGCACGGACGGCTTCGGCCGTTCGGATACGCGCGAACACCTGCGTGGCTTCTTCGAGGTTGACCGTTACTGGATCGCCCACGCCGCTCTTGCCGCGCTGGCGAAGGACGGCAAGGTCAATGCCAAGGACGTGGCTCGCGCCATCAAGACCTACAAGCTCGATCCGGACAAGCCGAATCCGCTGACGGTCTGATAGCATCGGACGCAAGAAGAAAGCCCGCCTCACGGCGGGCTTTTTTTTGGGGGTAGTGCACTCAACGCCAATCAGGGGGAAGAGAGATGTACTCGAAAGCGGACTATCTGAAGAACTTTCAGCACGTCGACAGCGATGAGCTGCTCGACCGGCTGGCGCGCAGCGAACTCACGCAGGAAGCGCGTGGAGCTATCCGGCAGATATTGATCGAGCGGGGATGCAGGATTCCGGACGTCCAGGTGGCTGATATCAGCGACCAAGTGGTGCTGGCGCACGCCTTGGCCATACGGAACGGTGCTTGCCCAGTGTGCAGGGGTAGCCACTCCGCTGTGGATTATCGAACGGAGCATTGGGTCTGGTCGGCGATACTGCTGACCCGCTACGGGCAGCGCTCGGTGCTTGCGTGTCGTGACTGCGGGCGCAAGCGTAGCCTCAAGGCGCTTGGGATGTGCACGTTGCTGGGATGGTGGGGTATCCCTTTCGGGTTGTTGATTACCCCGTACAAGATCATCGCCAATGTCGTTGAAATGCTGCGCAAGGATCGAGCCGAGCCGTCGAACGCTTTAAGGAATCGCGTTCGTGCGCATCTGGCGGCTTCGGCAAGGCCTTAGAGGTGCTACAAAACGCTCTCGGTCCCCACGCTCGTCATTCCGGCTTGCGCCGGAATGACAAGCGTGGGCTTTGACACGTTGTGTTAGTGGTTCTTGGTAAGCACGCAAGAAAAACCCGCCAATCGGCGGGTTCTTCTTCAGTGGAATCGGCCTGGACTCAATCCTCATCCTGCCCGCGCAACAAATGGCGCAGCAGGAAGAACGCGCCAACGGTGCCGGCAATGATCGCGGTGGTCGCTACCGGGTGACGCGACACGTGGCGGCGCAGCCGACGGTACTGGTAATTCGCCTCGTCGGCGAAATCCTCGGCGGCATGGCCAAGCCGGCGTGCATATGCATTTCGTGTATGCCCAAAACGGCGGCTGGCCTGGCGGCCGCGCTCGATCAGGTCGTCGGTCCGGTCGGCCGCTTCACTGGCGTAGTGGCGCACACGGTCGCCCACCCGCTCGCGGACGCCGTTGATGCCGTTCTCGATGTCGTAAGACCTGCCCATGGCGTCCTCCTAACAGTGTTGAAGCCGCACAGCGCCGAAACTGCACGGTGCCAGTGCTGGCGTGAGCGATGCGTAAATACCCGCTCGCACTGTTCATCGAGACACGACGGGTACCGGCCCACGCCCACTGGAGGAGAGCATGCGCGCCAGCGCGACGCGGAACGGCGGCGCGGCCTGGCTGGCCTGCAACAGGGCGCTACGTGCCAGCCGGGCTGGCAGCCGGTCATTGGTGTAGAGCTTCACGATGGCCAGCGTGGCCAGATAGAGCGGTCGTGTCGCCAGCCGGTGCGCACGCTGATAACGCAACAGCATGCTGGGCGAAGCGATGTCCTTGCCGGCCGAATGGGCGCGGCGTATCTCGCTGGCCAAGGACGCGACACTCATCAGGCCAAGATTGAAGCCGTGCGCGGTGACCGGGTGCATGCCCACGGCGGCGTCGCCAATCAATGCAAACCGGGGTGCGATGAATCGTTGTGCGTAGACACCCACCAGGGGGTAGCTATGCCGTGTGCTGGTCAGGCGCATCTGGCCGAAACGGCCGTCGAAGCGGCGCCGCATGTCTTCGTTGAAAGCCACGTCGTCCAGGGCCATCACTGCTTTCATTTCCTGGCCCGGCAGGGTGAGCACGACGGACGCCTCGCCATTGTGCAATGGCAGCAGCGCCAGGGTCTGGCCGTGGTCGAACCATTCCAGCGCTTCGTTGTTGTGCGCGCGCTCCAGTCCCATGCGGCAGACCAGCATGGTCTTGCCAAAGTCGTGCATGTCGGCCGGGATGCCGACATCGCGGCGCAGCTGCGAGAAGCGGCTGTCGGCGGCAACCACCAGTCGCGCCGATACCGTGGTGCCGTTGGATAGCTGCAACTGGGTCGAGCCATCATCGAGCATGATGCTGGTCACCGACGTGTTGCTTACCAGAGTGATGTGCGGCTCGTGCTCGATGCAGGCATAGGCTGCGCGACGGATACGATCGTTGGGCACGAGGAAACCCAGCTCGGTATCGCCCGTGCCGCTGGGCACCACGCTGAGTCCGCGCGTGGAGCTGCCATTGAGTACGCGTGCACTGAGTAGCGGCGACACATCGGCTGGCCCCAACTTTTCCCATAACCCAAGCTCACGCATGGTGCGCACGGAACGCTTGGTGAGGGCGATCTCGCGACCGTCGAAGGCCGGTTCACGAATGGCCTCCAACGGTTGCTGCTCGATCAGGAGAATGCTGAGGCCCGTGTTCGCCAGTGACTTGGCAAAGCACAGGCCGGCAGGGCCAGCGCCGACGATGGCGATATCCACGTTCATAGCATGCGTCTGCACCAGGGGAGTTGGTGCATGCTATCCCTCGCTATGCGCAGGCGTTTGACGCGCATCAAAGAACCGCGACCTTCAGTAGGCTCTATGGGCGAACTGTGGCGAACTCCTCACGAACAGAGGCGCGCGAAAGTCGCCAGGCGATCCAGCCGAACACCACGGCCAGCAGAACAGGCCTGATGATGGCTTCGATCTGCTGGAACGCCATGACCCGTTGCATCCAGGCCATGAAGGCGGGTGGCATCTGGGCCGGAAAGTTTGACTGCATCGCCTGCTGCAACGCGGGTTGCATATAGAACGCGCTGGCCATGGCGAAACCCTGAAACGCGATGTCCAGCACCATCAGCACGATAAAGCTGCGGCGAGCCCAGGGCTTGCGCCATAACAGGCCGATCGCGCAGATCAGATGCAAGGCTGCCCAGGCGGCGCCCATGAGCAACAGCTGCCCTTCATGGGCATAAACCCAGGGCCACGGCGATGGCAAACGCTCCATCGCTTGCGCCATGTGGGCGTACGGCGCGCCAAAGGGCGTCGTGCCGTGTTCCATGGATCGTTGCGCTGCCGTCATCATCAGTGAAAGCAGCAGACAGAACAGCGTGGCGAGTGCTCCAAGCCCGATGAAGGCCCAGCTCAGGGCGGTCACGAACATGGAGTGCGTGCGGCCGGTTGCATCGGTAGACATGGGGTTCCTTCCTGGTTGTCCGGGTCAGATGCGTCGCGTCTTACGGACTATGGACGGCCAAACTCCTGACGCACGGCGGGCAGGCGAAGACGATAGATCAGCCATCCAAACAAGCTACTGAGGCCTAGCGCCAGCAGCACGCCAAACACGCGCATCACCGTCATCATCGTCGCCATGCCCCTGGCGAAATCTGCCGGGGCATTCGGTGGCGAGACCATGATGTCCTGCATGGTGTGGAACACCCACCACTGCACAGCCAATCCGCCCAATTGGTAGACGATGGCGAATGCCATCAATGCGATGAACAACTGCCGTGCCCAGTTCTTCCGCCGCAGCAAGCCGACCGCCGCCGTGAGCATAAACAGGGCGAGCAGCAGAAAGGCGCGGAAGAACCAGGCGATGTGCGCCGTCAAAAAGGCGAATGAAGCCGGCATGCCCGCTGGCGGCGACTGGGTGGCTGCCTGTGTCAGAGCCGGTTGGAAAACCAGCTCAAGCATGATGTTCTGCAGCAGGCTGATCAGGCAGGCGAAGCCGGCGATGCCGATGAAAATCCAGGCAAGCACGGTCACGAACGTCGAGCGAACCGGTGGTACTGACATGGTTTTCCCCTGAGTGTTGCCCGGACCGCGAAGGCGGGCAGGACCACTATAGCGGGTACTGGTCAGAGCGCGTGCAGTCGCTGGCGTCGGCGCAAGGCAGGGAACATGGCCATCCATAGCCCAACCACGACCAGGGTGCCGACGCCGCCGATCAGCGTTGCATTCACCACGCCCACCCACGCAGCCAGCAGGCCGGATTCGAATTCGCCGAGCTGATTGGAAGTGTTGATGAAGATGGCATTGACTGCACTGACGCGGCCGCGCATGTCGTCCGGCGTATCCAACTGCACCAGAGCGCCGCGGATCACCATGCTCACCATGTCGAACGCACCGAGCGCAAACAGTGCCGCCAACGACAGCCACAGGGTGGTGGAGACGGCGAACACCAGCGTGCCTACGCCGAAGCCAGCCACCGATGCGAACATGATCACACCCACGCGCCGTTCCATGTTGTGCCGGGTCAGCCACAACGACATCAACAGTGCACCGACGGCGGGCGCAGCGCGCAACAAGCCGAGCCCCCACGGTCCGGTATGCAGGATGTCCTTGGCAAAGATCGGCAACAGTGCCGTGGCACCGCCCAACAGCACCGCGAACAGGTCGAGCGAGATGACGCCGAGTACATCCGGCCGTCGCCGGATGAAATGCACGCCGGCAAACAGCGTCTTGAGGGTGGCCGGTTCGCGGCGAGGCTGCGCTTGTTCGTAGCGCAGATGACCCATCAGGATCGCAGCAACCAGATAGAGCAGCGCACACACTACGTACACCGTGCCCGGGCCCGCCACGTAGAGCAGGCCACCTACGGCCGGCCCCATGATCATGGCGGCTTGTCCGGCCGAACCGCTGGCGGCCATCGCACGGGGAAGCACCGAGGTAGGTACCAGCGCGGGCAGCATGGATTGCAGCGCCGGAAACTCGAAAGCTTTGGCCACGCTGATCAGCAGCACCAGGCCGAGAATGTGTGCCTCGTGCGCCAGATGCATCAGGGTGATCGTTGCCAGTGCGGCAATGGCCAGCATGTCCACGATCTGACCCAGCATCACGATGCGACGGCGCTCGAACTGGTCAGCGATATGTCCGGCGGGTAGCGCCAGCAGTACCGATGGAAAGAACTGCACCAGCCCGATCAGGCCGAGG
Source organism: Dyella sp. PARNA 12/25 (assembly GCF_055702865.1). Classification (NCBI taxonomy): domain Bacteria; kingdom Pseudomonadati; phylum Pseudomonadota; class Gammaproteobacteria; order Lysobacterales; family Rhodanobacteraceae; genus Dyella; species Dyella sp. PARNA 12/25. The sequence continues at coordinate 69,480 of NZ_JBVQCI010000006.1, read as the reverse complement.
TCCAGCGCCCGCCCGGTGATGGCGTAGATCTGCCAGCCCACCGCCACGGACAACATCTGGAAGCCGAAGCCCGAACAAATGCGGGCAAACCAGAACTGCACGAATGCGGGGTGCGAGCGCAGCAAGTCGGAAGAAGCTTGCGCGGGAGAGGAGGGCATGGGGCATCCTTGCGGGAATACCCCATTATCGACAGCTCAAGCGTCCCGGCAAAGCGGCATGTCATGCATGACGGGCAGCGGGAACCGACATCCCGCTGCCCGTGATCGTCACGCGCGCTGCGTTTGTGCGATGAGCGACGATTCTTGTCGTGCCGCGCGCGGCTTGGCATCCAGCCCGAACAAGGGGCGTAGCCAGCCGGTGCGACGAATCACGACTTCGTGCAGCACCGCGCAACCGCCCACTGTGCCCAGCAACACCAGCGAGGGTTCCAGTACGGGACCGAGCTTCAGCGGCAGCAGCCAGTAGGCCACCGCCAGCATCACGCTCTGATGCAGGATGTACCAGGGGAACACTGCTTCGCGTGCGTACGGCAACCAGCGGAACGGGTGGTTGAGGTGCTGGTGGCCCCAGCCAAGAACGGCGGCAATGGCGCTCCACATGTAAAGGAAGTGCAGCGCACGCATGCCCAGGTGGTACTCGGTCATCGTTGCAGCTGACAGGTCGAGGAAGCCGTGTAGTCGGTCCATCAGCACGAAGGTGGCAAAACAGACCAACGCCATACTCAGTGAGCGGCGGCGCAGCTGCGCCAGCTCGGTCCACAAGGCGGTACGGGTACCGATGACATAGCCGTAGAGGAACATCGTGGCGTAGCTGGCATGGTTGTACCAGTCGTTGACCATGGCATGGCTCGAGGGGAAGCGCGCCGCGAGCCACAGGTTGTAAGCGAACAGGGGCAGGGCCGGCAGCACCAGCAACGGCCAGCCACGCAGGCGATGGACGGCGGCGATGGCGCGCTGCCCCCACTTCGACTCCAGCGCCGGCAACAGCACGATCAACAGCATCGTGTAGAGCCAGACGTATACCAGGTACCACAGGTGGTTCCAGGTGAACCCGTACTGCCAGCCGTCGAAGGCACCGGCGGGCCAGGGGCCGCCTGTCCAGTAGCGCAGCAGGAAGTGGCCGAAGCCCGGCTGCACCAGCCCGTTGTCCACGCCTTGCACATAGGGCTGAATCGGGATGACCACGGCCATGCCGAACAGCAGCGGTAGCAGCAGCCGTGAGGTGCGCTTCCATGCCAGTGTGGGCAGGCTCAGGCGTCCACGCAGGAAGTGCACGGCCATACCGGAGATCAGGAACAAGAGATCCATGCGCCAGAAGCTGGAGGCGAGCATGGCGTACTCCATCCAGTTGGCGATGTAATTGCTCTTGAGATGGAACTTCCAGTCGTCGGCTGGCCCTACGTAGAGCATGCCCAGGTGGTAGACAATCAGCAGGCCGAAGGCCAGGACGCGTAGCGCGTCGATGTCGTGGCGGCGGTTCATGAACGGAACTCCGTGGTCGGGATGCCGCGCATGCTGCGCCGCCGTCCGCCGGTCGTCTGCCGCTAAGTGACTGATCGACCGCAAGTAGGGACGAGCGGTTGGAGATAAGGGACGAAATGTGCGGACGAACTTGCCGCTCCACGTATCATCCACGGCCATGACGACGACACCGTCCTTCGACTACGCCCGTCTCCAGCGCTGGCGCCGACCTTTCGAGATTGGCTTCTGGGTCGTCTCAGTGACGGTCAATACCGTGTTCAATGGCATGGTGCAGTGGTTCGACGTCACCTATCGCACCCACCGGGCCACCGGCATCGAGCCCTGGATCTGGGAAGTCAGCAGTAGCCTGGTCATCCTCGCGCTGGTGCCCTTCGTGGTGCAGGCCAGTCGCCGCTGGCCGCTCCGCTGGGATACCTGGCGGCGGAACCTGAAGGTCCACCTGGCGCTCAGCGTGCCGTTCTGCCTGGCGCATGTGGGCCTGATGATCGTCCTGCGCATGGTCGGGTACAGGGCCATCCTTGGCTGGCACTACCACTTCGGTAGCGATTGGCTGCAGGAGCTGGGTTACGAGTACCTGAAGGACGTCCGGACCTACTTCCTCTTCCTGGCGATCATCGGCGGATACCGTCTGCTCATGCTGCGCCTGCAGGGCGAGGCTCGCCTGCTGGCCGAGCCGGACGATGGTCCGCCGGTGGAGCCGGTGGACCGGCCAGAGCGTTTCCTGGTGCGCAAGCTGGGCAAGGAGTTCCTGGTCGCCGCGCGCGAAATCGAATGGCTGCAGGCCTCGGGCAACTATGTGAACCTGCACGTGCGTGGCCGCGACTACCCGCTGCGCGCCACCATGGCGGGCATCGAAGAGCGGCTGGATCCTGCACGTTTCCTGCGCGTGCACCGCAGCTATCTGGTGAACCTCGACTACCTCGCCGAGATTGAGCCACTGGAAACCGGCGACGCCCGTCTGACCATGCGCGATGGCGCCACGCTGCCCTGCAGCAGGCGATTTCGCACCCAGTTGCGCGAGCGTTTTGGTGACGCCCCCGCCAACGCTTAGCCTCCCCTGTAGGAGCGCACTTGTGCGCGACCGCAGAGTGTTGCCGGTACCTCATGCGGTCGTTCTCGCGTGCCCCAGCCACCTGGCCTGAACCCGCCGCTACGGTCGCGCACAAGTGCGCTCCTACAAAACGGCGGCGGGAAAGGTTGCGTCGCCCCTCGACCTCGTTCCACTCTAAGCGTCATCCGACACAGGACCCTGTCCATGACTCAGCGTCTACGCCTCGCCGCTACCACCCTTGGCACCCTGCTCGTGCTGGCAGGCTGTTCCCAGTCTGGTGAACAGGCCCAAGCGCCGCAGCAGGCACTGGCCGATGCCTCGGCCGACAAACTCAATACCTATCGTCAGCTTGTGCGCATCGGCAACGACGAGATGGCGGTGACGATGGGCAAGGAAATCGTCAGCCGCTACCCCAACAGCGACGCCGCCAAAGAGGTGCAGCAAAGCCTGCCGGGGATCGAGAAGCGCTACACCGAGAACGCTGAGAAAAACCGCCTCGCCAATTTGTGGCTGTACCAGGTGTCACCGATGGCCGGGGGCACGCAATCGACCGCCACCATCTATACGACCGAGCCCTCGGGTGATGCGCGCGTGCGTCTGGTGCTGCGCCGTCATACCGAATGGGGGCAGAACGCGTTCCTGTTCAACGGTGGTGCGCGTGGCTTCGTGTGCAAGGGTGTCTGTTCGATCAAGGCCACCTTCGATGGCAAGCCAGGCACCATTAGCGCCTTCGCGCCAACCACCGGCGAACCGGCGCTGCTCTTCAAGGATGACAAGGGCTTTATCGCTCAGCTCCAGAAAGCCAAGAAGATCACCATGGACGTGACGCTGCAGGACTACCAGAAGAAGGAAACGCTGGTCTTCGAAACCGGTGGATTCGACGCGTCCAAATGGCAGCCGGTCGAAAAACAGCAGGCCAAGAAGAAGTAACGGCGTCCACGCCTACCCCCTTTCATGCGTTGGCATGAACAGCACCCACGGAGATTCAGTTCATGGCAGCCAAACACCTTCTCGTCACGGTAGCGGTAGCCCTCGCGCTCGCGGGCTGCGCCCGCGTCGGCAAGGACTACACCGCGCGCCTCAATGCCCGCCAGCAGGCGTACGCCGCCGCGGCGGGTCAGCCGGTCAACAGCTTTCATTACTTCAGTCTGTGGTCGTGGGAGCCGCTCAGCGATTATGAGTTGGCGATTTACACGCGTTCCAATGAAGCGTGGTTGTTGGATCTGGACGGGCGTTGTCCCAACCTGCAGTTCACCAATCACATTGCGCTGACGTCCAGCGCCAGTGAGGTGATGGCCAAGTTTGATCGTGTGCTGACTGGGCCGGGTGATGCGCCGTGTTTCATCAAGCAGATTCGGCCGGTGGATATTGCGAAGTTGAATTCGCCGCAGGAAGGGAAGCCGCGTGAGGTGGAAGAGGCGCCGCGGCCGGCGAAGTGATGGGGGTGTTTTGGCTTCGCCGGCCATCTAGGGTGGGATCTGCGATAACCCTGCTACCCCTCAACGTCACCCCGGCGTAGGCCGGGGTCCAGTGACTTTGCTCTTGGTTCTGGTTGGGCGCTATCGCCAGCGTGCCGCCTACGACGCGAAGCTAGTCCCTGTGGGACGCGGCGGGCGTTTCGACCTTCTGCCGAAGGCCGAGTCACTTTTCTCTTGCTGGCCCAAAAGTCCCACGGGGATTAGCTTCGCGTCAAAAGTAACCCAAAGAAAATGGCCTTAAGAGCGGGGTCGTCGTAGCGTCGTGATTAATACGAGCCTTGGCGCTGACGGAGCCTCGATCGTCACGATCGCCCGACATGCGGTACGGCTACACCGCAACGCGCCAATGCGAAGAGGACTTAATGCAGCTCGGCTTCGCTCTTAGCTCTTCGCTCCCCGCTTTTGCTCCCTCTCCCCTCCGGGGAGAGGGCTGGGGTGAGGGGCCAATCTTGCCCAATCGCTAAAACTGGGCGCCTCACCTTCAATTGAGAAACAACCGCTCCGCCAACTTCGCCAGCGGCTTTTCCATCGCATTCTGCAAGCGCGCCGGCAATTCCAGCGGCTTCAGCAACATCTTCACCGTCATCTCCGCCGGAATATTCCTCTTCAGCAGATCCTGCGCGCGCCCAGTGATGCGCTTGAACTCCGCCTCGTTCTCCTTGAGGTGCGGATAGCACTGGTTGAACACGTGGCGCAGGGCGATGTCGCTGTCTTCGCTGCGGATTTCGTTGAGGCGGCGCAGGATGGTGCGAAATACCTTGTAGCGGCTGAAGCCTTCGCGCTCCCGATAGAGGCGGTAGTGCTGGTAGAAGTTTTTGTAGTGGCGTACTTCATCACTCTTGATGTGACCGGTGAGCTGCTTGAGTACCGGTTCGTCAGTGATGTCGTTGAGTGCGCGGTAGAGGCTGGCGGTGCCGGTTTCTACTACGCAGCGGGCGGCAAGCTCCAGTCCGCGGCTGGATTCCAGTTGTTCGGCCGTGCACACGGCGCCGTACTCCGCCCAGAACGAGGCGAAGCCTTTGTCCCAGTCGAACTCCGGCCAAACCGTCTTTACATAGGTGGCCAGGGCGCGGCCGTGCTGCAGTTCTTCGTGCTCCCAGTGCTGGCTCAGCCAGGTCTGCAAGGCTTCGTCGCCGGCAAAGTGGTCGACGAGATTGTGGGTGTACAAGTCCGAGCCACTTTCCACGAACGACGAACTGCACAACAGGAAAAACAGGTCTTCATTTTGGCGAATGCGCTGAACTTCGATTTTGCTGAAATCCAGGCTTTCCAGGGTCCAAGGTAACGATTGGGCGTAGCTCACGCGGGCATTCCTGTGCGGGCTGGGCCGGGCATGCGGGGCCGGCCTAGCATGACTGTTATATGACAACAGAATACGACGGGATGGCGCGGAGGGATTAACGAGCGCCGACCTGGGGATGCTCTGATCCATTCCCCTCACCCGTCACCGCGCGGTATGCGCGCATGCCGCGCGGCCCCAACGTATTGAATTGAAGGGATGGGGTGACGTCCGGAAGGGCCGCCGGGTACGGGGAATGGATCAGAGCATCCCTAGCGGTTAGTGCGGCGTGAAGGCGACCTATCGCACCACGGTGACCGGTACGTGAGCGCGTTGCAGCACTTCACCTGACACGGAGCCAAGCAGCCAGCGCGCCAGCGCACCGCGTTCGGTATGGCCTATCACGATATGGTCGATGCCGTGGCTGCGCACCTGATTGAGCAGGACATCGCCCGGGCAGCCCTGTACTACTTCGGCATCAATCAACGACTCCCCGTCGGGCACCAGTTGCTTCACTTCTTGCAACAGCTGCGTGCAGCGCTTGTGGCCGGGGTCGGTCATCATCAGCGCGCAAGTGTCTGCGCTGCCTTCGGTCATCTGCACCACCGACACCACTCGCACCCGGCCTCCGCTGGCACGGGCCATGTCCACGGCCAGGCGTACCGCGCGCTGCGAAGTGGCAGACCCGTCATAACCGACCAGCAAGTGCTTGAGCATGCGCTTCCTCCCCCTGGCCTGGGACAGGCTGATCTCTGGTCGGTGACCGGGTGACAGCGGCGCCCCACATGGTGTTTTTTTGCCTGTTGGTGGTCCTGCGTTGTGTGGTCAGCGTACGCGCCGCTGACAGTGTCCGCCACCCTCGCCAACGGGTGGCCCTGGTGGTTGTTTACCGCATGGTGGCGCGGATTTTCACGGCCGGCTCTTCCGCATTCGCGCGATAACAGTGTGCGCGGCACCCTGTTACTGGAGTATCAACCGGTGCGTTTCCACATGCCTTTCACGGTCACTGCCCTTGGATGAACGGTACCGGACGCGTGTCTGGGGGTATTCAGGATGGCTGCCGACAATGGCGGTTGTCGTCCGATGTTTTCCAACACACAAGGAGACAACGATGATCAAGCGTACGTTTGGTATGGCAGCCCTGGTGGTCGCCTGCGCATGCGCCACGTCGGCTTTGCCCACTGCAAAGGCCCAGGCGGCCGAAGCCGAAGTGAAGTGCCAGTTGTCGTTCAGCCTTTCGGGTTGGTCGCTTATCTATAAGTATGCGTCCGGCGAAGGCACCGTGACGTGCAACAACGGGGAGCACGCGAAGGTAAAGATCAAGGTCAATGGCGGCGGCATCACGGCCGGCAAGTACCGCATCGACAACGGCCGAGGTGATATCACCCATGTGCGCAACATCAACGACGTGTTCGGGGATTACGTGCAGGCCAGCGCCGAGGCCGGTGTGGTCAAGTCGGGCGAGGCGCAGGTGCTGAGCAAGGGCACGACCTCGTTGGCGCTGCATGGCAGCGGCGAGGGCGTGAACCTGGGCATTTCGATAGGAGCGTTCTCGATCATCAAGCAGTGATGGCTTGAGCCTCCCGGGACTCGAAGGGCGCCGCATGGCGCCCTTCGTTTTAGAGCGCGTACACTCTGGTGGTTTCCCATGCCCGGAGTACCGCCATGCGCCGCCTTTCACTGCTGATGATGCTTACGTTGCTGTTGGGCCTGATCGTGCCCGTGTACGCCGATGAACCTGCTGCACTGCCGCAAGCAGGGCAGGCCGCTCCCGACTTCCGCCTGCAGGACCAGAACGGCAAATGGCATACGCCGGCCGATCACAAGGGGCACTGGGTGGTGCTGTATTTCTACCCCAAGGATTTCACGCCGGGTTGCACTACCGAGGTGTGCACCTTCCGCGATGACATCGCCAAGCTGCGCAAGGAAGGGGCGGATGTGCTGGGCGTCAGCCTGGACGACGTGAAGTCGCACGCCGATTTCGCCGCCAAGTACCACGTGCCGTTCCCGCTGCTGTCGGATGCCGACAGCAAGACGGCGCAGGCCTATGGCGTGCTGACCTCCAAGGCAGGCTTCAAGTACGCGCGTCGCACCACCTTCCTGATCGATCCGCAGGGCAAGATTGCCAAGGTTTACCAGGACGTGGACCCGGAGAAGAACTCCGCCCAGGTACTGGCTGACCTGGCTACGCTCAAGGCGGCGTCCTGATGCTGCAGAAGTTGAGTAACGACGGTAGCCGACGCAATGGCTTCGCCTTCTGGCGCATCCTGGTGTGGCTGATCCTGCTGCTGGCGGCCTACGGCTGCCTGCAGTACATGCTGCATGGTGAGCAGGTTTGGCGTGTCCTGAATCAGCTGCCGGCGGAGAACACCGGAGATATCGCCCAGCTGCGCAAGATTCTGGCCTGGGACGTGGGCTACTTCGTCGCCGCGTTCGCGCTCATCGTGATCTGCGCGGGGGTGATTCTCCGCCAGGCGTGGGCGCGTCCGGCACTGCAGGTGGCCGCGATTCTGCTGGCATTGGGTTGGGGCTTCGCTGGCGGCTTGATGCTGCTGTCCCAGTGGCGCGAATTCAGTCAGGGCGTGGCGATGACCAATGCCCAGGCACCGCTGGATGAGGCGTCGAAATTGGCACTGGACCATGCCCGGCACAGTTTCATGATGGCGCTGGGGGCCAAGGCGATCGCCGTGCCGATCCTGCTGTGGCTGGCCTGGTGCTTGGGGCGGCCGCAGGTGAAGGCGGGCTTTCGCAAGCTGCGCTGACAGACGGTTCAAACTTTCGGGTCCCCACAAAAAAATCCTCACCGTCATCCCCGCGAAGGCGGGGATCCAGTGCCGTTTGATGCGTTGGGGAAAACCGAAAGTCGCCAGATGACCAGCTTCGCTGTTGTAAAGCGCTTCCCGCCTGCGCGGGGATGACCGTGAGGCGCCTATGTGGGCGCTCGCGACAGGCGCTGGCAGCATTGGTTCAGGCACGGTTGCCGCAGAACAGGTTATCGCTGCAGACCTTGTCCTCTTCCGAGTCTCCCATGCGCCTGCGCCGTCTGGCTCTCTTCCTCGTGCTCTCGTCCGGCAGTGTCGCGCTGCATGCGCAGGATCTGGCCACCACCTGTCACGCCACTAGCAGCTATGACCTCACGCTGGCGCCGGATCATCTGCTGTTCGACCGCCCCCAGCCCACACCCCAGCGGGTGGAGCTGCGCGACGGCAGCCTGCGTACCGATGGCGCCATGGTGAGCCTGCGAGCAGAAGATCAGGATCGCCTGGCCTTGTTCGAGCGTGACCTCCGCGCGCTGGAGCCCCGGGTAAAGGCGGTAGCCAACCACGGGGTGGATCTGCTGGCGGCAGCCATGCACGACGAAGGCGCCCGCCTGTCACTCGACGCGGACACGCGCGCCGAACTCGACCGCCGGGTAGCCGCCCGTGCCGTCGAGTTCAAGCAGCGCATTGCCGCCAGCCATAGCACCCACGATTGGCAGGGCAACCTGGCCGACCAGTACGCCAACCAGCTGGCGTCCGACCTGCTGCCGCTGCTGGCCAATGACCTCGGCCAGCAGGCCATCAACGCCGCCTTGACCGGCGACCTGCAGGCCGCCGCCAACCTGCGCGATACCGCAGCCGACCTCACCACCCAGTTGCGGCCGCGTCTGGAGCAGCGGATGCAGGCGCTGACGCCGCAGATCCACGCCTTGTGCCCCTCGGTTCAACAGCTGGCGGAACTGCAGCAGGGGATCCGTACGCCCCAGGGGCAGCCGCTGAACCTATTGCAGGTTGGGCAATAGAACGCCGCCTGAGTAGAAAGCTGACGCTGGATTCCGATTAACCTTCCGCTAAGTAGGGAGGGCACAGGATGGCCTTTGTAAACCTCTAGGTGTAGGAGGCGGCCTTGTGTCGCACGCTCGAGTACCGCGTTACAACGATCTGATCCGCCAGGGCATCGACGACCGGGACCTTTACCGGCGCGCGCTGGGGCAGGTGCGTGAACCTGGCCTGCAAGCGCTGTTGGCGGAAAACCTGCAAACCCTCGATATGCTGATCGGCGATCTGCAGGCACAGGTGCACGCCAGTGGGCGCACGCCCGCCCGTCACGGCACGCTGGCAGGCGCCGTGCGCAGTGCTCTTGCAGAAATGGCCGCCAACCTGGCCAGTAATCGCGATACCGCGTGGGTGCACAGCCTGGCCCGCAACGAGTGCGCTCTGCTGCACAGCTTCGAACAGCAGATGGCCAACGCCAACGCGGATTCGGCGCACGTGCTCAGCGTGCAGCTTTCCCGCCTGTATGGCATCCATAGGGACATGCACTGCCTGGCCGGTACGTCGCACGGCTGAACGCGGCGATTTTCAGGGAGAGATAGGCGTGTTGACGACACCGGGACAGGTGCTGGACTTCTGGTTCGACCGCGCGACCGAGGCGCTCTGGTTCGACCGTGACGATGCACTTGATGCCCGCATCCGCCAGCGCTTCGGCGAAACCCTGATGGCCGCTGCTCGCGGCGAACTCGACCACTGGGCGGCCACGCCCGGCGGCTGGCTGGCCCTGCTGATCCTGCTCGATCAGTTCAGCCGCAACATCTATCGCGACGACGCGCGTGCATGGCAGACGGACGCCAAGGCACAGGCCATCGCGCTGGCAGGCATCGCACGTGGCGACGATCAACAGCTGACGCCGCAGCAGCGCCTGTTTGCCTACCTGCCGCTGGAGCATGCCGAGGATCTGGCATTGCAGCAGCATTGCGTACACCTGTTTGAACAGCTGGTGGCGTCCTTGCCTCACACCGAGCGATCGGCATTCGAGGGCTTCCTTGATTACGCCCGCCGCCACCACGATGTGATACACCGATTCGGGCGGTTTCCCCACCGCAACGCCGTGCTCGGTCGCGAAAACACCGCTTCTGAGCAGGTCTATCTGGCCAGTCCCGGCGCAGGTTTCTGAGCATCACCCCACATTCGAGAAGGAGTTCGCCATGCGTCGTACTCTCGCTGTTGCGCTGCTGTCCCTCAGCCTGGCTGCGCACGCCGCCAACACCTACCGAGTCGGCAGCGAAGTGCTCACCGTGGGTGACAGTGCCGTGCGTGCCATGCAGTTGATGGGCTCGCCCGATTTCAAGGAGCCGGTGGAAAGCGAATTCGGGGGTTACCAGGGTGAGCGCTGGCAGTATGCGAAGGACAACGGGCGCATCGTCATCATCACCATCATCAACGGCAAGGTGTCAGACATCGAGGATCGTTCCCGCTAAACACCGGCGATGGACGCTGCGCCCGCAACCTACACGCGGTTGAGGTGCAGACGCCTGCCGATGTCCGGGGTTCCATCGCTAAGGTGATGTCGCCGCGCGCGACGCGCGGCGATTCGGACACGGAGACGTCCATGCGTGGAACCCTTTTCTGTCTCGGCCTGTCGCTGGCCTTTGCTGTGCAGGCCGGTAGCGGCACCTTGCGTGTGGGCAGTCAGGTGCTGGTGGTGGGCGATAGCGCCACCCGCGTCCAGGAGTTGCTGGGCAAGCCCACTTACCGCTCACACAGCAAGGCCCCCGCGGGTCGCAGCTCAGGAAAAAGCAGCAAGTCGCGGCGGTCAGGCTCGAAATCAGCTGGCGGCGAGCAATGGCAATACCGCAGTGGTAACAGGGTCATCACTATCGTGGTGGCCGACGGCAAGGTCAGCGCCATCCGCGACGGAAGCGGTTGAGTACAGGAGATGGCGGCGTGCATGCCGCTCATGCGATAACGGACGCCGCTCCGGAGAGGTGGCGTCATGTCCGAAACGCTGAATGTGGGGGGAACCCCTTCGCCGAGTCTGCTGCGAGCCCGTCAGGCGGGTATGCACGGCAAGGTCACCAATATCGAGCTGTTCTTCGATCTGGTGTTTGTGTATGCGGTGACCCAACTTTCCCATACGTTGTTTGGAGACTTGAGCGTGCTCGGCGCGCTGCACGTGCTGTTGCTCTTTCTCGCCGTGTGGTGGGTGTGGATCTTCACCGGGTGGATCACCAATTGGCTGGACCCGGAGCGCCTGGCGGTGCGCCTGTTGCTGTTGGTGCTGATGTTTGCGGGCCTGCTGCTCTCTACCTCGTTGCCCGACGCCTTCGATGGGCATGCGTTGCTGTTTGCAGGTGCCTATACCTTCATGCAGGTGGGGCGCTCGCTGTTCATGGTCTGGGCGCTGCGCCGCTCGCCGCTGGCGGCGCGCCGCAATTTCTATCGCATCACCCTTTGGCTGGTGGTTTCCGGTGCGCTGTGGTTGACCGGCGGTTTCATGCAGGGGCAAACGCGCTTCGCCCTATGGGGGGTGGCCATGGTCATCGAGTATCTGGGGCCGGCCGCGGCCTTCTACGTGCCGGGGCTGGGCCGTTCCTTGACCAGCGAATGGGACGTGGAAGGCGGCCACTTTGCCGAGCGCTGCAGCTTGTTCGTGATCATTGCGCTGGGTGAGTCGGTGGTGGTGACGGGCAGCAGCTTTGCGCAGAGCGCGCGCAGCATGGACGAGTGGCTGGCTTTCACTGCCGCCTTTGTCGGGTGTGTGGCGATGTGGTGGATCTACTTCGACCTCGCCGCGGAACGCAGCAGCCGTTCGATGCGCCAATCCAGCGACCCCGGACGCGCGGCGCGACTCGGTTATACGTACCTGCATCTGCCCATCGTCGCGGGCATTGTGGTGAGTGCGGTGGGTGACGAACTGAGCCTCAGCCACCCGCATGGCCCTGCCGATATGGCACAGGTGGCCGTGATACTGAGCGGGCCGGCGCTCTATCTGTTGGGCAACGCGTTGTTCAAGCAGACGGTCAACAACACCCGGTTTCCCTTGTCGCATCTGGCGGGCCTGGTGTTGCTGGGGCTGCTGTTGTGGCCGGCGCAATCGTGGCCGTTGCTTTGGTTGGCAGCAGCGACGACGGTGGTGTTGGTGGTCGTGGCGCAGTGGGAAACACTGGCGCTGCGTCATCTGCGCAGGGAGTTGTATCAATCCGCCGACGAGTGACCCCGGCTTTTCTGTACGAGCGCACTCGTGCGCGACCGCAAGGCTGAAGCGCAATGCGCCGTGTGGCTGTCGCGCACAAGTGCGCTCCTACAATGAACCGGCATGATGCAGTTCGGCGAGCAGGTCCTGCGCGCTCCACGCACGCCGTGACTGTTCGGCCTCATGGATCAGCGCCACAAGCCGCAGATTCACCGGCGCCGCCACGTAATGTCGCGTGGCGATACGCACCACCTCACCGTTGATCGCATCCACTTCCGTGGAGCGGCCGCGCTGCAGGTCCTCCCACATCGACGAACGGGCGACCGGATCAATCGCCAGCAGTCGCGAGGCGAGGCGGCGGAACCACGCATCCGGCATATCGAGCACGCGCGGCAACCACTGCGGCCGTAGCGGTGTGAGCTTGGCCGGGTGGATGTTCGCTGCTGCAAACACCTCCAGTGCTTCGCGCTGAGCCAAGGCCAGACAGCGACGCCAGTCGCGTTGCGAGAGCTCGTCCTTCAGAGGCAGATCGGACAGCGCATTGAGTGCGTTGTTGAGGTTGAGCAGCAACTTGGCCGCAAGCACCGCCGGCATGTCGTTACGGGCGATCAGCGGCAAGCCTGCTGCCGCAAAGATCGGATGAAAGGCCGCGAGCGAAGCATGGCTTTCCACCATCAACTCACCGCCCGAGCCCTGATGGAAATCGCCCGGTACGCGCTGCAGTACGTTGAATGGCACCATGCCCGACAGCACCGGATGCCCCGGCAACGCGGCGCGCAGCAGCTCGCCGTTATGCAGCCCATTCTGGAAACTGATGATGGGAACGCCTGGCGCGACCACTCCTGCCAGCTCGCGCGCCACCGTTTCGGTGGCGGAAGACTTCACCGTGACCAGCACCAGGTGCGCCTTCGCGGCAGCGAACGGATCGACCTGCAGTTCCACCTCTTTGGCGGCGACATGTTCGTGGCCGCCCTGCAGATCACTCCAGTCGAGGCCGTGCAGGCGCCATGCGTCGATCACACGGCGGCGACCAATGCAGGTGATGCGCGCGTGTTCGTGCAGGCGGGCGGCAAGATAGCCACCCACGCTGCCCGCGCCATAGATGGCGATGCGGGGCAACGCATGCACACTCATGCGATGGCTGCCGCCGCGGCGCGACCGGCGACCCGGCCCGAGAACAAGCATCCGCCCAGGAAGCTGCCTTCCAGTGCGCGATAACCATGCAGTCCACCGCCACCAAAACCCGCGGCTTCGCCGGCTGCATAGAGTCCCGGCAGCGGCTGGCCATCGTGGCCAAGCACACGCGCATCGAGGTCGGTCTCCAGTCCACCCAGCGTCTTGCGCGTAAGGATGTTCAATCGCACCGCGATCAACGGACCGTTGGCGGGATCCAGCAATCGGTGGGGCTTGGCCACGCGCACCAGTTTGTCGCCGCGATACTGCCGCGCGTTATGGATGGCCATCACCTGGCTGTCTTTGGCGAACGGGTTATCGAACTGCAAGTCGCGTGCCTCGATCTCGCTACGGATCTGCGCGATATCGAGCAGCTGGTTGCCGGCCAGCGCATTCATGCCGTCGACCAGTGCTTCCAGCGTGTCGCGCACGATGAAGTCACGGCCGTGCTGCTTGAAGGCTTCCACCGGTGCGGGTGCGCCTTTGCCAATGGCGCGTTTGGCCACTTGTCGCCAGCTCTTGCCGGTGAGATCCGGATTCTGTTCCGAGCCGGAGAGTGCGAACTCGCGGCGAATGATCTGCTGGTCAAGCACGAACCAGCTGTAGTCGTAACCGGTGCGGCGCAGGTGTTCGAGCGTGCCCAGCGTGTCGAAGCCTGGCCACAGTGGGCCGGGCAAGCGCTTGCCGGTGGCGTCGAACCAGAGTGATGAAGGGCCGGGCAGGATGCGGATGGCGTGCTTGGGCCAGATCGGGTGCCAGTTCTCGATGCCTTCCACGTAATGCCACATGCGATCGCGATTGATCAGGCGCGCGCCGGCGCTTTCGCTGATGCCGAGCATGCGGCCGTCCACATGCGCGGGCACGCCGCAAAGCATGTGCGCCGGTGGCGGACCCAGGCGCTCCGGCCAGTTGCGCCGCACCAGGGCGTGATTGCCGCCGATACCACCGGAAGCGACGATCACCGCCTGTGCGCGCTGTTCGAAACCGTGCAGCACATCGCGCGAACTGGGCTTGCCGCGCTCCATGCCGTCGGCAGTGAGCACGCTGCCGCGCACGCCGGTCACGGCGCCCGTTTCCACGATCAGTTCATCCACGCGATGGCGGAAGCCGAACTGCAGCAAGCCCTTGGCTTCAGCCTCACGCGCCCGTCGCACGAAGGGTTCGATCACGCCGGGCCCGGTGCCCCAGGTCACGTGGAAACGCGGCACGGAATTGCCATGCCCGATGGCGCCGTGGCCACCGCGCTCGGCCCAGCCCACCACGGGAAACCAGCGCATGCCCATGGCATGTAGCCAGCGGCGTTTTTCGCCTGCCGCAAAGTCAACGTAAGCCTCGGCCCAGCGTCGCGGCCAATGATCCTCCGCCCGGTCGAATGCCGCCGTGCCCATCCAGTCGGCCAGCGCCAGTGCATGCGAATCGCGCACGCCCATGCGCCGCTGTTCCGGCGAGTCGACGAAAAACAGTCCACCGAACGACCAGAACGCCTGTCCCCCCAGGCTCTGCTCCGGCTCCTGATCCAGCACCAGTACCCGTTTGCCGGCATCGGCCAGCTCGGTGGCAGCCGTCAGCCCAGCCAGGCCGGCGCCCACCACGATTGCATCCCACCCCTCCCGCATCCCACGACTCCCCTCATGGCATACCTGTGGGCGAACTTAGCGTGCCTGCGCATGGCTGCCTATACGCACTGCGTCATGGCCGCTCCAGCCGCCCATGACCGATGGCAGGGCATGACACCTGGCCCATGTCCGGTGGCGTGCTGCGGCGCATCGTTCGCCTGACGTTGTGTGGTCATCACACGGCGCGTCATAGGGAGGTGTTGACGATGCGCACCACAATGCTGGCCTGCGTACTTGCCGCGGGTGTCGCCATGGGCGGCGCCGTGCAGGCGAACGATCTCCAGGTTCATGGCGACCATTGCGGCTACGCCACCGACTACGACGTGCAAGTCACGCCCGATGGCATCGGATTTCATCGCGACAGCGGCAAGCCGGGCGATGTGTTCATGCATGACGGACATCTGCGCGTAGATGGCCACGACATGACCGTATCGGCCGACGACGCCGGACGCGTGCGCGATTATGAGCAACAGGTGCGTGCGCTATTGCCGGAGGTGGCTGCCGTGGCCCGCGAAGGCGTCAACATCGGGTATGCCGCGATGCGTACCGTCATGCTCACCTTTGCGGAGAATTCGAACGACCGCCAGGCCATGATCCATCGGCTGGATCGTAACCGTCAGCTGGCCCTGGCGCGCATCGATAGCAGCCTCGGCAAGGGCGAATGGCGGCCGCACGAGCTGGACGACGTGATGGAACAGACGGTGCAGTCGTCGGCAGCCGATCTGGCTGGCAAGTTGGCCGGCTCGGCGGTCACAGCTGCACTGAGCGGTGATGAACGCCAGGTGGAGACCCTGAAAGCACGCGCGGATACGCTGGACGCGTCGATCGATCGCGAGGTGAATGCGCGCAGCCATGAACTCGACAAACGCGTCGATGCCTTGTGTCCGCGATTGAGTGAACTGGAAAAATTACAGCAGCAGATGCAGCTCCGCATGGCCGATGGCTCGCGGTTGCAATTGCTGACGAGAAAACCCCCAGACAACAAGAAGCTGATAACAGCCACGAATAGCGTGCGCGCCGATGGAGGCGACCCCGTGCGTTGATTCCTATGGTCGGCTCCCCAGTACGACCTTGCGCCGGTTTGTGCGCTCCTCAAACTTCACAAACAGGCTCCAATGCCGCGCCATCCCTTATCAGGCGCGGCATTTTTATGTACGGCAAGCACAACGGAACCTTGATCGATGGGCTGCTAGGCTTCCCGGCGTTTTTCACCGATGAGCCACTGACCCATGCAAGAGCTTCTGTCGCGTCTGCACCTTTCCCAAGGTGCCATCTCCACCTTGGTCAACCTTGGCAGCGCCATCGCGATACTGCTGATAGGCCTCTGGCTTGCCGCGCGCGTCGCGAATATCGCGCGTCGCGCGATGCGTCGCGCGAATGTCGACGAAACACTCAGCGGCTTCCTGCGCAACCTGATCAATGGCGTGCTGGTGGCGATGTTGATCGTGATGGCCTTGCAGCAGGCCGGTGTGCCTTCGGCGCCGCTGGTTGCCGCGCTCGGTGCGGGTGGCTTGGCTATTGGCCTGGCGTTGCAGGGTTCGCTCAGCAACCTGGCGTGGGGCGTGCTGCTGATCGTGTTCCGGCCGTTCCGCGTGGGTGACTTCATCACCGCGGGCGGCGTGGACGGCACGGTGGAGAGCGTGAGCCTGATGTATACCCAACTGGTGATGGCGGACAACCGCGAAGCGGTGGTGCCCAACGCCAAGATCGGTTCGGATGCCATCATCAACTTCAATCGCCGCGGCACTCGCCGCATCGAGCTGCGGGTGAACGTCGACTACAAGGCCGACATCGGCAGTGCGATGGATGTGATCCGCCAGCTGTACGCCGCCGATGCGCGCATCCTGCCGGACCCTGCACCGGGTGTCTGGACCGAAAGTCTGGGCGAGAACGCCGTGGTGCTGGTGCTGCGCGCCTTTGTCCGCAGCAGTGACGTGTGGGCCACACAGACCGACCTGGTGCGAGGGGTCAAGGAGCGGTTTGCCGCGGAGGGCATCAGCATCCCGCTGACTCGTCGCCAGCTGAGCACGGTCGAGAGCCGTCTTCCCGACCAGGCCGCATGACGTGCTAACCCCTGCATACGTATGCGAATGGTGGATTCAAACGATCCAAAAGCGTCCGGAAACGGGTGTCGTTCGCTATGATTGGGCCCTTATGCGGCCGTCATCCCCGCCGGCACGCCATCGCCATCCGTAGGAGAAACCATGGCCGACCTCAAAGAAGCACGCGTTCCCGATATCGGCAGCGAAAATGTGCCGGTGATCGAAGTGCTGGTGAAACCGGGCGACAAGGTAGCCAAGGAACAGGGCCTGGTCACGCTGGAGTCGGACAAGGCGACCATGGAAGTGCCGGCCCCGTTCGCGGGCACGGTGAAAGAAATCAAGCTGAAAGTGGGCGATGAGGTGTCCGAAGGCGCCTTGATCGCCATCATCGAAGCCGATGCCGCCGACGCTGCGCCCGCGCCCAAGCAGGCTGCACCGGCCAAGGCCGAGGCGCCCGCCAAGGCAGCGCCGGCTCCGGCTCCGGCTCCCGCACCGGCCGCTGCACCTGCCGCCAGCGGCGGTGTGCGCGAAGTGCTGGTGCCGGACATCGGCAGCAGCGATGTGCCGGTCATCGAAATTCTGGTGAAGGTGGGCGACACCATCGCCAAGGACCAGAGCCTGATCACGCTCGAATCCGACAAGGCCACGATGGAAGTGCCGGCCCCGTTCGCGGGCGTAGTGAAAGAGATCAAGGTCAAGGTGGGCGATGAGCTTTCCGAAGGCAGCCTGATCGCGCTGGTGGAAGCAGTCGGTGGCGCGCCCGCCGCTGCGCCGGTTGCCGCCAGGGCGGAAGCGCCCAAGGTCGAAGAGAAGCCCGCGCCGATGGCAGCCCGAGCCGCGCTGATGGACAAGGTGCCGGAAGGCGACGTCGCCCCGACCGAGCGCCCGCCGTTCGATTCGCGCATCGTCATGCCGGGCGACGCCCCGTACGCCAGTCCGGCCATTCGTGCCTTTGCGCGCGAGCTGGGCGTGGATATCCGTCAGGTGAAGGGCAGTGGCCGTGCTGGCCGCATTCAGCGCGAAGACGTGACCGGCTACGTGAAGCATGCGCTTGCTTCGGGTGCTCGCCCGACCGGCGCTCCGGTGGCTGCCGGTGGCGGTCTCAACTTGCTGCCGTGGCCCAAGGTCGACTTCAGCAAGTTCGGCGAGATCGAAGAGAAGCCGCTTTCGCGCATCCAGAAGATCTCGGGCGCGAACCTCGCACGCAACTGGGCGATGATCCCGCACGTCACCCAGCACGAAGACGCCGACATCACCGAGCTGGAAGCTTTCCGCAAGAAGCTCGGCGAAGAGAACAAGGATCTCAAGGTCACCCCGCTGGTATTCCAGATCAAGGCGGTGGTCGCGGCGCTGAAGAAGTTCCCGCAGTTCAACGCTTCGCTGGATGAAACCGGCGAGAAGCTGATCCTCAAGAAGTACTTCCACATCGGCATCGCGGTGGACACGCCCGATGGCCTGGTGGTGCCGGTAATCCGCGATTGCGACAAGAAAGGCCTGCTGGACCTTGCCGTGGAACTGGGCGAGATCTCCAAGAAGGCGCGCGACAAGAAGCTTGGCCCCAACGAAATGTCCGGCGGCTGCTTCTCCATCTCCTCGCTCGGCGGCATCGGCGGCACGGCATTCACGCCGATCGTCAATGCACCGGAAGTCGCCATCCTCGGCGTGTCCAAGGCGGCCACCAAGCCGGTGTGGAACGGTAAGGAATTCGCGCCACGCCTCGTGCTGCCGCTGTCGCTCAGCTACGACCACCGCGTGATCGACGGCGCGCTCGCCGCGCGCTTCGCTTCTTTCCTCGCACAGCAGCTGGGCGACATCCGCCGCCTGCTGCTCTGACGTAGCGAAGTTTGCTCCCTCTCCCCTCCGGGGAGAGGGCCGGGGTGAGGGGCCAATCTTGTGCCAGTCCTCACTGCGTAGCGAAAAGAAATCCAAGGATTCCCCATGGCAAGCACCATCGAAATCAAAGTCCCCGACATCGGCGGCCACGACAACGTGCCGGTGATCGAGGTGCTGGTGAAGGTCGGCGACACCGTCGCCAAGGAGCAGGGCCTGATCACGCTCGAATCGGACAAGGCGACGATGGAAATCCCGTCGAGCGCCGCTGGCGTGATCAAGGAGCTCAAGATCAAAGTGGGCGACGAAGTGTCGGAAGGTGCGGTCATCGCCGTGCTGGAAGTCGCTGACGGCGCCGCCAAGGCCGAAGTACCGAAGGCCGCCGGCGCTTCCGGTCGTACTCCTGACATCACATGCAAGCTGGTCGTGCTCGGCTCCGGCCCGGGCGGTTACACCGCCGCCTTCCGCGCTGCTGACCTCGACGTGGATACCGTGCTGATCGAGCGCTACGCCACCCTGGGCGGCGTCTGCCTCAACGTGGGCTGTATCCCGTCCAAGGCATTGCTGCACGCCGCCGCCGTGATCGACGAAGCCGAAGCCATGGCCGCCCACGGCGTCAGCTTCGGCGCGCCGAAGATCGACCTCGGCAAGCTGCGCGACTTCAAGACCAAGGTGGTCGGCAAGCTCACCGGTGGCCTCTCCAGCATGGCCAAGCAGCGCAAGGTGCGCACAGTGCAGGGCGTCGGCACCTTCATTTCGCCGAATGAAATGGAAGTCCAGACGGCTGAAGGTACCAAGCTGCTCCGTTTCGAGTACGCCATCATCGCCGCCGGCTCGCAGTCGGTGAAGCTGCCTGCGTTTCCGTGGGACGACGAGCGCATCGTGGATTCCACCGGCGCGCTGGAGCTGAAGGACGTTCCCAAGAAGCTGCTGGTGGTTGGCGGCGGCATTATCGGTCTGGAAATGGCCACGGTGTATTCCGCGCTCGGCAGCGAAGTGACCGTGGTCGAGTTCATGGACCAGATCATCCCCGGCGCCGACGCCGACCTGGTCAAGCCGCTGGCACAGCGCCTCGGCAAGAAGCTCAAGGGCGTGCACCTCAAGACCAAGGTGGTGGACGCCAAAGCCACCAAGAAGGGCATTGAGGTTAGCTACGAAGGCGAGAGCATCCCCGAAACCACCGTGTTCGATCGCGTGCTGGTTGCCGTGGGCCGCTCGCCCAACGGCAACAAGATCGGCGCAGACAAGGCCGGTGTCACGGTGAGCGATCGCGGCTTCATCAACGTCGACACACAGATGCGCACCAACGTGAAGCACATCTTCGCCATCGGCGATCTGGTGGGCCAACCGATGCTGGCGCACAAGGCCACGCACGAAGCCCGTGTGGCGGCGGAAGTGGTGTCCGGCATGAAGAGCTACTTCGACGCACGCGTCATTCCGTCGGTCGCGTTCACCGATCCGGAAGTGGCATGGGTCGGCGTCACCGAGCGTGAGGCCAAGGAAAAGGGCCTCAAGATCGGCACGGGCAAGTTCCCGTGGGCAGCCAGTGGCCGCGCCATCGGCATCGATCGCACCGAAGGCTTCACCAAGCTGATCTTCGACGAGGAAACCCATCGCGTGGTCGGCGGTGCCATCGTTGGCCCGCACGCCGGCGACCTGATTTCCGAAGTCGCGCTGGCGATCGAGATGGGTGCGGAAGCGGCCGACATCGGCCTCACCATCCATCCGCATCCGACGCTGAGCGAATCGGTAGGCATGGCGGCGGAAGCCTACGAAGGCACCATCACCGACCTGTACATGCCGAAGAAGAAGTAGCCAACGCCGAAGTGATAAAAGAAAGCCCGGGAAACCCGGGCTTTCTTGCTTTGCGGGCCAGCGAAACCGCTGGTCGTCAGTTCGACTCGGTGAAGCGAATCGACGGCTGAGTGCCACTTGAGGCCGTGCAGGTGCCAAGGTTCAAGTTGTTGCTCTCGCCGGTGCTGCCGGAGTTGGCCACGCACGAGGGGGCACTGGTGGAACCGTTGTTCACCGCCACGTTCACCGTGATGGACGAGCCGCTGTTGAAGTCGGCTTCGGAGCCACCGGCGTTACCGACGACGTTGAACTCCGATACGTTCCACACCTGTGCGAGATACAGCACGCTGTCCTTGCCGCTGGAGCTGTACGCGGTGGTGCCGTTGGTGAAGACCACGGTGTCGTTGCCGCCTGCCGTCACGGTACCGGTCAGCTTCACGTTGCCGAGCTGGGTGGCCGGTACATCGGGTGCGGTTGCGGCAGCGCTGTTCTTGTAGCAGTCGCCTGCGCCATCGCTACCCCAACCGCTGGGGCAGCGCCGGCCGCCGTAGCCGATCAGCCAGTACTGCATGAACACAGCAGCCTGGCCCTGCACGCTGTAATCCGGCG
Source organism: Dyella sp. PARNA 12/25 (assembly GCF_055702865.1). Taxonomy (NCBI): domain Bacteria; kingdom Pseudomonadati; phylum Pseudomonadota; class Gammaproteobacteria; order Lysobacterales; family Rhodanobacteraceae; genus Dyella; species Dyella sp. PARNA 12/25. The sequence goes on along the minus strand of NZ_JBVQCI010000006.1, from coordinate 48,176 downwards.
CATACACGAACTGCTGCCACACGGTGCAACCGGAATGGCCGTTGCAGGCAGACGTGGTCGAGTTGAAGCTGGAGTTGATCTGCAGCGAGTACTCATTTGCACCGAGAATGCCACCGTTGCCGTAGGCAGGCACACCCACGCCGGTCTCCGACGTCACACCCGTAACGACCGGGAAGGTACCGATGGTCTGGGTGATGAGGCTCGCGCTTTGAAGCGTGTAGTCATTGCCGTTGCCGGCGGTTTGCGCTGCACCGAACTTTGACCAGCGCGGTACGGGAGCGACACGAGGTGTGGCTTCTTTACACGCCGCCTGCTTCCACACGATGCTGGGATAGTTGGCGGTGTAGCAGCCTTCTGCAGGCGTGGCGGTGTGGGAGATGGCCTCGCGCCATTGGTCGCGCGCCTGCGCTTCCATGGGGCTGACGATCTCAGGGTTGAACTGTGCCGACGTGCCCGCAGGCTGCGCAGCAGCAATGGCGGGAAAGCAGGTCACACTGACAAGGCTAGCTAGCAACGCAAACTTCAACTTCGCTCGCATTGAAATTCTCCCTCGTACGCGAATAGTCACTCGTTTCGACTCTGGACCATCCAGCAGCCGATGACTTCAAACAACAACTCCCCTACACGCCGCCACTGGATGAGTGGCGGCGAATGCTGTGCGGTTGTGTTGTTGACCGCTCCCCTGGAGCGCGCAGATTACGGGGATGTCAGAGTGCATTTATGCGCACTCGGTCACGATTGGCGTGTGAGATCGATCCACGATGTCATCGTGAAAACATGCTAGTTGTCGATATTTTCTACGGCTTGAGCGATGCGGATCGCGCTTGTGGGTGCTCACGAGCTGGGCACGAATCGCACCTGGTGCGATTAGAGTGCGGTGAATACGCCAAGTGTGTGTTAGCGGCCTAATACATGGCGGCGGCGCAGAAAAATACGCACAGAGAGCCCGGGAGGTCCCGGGCTCATGGACTCACGTTTCGGATAGACCCATCGCGGCGCGAACAGGCTTTGCGCCTTGCTTCAATTGCCCGATCGTTTCCCGGGAGCTATTGATCATTTGCTGCAACACGCAGAGGAAGTCGACGGGATCAACATCTTTGCCAAGGCGAATTCGGGTGCGCATATCGACCATGCGCGGTGCGTCGAGGGCTAGCGTGGCGCTGTGGATGGTCCAGTTGGACAGGTCCCGCATGGAGGCGTAAGCCGAGGCGTACTTGTGCTGCTTCTCCACATCGATCCAGGTCGCCGACTGGTTCGCTACGGCTACGTCCCACGCTTGCGTGGGAAACGAGGGCCAGTTGATGCTGAGCACGAATTGATCGCGCATTGCCTGAATGTGCTTGTTGATGTCCTTGTCTGACAGGCCATTCTGCACGTCTTCTGTGATGACTCTTTTGACGGCTTCCAGCGGGGCGACCTTCGACTCGTCGATACTCAGTGAGGTCTGGATGTCACTGAGTGCGCCCTGCAGTTCGGCGTCAATCTGCGCGGTAGCGAACTCTGCGGCGTGGCGATGGTGCACGCTCTCGATCCATTGTTCCAGCCCAAGCGCCGTGAGAATACTGAGCACGATCATCAAGTAGTGCTTCGCGAATTCGCGAAGCGAATGTTTCTCGATCTGGGGTATTTCCAGGTGCATGGAGACTCCTGTCAGTCGGGTTCGGAGGTGGCGTAGCGTATCCGAAGAGAACAGCGGCTGTTACTCGCTGTAGCCCAACCGCTCCATCATGGGGCGAAGGATGGGTAGCACCGGTTCAAAGTGCTCGCGATAGGCATGCCAGCGATTGACCGCCTTGGCGTGGATGCCTTCAGTCACTTGAGCGTAACTCGGCGTGCTGATGTAGCCCTTGGCGCGTGCATGCTCGGCAAATCGTGCCATGGGCGTGGCGTCGTCCACGTCGAGAAACTGGCCCAGTCGCGCCACGTGATCATCGAAGCGGCTCACCACCGACTCATAGCGCCATTCCAGCACGCGCGGCGCGAATACCTCGACATGCCGATACCACTGCTCGAACGCCTGCACATAACCTTCGGCCAGTCGCTTCAGCGACGAACACAGCACCATGAAAGCGGGTGAGCGGAACGGTTGCATATAACAGCTCAGCAGCACGTCGCACGGGTGGCGCAGGCACAGGATGATGCGCGCTTCAGGAAACAGGCGCGCAATCATCGGCAGGCACAGCATGTTGAGCGGGTTCTTGTCGACCAGCCGGTGCTGGCCGAGGTCAGGCACCACGCGACGCACCAAGTCGCCATAGATGCCGCGCAGCTGGTCCACGTTGGCTTGGCTCAGCGTGGCGAGGTCGGCGGGGTACGCTTGCTCGACCAGCTGTATGCGCTTGATCAACTCATAGATAAAGGCGCGCTCATCCATGGAGCGAAAGTCGGCGTGCGCGTCGAGCATCTGTTCGAGCAGTGTCGTGCCCGATCGTGGGAAGCCCACCACAAACACCGGGCTTTCATGACTTCGGGGAGCTTTCAGCGCGGTCCAGCGGTCATGTTCAACACGGCTGACGTTATGCGCCACCATATCGAGCGGCTGGCTGCCGTCCGGCAACAATTCGGGCACGAAGTCCTTGGCGAACGCCAGTTGAAAGGCGTGCGCATCGGTCAATGCTTGCCACGCTTGTTCATGCCTTTTCTGCTTGTTTCTCGCTGAGGCGACGCCGAACGCCGCGCTCGCCATGACATGCGCATCCCCTCCCGCGCTCAGGAGCTGCAGGTGGAGCGACGCGGCTTGCTCCCAATCGCCTAGACGAGCCGCGACGTTTGCATGCACCTGCAGGCCTGCACAACGCAGCTCCCTTTGATCCAGCGGCAACGCGTTGAGCATGGCGAGCGGCAACTGGGCGAGTTTCGCTTGTGCCTGCTCGATCTGATTGCTGCGCTCGTGCATGGAGGCTTGCATGGCAATGATGCGCAGCGCCACCTGTGATCGCTCCGGCCCTGCCGGAAGCACGGCCTTCTCCAGCGTATCGAAGGCGGTGGCCTGATAGCCCAGGCTGGAAAGGATCGTGGCCAGAATCAGCGCCAGTTCGGCTTGCTGTGGCGGCCAGTCGGCGGCTCCTTCCAAGGCGACTTCCGCGCCTCTCGTGTCACCGCAGAAATGGCACGCATGTGCCGCTTGCAGCCGCGCTTCGATAAAGTCTGGCGCAAGGCCAACGGCTTGCAACAACGCTTCGCGTGCAAGCAGCCAGCGCTGCTGCTGGGCGTATAGCAGTCCGAGGTTGTAATGGGTTTCCGGGTCTTCCGGAGCAAGGGCGGCTGCCTTGAGCAGAGCATGCTCGGCGGCTGCCGTGTCTCCCGCTTGTCGGGCAACAACACCGAGGTTGTTCCAGTACGACGATACGTCGGGTCGACGAGCGGTCAGTTTGCGAAAGGTGGTAGCGGCGTCATCGAAGCGGGTGATCGACTGCTGTGCAAAGCCCAGCAGCAACAGCACCATGTCATCCGTGTCGGGCCGGTCGGCGACCGGTTCGCCAAGAGCAAGGACGCTGGACATGTCGCCGCTGTTGAAGGCGACGACGATGCGATGGACCAGATCGGTGGAAGAGGTAGGGTGCTGCTCGCTCATCCCGTGATCCTAACGCGAGAAGGCCGCAACGTCTCCGTTGCGGCCTTCCGCAGGCGGTGGATCAGAACTTCACTGTTGCGCGAGCCCAGAAGTAGCGGCCCATCGTGTCATACGTTGACGTATCCACGTTGTAGTTCTGGCCGTTCTGGTACACCAGCGGCGGCACGCGACCGGTGATGTTGTCGATACCCAGGTCGAAGCGCGTGTGGATCTTCGCCCATTCGTAGCCGCCCTGGATCGAGTGGTACGTAATGCCACCCATCTGCGTAGATACCGCAGCACCGGTGTCGGCGTACGCGGTGAGGTTGGACAGACGGTGGATATACCGGCTCTGCCACTGCGCGCTCCAGGGGCCCAGATTCCAGTTCAGCGTGAGCGTGCCGCGCCAGCGTGAGATGTTGCCGAACTGCTGGGTGTAGGTGCCCGCGTAGTTGATGGTCTCGGCGCCCGGCTCGCCCGGGGTGGCGTCGTTCTTGAACTCGCTGATGTACGTGGTGTTCAGGCCCACCTTGAAGTGGCCGGGATCGATGCCGCCAACCTCAAAGTGAGGAATCACGTACGAGGCGGTGAAGTCGACACCGCTGGTCTTGAGGTTGCCCAGGTTGACGTACGGCGTGTTGACGTAGTTGATGCCACCCGCCAGCGTGCTGTTGCTGTTGTAGCGGTTGATGAACCCGCAGTACGGGCTGGCATCGTTGTTGAAACACGAGTTGAGCACCGTCTGCGCCTGGATGGCCGTCAACATGTTATTCAAGGTGACGCGCCACAGGTCGACGGTAGTCGACAGGCCTTCAGCCCAGCTTGGCGAGTAAACCATGCCAAGGTTGTACGACTTGCCCTTTTCCGGCTTCAGCGTCGAGCCTACGGGCACGGCGCCCGAGTAGTAGGCCGTGATCTGCTGCGAGAGGTTGTTGTTGGTGCCCGGCATGACGTACTGGCAGCCGTTGGTGTGGCCGGCGAGCTGTGCAGCCGTCAGGTTGACGCACGGGTCAACGATGGTCGGGTTGGCAATGGTGCGGCCGTCGTAAAGCTCATCAAGATTCGGTGCGCGAAACACCTGCGAAACGGTGCCTCGAACCAGCAGGTCGGCGATGGGGCGGTACTCGACAGCGAACTTGCCGTTGGTCGTGTTGCCAGAGGTGCTGTAGTCGGAATAGCGCAGGCCCAGGTTCACATTGAGCGCATAGGCATAGGGCTGTTCGGAGAGCACCGGGATCAGCGTTTCGGCGTACAGTTCCTTCACGTTGATGCTGCCACTGGCCGGCGAACCGCAGGCTTCCTGCAGAACCGTACAGGTGCCGGTGACCGGATTCAGGATCGCGTCACTGGTCACGGTGTAGTTCATGTTGTTGCGGCGATACAGTGCGCCAGTGGAGAGCTGCATGGCGCCTGCCGGCAGATCCCACAACTCACCCGACGCATTGGCCTGGAACTGCCTCATGCTGTTGGTCATCGTGTAGACCGGCGCGTCCACACCCTTGCGAAGCAGTGCGCTTACACCCGGATCGGCCTGATTGAAGATGTTGGCGCCGCCGTCGATGGCCGCCTGGAAGGCGGGCACGTTGACTTCGTTGTAGTCGGTCTGCACGCGATGCGAGCGGCCGTAGTTGAAGCTCGCATCCCAGACCCAGGTGCTCTGGCCGAAGTTGCCACGCAGGCCGGAATTGATCTGTTCGTTGGTAGTGGTGTACGTGTGCAGGCGCGTGCCGAGACCGGTCAGGCGCGTGCTCATGTAGTTGCCGCCGTTGTTCGGGTTGCCAAAGGTCACGCCGAACGGGTTGATCGGATTGTTGGCGGCAATGCTCCAGCCGTCACCCACGTTGGTGGGCGCGGGTGCGTCCTGGCCAGACGAGTTGGTGTGGTTGTAGAACGCGTCGGCGAAGAACGTCACATAGTCGTTGAACTTGTAATTGCCAAGCACAAAGACGTTGGTGCGTTCGCTCGCCGTCTGGATGTAGTTGTACGCGTTGTAGTTGTAGACGTCGGTGGCACCCTTGAAGCAACGGTAGTCGCCGAGGCTGTTGCCATTGCCGCTAGCCAGCGTGACATTGGCGTTGCCGCTGCTGTCCGCGCAGTTCTTGAACTGGTTGAACGCGAGTGCGGTGGGCGGTATCTGCATGCGGCCGGTCGGAATGCTGTGCGAGCCGGAAATCTGCGGGCCGGAGCTGTACAGCGACAGCTGATAGGCCGAGAACGCGCGACGCGTGGCGACCACCGGATCCTGCTTGTTGTAGTCCACGCCGCCGACGATGTTGCCTTGGTCGCCGCTGGCGCCGACGGTGAACTGCGCGCCATGGCGCTGGCCGTCACCGTGAGAGGAAATGCCATCGTTGACGCTGACCTCCGCGCCCTTGTAGTCCTTGCGCAGGATGACGTTCACCACGCCACCGATGGCGTCGGAGCCGTACACCGTGGAGGCGCCTTCGGTCAGGACGTCGACGCGTTCCACCATGTTCTGCGGAATCATGTTGAGGTCGGCGTTGGCCAGGCGCTGGCCATCCACGAGGAGCAGGGTGCGATCGGTGCCAAGGCCACGCAGCGAAATGCGCGCCGCACCGTCACCGCCTTCCAGGGTGGGGCTGGCCACGCCGCCGCCGTTACTGTTGTTCTGGGCGTTGGTAGCGACACCCGAGACGCTGGGCAGGGCCTGAAGCACGTTGCCGAGCGTCGGGCTGCCGTTGTTGGTGATCGCGCTGCGATCCAGCGTGACCACGGGGCTGGCGGTTTCAGCGTCGACGCGGCGGATCAGCGAGCCGGTGACGGATACCGCGGTCAGGGTCTTGGCGGTGTTCTTGTTGGGCGCCTGATCGGTGCTCTGGTCCTGGCCGCTTTGACTCTGAGTGTTCGAGGCGTCCTTGCTGCTGGTGTCCTCGGCCTGAGCCATGGCGGCGGTAGAAGCAAGACCGACAGACAAGGCAAGGCGTACCGCTATGGATAGGCGATTGTGGTTGGACTGCATGTTTTCTCCCCGATTCGTAAGCAAACAAGTACCCGCTATAGGCGCCTAGACGTCTATAGGTTTGGTGCTGCTTTTTTGGTTCCCCGGGGCCACTGTTTCAGGAAATCGCGGATGAGTAAAGGGCCCTTTAACATTTGGATCGATAAAGGAGCCCTGGCGGGCGATCAACAGAAAGAATTTGCGCCGAAAAGGTCGTCCTGGGCGAAAAAACTATCGACGTCGACGAAGCCCGCCAGCCCCACGCCGACCAAGCGATAGCGGCTTTCCGCTGGTCGTTCCACGCGGTCCCGAAGCGCGCAGGCGATCTCTGCCAACTCCGCCGCGGAGCCAGGACGTGAAGGCGGTGTGAAGCTTCGGGTCAGCGTTTGGAAGTCCGACGTCTTGAGTTTCAACACCACCGTGCGCGCCACCCGGCCGTGTTCCCCTTCGGCTTCACGCTGGTGCGCCGCCCAGGCTTTTTCTGCGAGGCGGCGAATGTGTGGCGCAAGTTCCTGCAGGGTCAGGTCGTGCTCGAAGGTGTCCTCGGCCGATACCTGCAGGGTGGGGCGGTCCGGTTGTACCGGGTGGTCGTCGATGCCCAGCGACAGCTCGTGCAGGCGCCGGCCCCACCGGCCAAAGCGCTGCTCGAGCGCCTGCAGGGAGTGGACGCGCAGGTCGCCGACCGTGGCAACACCCAGCTCGGTGAGCCTGGCTTCCATCACCTTGCCCACGCCAGGCAGGCGGCCCACCGGCAACGGCAAAAGGAAGGCGTCCACCTGATGCGGGCGAATGACGAAGAGTCCGTCCGGCTTGCGCCAGTCCGAGGCGATCTTGGCGAGAAACTTGTTCGGGGCCACGCCGGCCGACGCGGTGAGCTGCGTTTCCTCCCGGATCGCAGCGCGGATGGCTTCGGCGGTCGCGGTGGCTGAGGGCAACCCGGTGTGCGTGGTGGTGACGTCGAGGTAAGCCTCGTCCAGGGAGAGCGGCTCGATCAGGTCGGTGTGCCTCGCGAAGATCTCCCTCACCAGTCGCGACACGGCCTTGTACCGACCGAAATCCGGCGGCACGAAAATCGCCTGTGGACACAACCGCTCGGCGCGCACCGCAGGCATGGCCGAACGCACGCCGAATTTGCGTGCCTCATAGCTGGCGGCACACACCACCGAGCGCGCGCCGCGCCACGCCACCACCACGGGTTTGCCGCGCAGCGAGGGATCGTCACGTTGTTCCACCGATGCGTAAAACGCATCCATATCGACGTGGATGATCTTTCGGGGTGGAAGTGGCACAACGGAGTACGGGAGCAAGGGAGCGCACAGTCAAACACGAAACGGCCCCGTTGGCGCGTGGCGTCACGCGGCTGGGGCGATCGTCGCGCACAGGGTGCGCTCCCACAGACCAGGCTTCACCTGTGGGAGCGCACTCTGTGCGCGACAACCCGGTTACCTCACTTCCCGAACGTTTCCAGGCTCTCATCCACCAGGTCATTCTCGAAAGCCACGAAGGATTCGAGATCAATCGTGTCGAGTCGGAAGTGCGCAGCGGCGGTAAAGAACGCCATCAGTGACAGCACGCGCTGCGGATCGCGCGCCCACGGCGGCACGTACACCGCGCGAGCAATCAGCCCGCTTTGCAGGTAGGGCGACAAGGTGATCACGTCCGTGGTGGTCACGCGACCGGCAAACAGCAGCGGCAGCATTTCCGCTTGGCCCGCTTGCAGCACCTTGCGAATGAAAATGTAGATGATCATCACGCCCTGCAGGTAAGCCGCATCCTTGGTGAAGCACACGCGACCGCGCACATCGCCGCCACGGAAGATGCGCGAAGCACTGCGGTAGCTTTCAATCGGCGTCTGGCCGGCCTCAAGAAAGCCGCGGAACACTTCAATGAAATCGGCGCCATCCAGCGCGCGCTTCACCATGATCACGCGAAGTGCGACGCGGCGTAGGCGCGCCAGATCGATCGAGCCGGTGATGATCTCGGAGAAGGTGGCCAGGCCTTCCTGCGCACGGGTGGTGCGCGGTGAACCCAGGCCGAGCGACTTCAGATAAGGCTGATGCTTGCCGTTGAGCAAGGTGGCGGTGTGCACGAAGGCTTCGTGCTCGGTCAGCTGCGCCAAATCCAGTTCCGAGAACAGCGCGGTGGAGCGCAGGTTGATGCTCTTGCTGCCGGCGGTGGCTTTGGAAGGTAGATCGGGGTTCAGTATCACCTCGACCTTGTCCTTGTCGAAAAAGGTGCCGAGGCGCTCGCGTAGCCGTTTGGCGAAATCTTCGGCGGGAATGTCGGCCGGTACGGGCGGGACACCTTCGCGGCCGATGAGGTCATCGGTTATGGAGATGACATCCTTTGCGGCATCCAGCGCGCTGGCGGTCTGCGTGCGATGGACGCTGTCCGGACGTCCATACAGCGCCGTCGAGCAACGAGTGAATTCGTCTGTGCCCACATGCATCAACATCTGGGCGGCCGTGAGATAGCTCCATGCGGTCTTGAACAGCCAGTCACCGATGGGGTGGCCGCGATCGAGCCTGGCCATGATGCTCCGCAGGGCGGTCATCTCGCCGCTGAGGTCGGGGTGGCGGCGCGGCGGGTCGGGCAGCTGCGGGTTGCCGCGCTCGAACTCCGCCATGAACTTGGCTTCCAGCTCCACCGGCCAGTCGATGGCTTTCAGCACCTTGATCTTCTTACTTACGGTGACCAGCTCGCGGTCCAGTTCCAGCAATGGCCCCAGGGTCTTGTCGTCCTCGGGCCTGACAGCACTAGCGACGGTACTCATGACGCCTCCTAAGGGGTCGGCCCGATGCGTGGCCGGCATGCAGCGACGGGGGGATCAGCACTCTGCGCCGGTCCAGAGGCAGGCGCTAGCGAAGAACTACTGAGCCGGCGAGGAAAAATTGCAGCAACGACCGAATGTTGCAGTTGCATGTCGAAGTGGACGCCGTACTCGCGCTATCGTCCGGCATTCGTACCTGTTGCGAAGGATGCCGTTCCGCACCATGACTTCCGAAAGCCAAACGTCGCCGGCGTACCTCCGCCGCCTGGGCATATGGGACGCCGCTGCCATCGTGATCGGTGGCGTGATCGGCGGCGGTATCTTCCGCAGCGCCTCTACCGTGGCCGAACGCACCTCTGCCGGCGCGCAGCTGCTGACGCTGTGGGCCATCGGTGGCCTGCTGACGCTGGCGGGGGTGCTTTGTTATGCGGAACTGGGTGCGCGGCGGCCGCAGGCGGGTGGCGTCTACATCTATCTGCGCGAGGCGTTCGGACAGCTGCCGGCCTTCCTGTTCGGCTGGACTATGGCGCTGATCAACTACCCCGGCAGCGTGGCGGCAGTGGCCACTACCTTTGCCGATTATTTCTGTGCGGCGCTGGGCTTGCCCCTGATGTGGGTGAAGCCAGCGGCGGCAGGCGCGATCACGTTCATTGTGGGTGTGAACTTCTTCGGCATCAAAGCCGGTGCCCGTATGCTGAGCCTGTTCACCTTGCTCAAGCTGTCGGCCATCACCATGCTGGTGGTGGTGGGGCTGGTGTTGGCCCGCGGGCACCTCGGCACGGTGATGGCGGCGGATGTGACGCATCAGCTTCCGCCCGGCGCCTTCCTTGGCGCGTTGCTGCCGGTGCTGTTCACCTACGGCGGCTTCCATTACCTCAACGATCTGGCCGGCGAGGTGCGCGATCCACAGAGGACGCTGCCTCGTGCGTTGGGCCTGGGTCTCGGCGGCGTGGTGGTGTGCTACGTGCTGGTGAACTTCGCTTACCTCGCCGGGCTGGGCCACGCGGGGCTGGCGGCGAGTCAGGCGCCGGCAGCCGATTTGATGCGCAAGCTGTTCGGGGAGCGCGGTGCCACCATCATGGCGGTGGGCATTGCGTGCTCCACCTTTGGTTACTGCAGCATCGCGATCGCCGGTGGCGCGCGCGTGCTGCAGACCATGGGGGCTGACGGTATGTTCTTCCGCGCTGTGGGGCGTATCGACGATCAATCACGCGCGCCGCGCATCGCGCTGGCGGTACTGGGCGGCTGGGCTATCGTGTTGGCGGTGTCGGGAAGCTTCGGCCAGTTGCTGGACTACACCACGGTCGGCGAATGGTTGTCGCATGCGTTCGGCATTGCCACGCTGTTCTGGTATCGCCGCCGCTTCCGCAACGAGCCTTCGCCGTATCGCGTGCCGTTCTATCCGGTGCTGCCGCTGTTGTTTGTCGTCACGGTGCTCGGCGTGATCATCGCCACCACCATCCATTCACCGGAGGATGCGGGTATGAGCCTGGTGCTGATCCTGGTCGGTGTGCCGGTCTACTACGCGTGGCGCGCTTGGCAACGGAGGGTTGCATGAACTTGCGTTTGAGAACCGGTCATGGCAGCAAGGCAAGCTTCAGTCGTGGCAGGCATACTGCCGCCAATTCCACGCATTGAATCGCCGATGAAACGGATCGCTCCCCTAGCCCTGTCCTGCCTGTTCGCGCTCGCAGGCTGCCATAAGGCCAGCGACACCGATCGGGCCGATCTCAGCCGCACGGCGCCGCCGCCTGCACCCACGCCGGCAAGTCATAGCACTGCGAGCATCCCCACCACGCAAACCACGCTCAATAACGTGGAGCGTGATGGTGCGCCGGTCACGGTCTCCGGCATGTCGCTGCAGCGCTACACGTTCCAGCCATCGCCCCAGCCGCAGGTCGTGGTGTCTCTGAGCGAGGGCGAGTGGGACTGGTCCAAAGAAGGCTCATTGCACGTGGACATGCAGAACGCCATGTCCTGGGCAGTGACGCTGACAGTCGACATTGACGGCGCCAAGGAAGGGGAGCACCTGCATGCCACCGTTGGCGTGCCGGCCGGGCCGCCGCAGACGCTGGTGATTCCGTTGCATGCCACTTCGCCGCGTGCGATGGGGATGCAGGTCGGGCCGCCGATGCCTTATGTCACCGGTGGCAAGCGCGTGTTTGTGGCGACGACGGTGGAGGGCCATCTGGACCTCGCCCATGTGAAGTCCGTGCGCTTGGGCACGCCGGCGCCGACCGCGGCCCAGACGCTGGCCTTCGGCAAGCTTGATACGTCGCATGGCGACCACGAGCTGCGCGAAGCCTACACAGGCATCGTGGATGCCTGGGGCCAGTACACGCGCGGTCAGTGGCCAGGCAAAGTCGACTCCGATGATGCTCTGCGCGGTGGACGCCACAAGTTCAAGCAGAACGCGGTGATGGGCGCCCCGCTCGTGCGCAAGGGCTTTGATCACTACGGCGGTCGTACTGACATGGCCGCGTTCAAAACCAGCGGCTGGTTCCGCGCCGAGCAGCGCGATGGTCGCTGGCATCTGGTGACGCCGGAAGGGCATGCCTTCTTCTCGCTGGGCGTCAATGTGGTGGACGACGATGGCGGCCGCACGTTTATCGAAGGCCGCGAATTCATGTTCAAGGACCTGCCGTCCGATAGCGGTCGCTGGAAGCCGTTCTACGGCTCCGAACCCAAACCGACGGGTGACCAGCAGGCATCCGCAGGCCTTGGCTTCAGTCACGGCCGCTGGTTCGACTACTACTCGGCCAACCTGTTCCTGGCCGACGGCCGCCGCTGGCGGCAGACCTGGCGTGCACGCACCGTAGCGCGCCTGGAGGACTGGGGCTTCAACACGCTGGGCAACTGGAGCGACGAGGCGCTGACGCAGACGCATCACCTGGCCTATACGCGCTCGGTCAATATCAGCGGCGTGTTCGGCAATGTCTCCAGTGGCTACGACTACTGGGGCCGCATGCCCGATCCGTTCGATCCGCGTTTTGCGCAGGCGGCGGATGTCGCGGCAGCGCAGGCGGCCAAGGAAGTGAAGGACGATCCGTGGTTGCTCGGTTACTTCGCCGACAACGAGCTCGCCTGGGCGGGCCAGGGGCCCGAGGGGCGCTGGGGGCTGGCGCAAGGTACCTTGCGTGGCGAGGCGCGCAGCCCGGCCAAGCAGGCCTTCATCGCCGTGCTGAAGAAAAAGTATGGTGACCCGTCGAAGCTCGCGGCGGCGTGGGGTATCACGCTGGCTTCGTGGGACGCGCTCGAGGCGACCAACTTCGCAGCTCCCAACCCCGTCGAAGCGCATCCCGCCATCGCCGACGATTACAGCGCGTGGTTGCGTCAGTATGCCGACCAGTACTTTCGCACCGTGGCGCAGGCCATTCACAAGCATGATCCGCATCACCTGTTTCTGGGTGGACGCTTTGCCGTGCACACGCCTGAAGCCGTCGCCTCATGCGCACAGTATTGCGATGTGGTGAGCTTCAACGGCTACGCCGATGTGCCCGAGCATGCTTTCGACGCAGCGGCATTCGCCAAGCTTGGCAAGCCGGCCCTGATCACCGAGTTCCATTTTGGTTCCGACGATCGCGGCCCGTTCGGCAAGGGCGTGGTGCCGGTGTGGAACGAGCAGCAGCGCGGCGAAGCCTATGCCCATTACGTCGCGGCGGCCGCAGCCAATCCGGTGATCGTCGGCGTGCATTGGTTCCAGTACGTCGACCAGCCAGTCACGGGTCGTTTGCTGGATGGCGAGAATTCGCATATCGGTCTGGTGGCCATTACCGACCGACCGTTCACACACTTCATCGATGCGGTGCGCGACGCGAATCACCAGACGGGTTACTGAAACCTTTCAGCACTGCCCTATGTAGGAGCGCACTTGTGCGCGACCGCAATGTTACGACGTGACGTTGCAACGGTCGCGCACAAGTGCGCTCCTACAGTGAAGAACGAGATATCAGGCCAGGCTGGTTGCTGCGCCAAAAGCAATCGCCATGACCACCGCTACAGCCATGCACGCACTGGTGATGCGGATACGACGTGCGTCGACGCGCGGTATGAGCCTCCAAAGCACGAACACCCCGATAGCCATGTCGGCTACCAACGCACCGCGTAGCACGGGTGAGGTCAGCAAGGGTGCATAAGGCGGTTTGGTGTGACCTTCGTGCATCGCCACCAAGGTGATCAGCAGCAGGCCGATCAGGTTCCACACCAGACACGCGAGATAGGTGCGGTTGAACACCACCGGGCAGCGTTCGGACCAGCGCAGCACGGTCCACGCGATGATGGCGAAGAACAGTGCGCCGATGCTGCTGTAAAGCACCCACCAGAGCAGGGTGCTGATAACGGTGAGCAGGGTGGTCATACGATGCGGCTTTCCTGTTTTTTGCTCGTCATTCCGACGCAGGCCGGAATCCAGTTGCGGAACCGCTCGGTTTTGGCGATGTCGCGCAGTTGATTGTTTATCGCGGCATCTGCGGTGACGCGACAACCCTGCACTGACGCTACTGGATTCCGGCCTGCGCCGGAATGACGGGTATGAGAGGTTTCTAAATGCCCACACGCCGCAGCAGCTTATCCATCAACCACGCCGGCCCGACGAGCAGATAGGCGAGATCGGTGAGAAAACTCGGGCGTCGCCCTTCGAAGGCGTGGCCAATGAACTGGCCAATCCACGCAACGATAAACACGGCGATAGCCGTCATGCGCAACGTGGATGGGCCGAGCTCGCGATAGGCGAATTCGGTAAGCCCACACAGCAAAGCCAGCGCCACCAGCAAGGCGGCGCCGAGGCGATGTGACTGCTTCCAGTACCACATGAATGCCAACACCAGCGCCGCCACCGACCAGAAGCCGGGGCGGCCGATCATCGGCGGCACCGGAATGGTCCACATCAGGGCGATCACACACCACACGATCAGCGGCACGCAGATCCAATGCAGAAGGCGATTGATCGGGTGCTGGTGATCGTTGCTGTAGCTATCCAGCCACTGCTGCATATTGAGGTCGTGTTCACCCATCTCGAATGGTCCGCGTTGTCTTGCTCAGGTCGTTAGGTGGTGGTGCGTTGTGCTGGTCAGGCTGGCTGCCTGACCAAGCGACGCGCTGCCGCCTGGCGGCCTGAGCAAGACAACCCTCCGGGCCGGGTCTGTTTGCCCGCATGCCAGCGTCATCACTCGGTCGTGTATCGACATACACTCCCTCTCTCTTTCTTGGCCTGCGCGCAAACAGCTCCCGGCGCGGGCCATTCGAGATGGGTGAACACGACCTTCATTCAACGGTGATGCCAGCGAGGCGCTGCAGCGCTTCCGCGTACTTGGCCGAGGTGCCGGCGATGACGTTGGCGGGCACGTGCGGGCCGGGGGCCTTCTTGTTCCAGTCCAGCGTTTCCAGGTAGTCGCGCACGAACTGCTTGTCGTAGCTCGGCGGGCTGATGCCGACCTGGTACGAATCGGCGGGCCAGAAGCGCGAGGAGTCGGGCGTCAGCATCTCGTCCATCACGTAGAGCTTGCCGTGCTCGTCCGTGCCGAACTCGAACTTGGTGTCGGCAATGATGATGCCTCGCTCGGCCGCATAGCTGGTTGCCCACTTGTAGATGGCGAGCGTCGCCTCGCGCACCTGTTCGGCGAGGTCGGCGCCCACGGCGGCTACCACTGCATCGAAGCTCACGTTCTCGTCGTGATCGCCTACGGCGGCCTTGGTCGACGGCGTGAAGATGGGCTCCGGCAACTGCTGCGCCTGCTGCAGGCCAGCCGGCAGCTTGATGCCGCACAGCGAGCCGGTGGCCTGATAGTCCTTCCAGCCCGAGCCGATGATGTAGCCGCGGGCAATGGCCTCCACCGGCACTGGCTTCAGGCGACGGGTGACCACGGCACGCTTCTCATACAGCTTCAGGTCGGTGCCGGCGGGCAGCACCTGGGACAGCGGCGTGTGCAGCAGGTGGTTGGGCACCAGATGCTCGGTCTTGCCAAACCAGAAGTTGGAGATCTGCGTCAGCATCTCGCCCTTGCCCGGGATCGGGTCGGGCAACACCACGTCGAACGCGGAAAGGCGGTCGCTGGCTACGATCAGCAGCCTGTTCTCCGGCAGCGCGTACACGTCGCGCACCTTGCCGCGATGGATCAGCTCGAGGCCGGGCAGGTTCGATTGCAGCAGGGTGGTGGGCACGATCTTTCGCTCCAGAACAGGGGATACGGTGAGACGGCCCGGGACAGGCCGGTGATCAAGCGGCCAATTGTAGCCGCGACGTGCCGCCTCCGGGTTCTGGTTGCGCTGGCTGGTAGACTGGGCGCTTTTTGAGCCCCGGCCTAATCCCATGGTTCAGCCGCCACGCCTTGTCGCATCGCCCCTCCGCTTCGTCGCGCTCGTCGCCGTGGCGTGGGCCGCAGCGGCATCGGCGCAGGCCGCTGCGCCGGCCAAGCCCGCCCGCCTGGGCCTGTGCGCCGCCTGCCATGGTGAAACGGGCATGGCGCAGATTCCCGGTGCACCCAATCTGGCGGGCCAGAAAGTGGATTACCTGCGCGAGGCGCTCAAGCAATACCGCGACGGTCGCCGCAGCGTGCCGCTGATGCGCACGGTCATTGGTCCGGTGAGCGAAGCCGATCTGGATGAGCTGGCGCGCTGGTACAGCGCGCAGGCGCCGCAAACGCAAGGCAACCCATGAATTTCACCTGGACCTTCTGGCTGTTCGTATTTGGCTTCCTGTTTGGGCATGGCCTGCCCGGCGCCGTGGTGGGTGGCCTGATCGGCTTCACCATCGACAGCCTGCGCCGCGGGCAGATGCGCCGTGCCACCCCCGAGGCCGGTGGCTATATCAGCCCGCTGTTTGCCTTGCTGGGCGCCGTTGCCAAATCCGATGGCCGCGTGTCCGAGGCCGAAATCGCTATCGCCGAGCGCCTGATGCAGCGCATGGGGCTAGAACACGATCAGCGCCGGCTGGCCATCACCGCCTTCAATGCCGGCAAGCAGCCGGAGTTCAACGTCACCCCTGCCATCGAAGAGCTGCGCCGCTGGGTGGGTTTGCGTCGCGACCACGCCTTCCCAGTGCTGGATGTGGTCATCGAAACGGTGCTGGCCGAGGGCAACCCCGCGCCGGAAAAGATGGCCATCCTGCGCCAGCTCGCCTTTGCGCTGCGCGTCAGCGACATGGAGCTGATGGCGCTGATGGCCATGAAGGGTTATGCCTGGAATGCCACCGGTTACTCGCGCGGCCAGGGGCCGTACGGTGGCAACGGTGGTTACGTGCCGCCTCAGCGCAACACGCAGGGGCCAGATCCTTACACCGTGCTGGGCATCGCGCGCAGCGTGGACGACCGCGCGGTGAAGCGGGCTTATCGCAAGCTGATCTCCGAGCACCATCCGGATCGACTGGGTGATTTGCCCGAGGCCATGCGCAAGCAGGCCGAGGCGCGCGCCAGCGAAATCAATGCAGCTTACGAGCGCATCAAAACGGAACGCGGCTTCAAATAAACCAGGCGTCTACGTGTGGGAGCGCACCCTGTGCGCGACTGGCACTGCCTCGCAACTTCAGGTCGCGCACAAGTGCGCTCCTACAGGAATCATGAGCATGAGCAAGCAATCCTACGTCATCGCCCCCTCGATCCTTTCCGCCGATTTCGCGCGGCTGGGCGAGGACACCGCCAAGGCCATGGCCGCCGGCGCCGACTGGGTGCACTTTGACGTGATGGACAACCATTACGTGCCCAACCTGACCATGGGCCCGATGGTGCTCAAGGCCTTGCGCGACTACGGCGTTACCGCGCCCATTGACGTGCACCTGATGGTGAAGCCGGTGGATCGCATCGTGCCGGACTTCGCCAAGGCGGGCGCCACGCTGATCAGCTTCCATCCTGAGGCGAGCGAGCACATCGACCGCACCATCGGCCTGATCAAGGAATCGGGTTGCCAGGCTGGCCTGGTGTTCAATCCGGCCACGCCGCTGAGCTATCTCGACTACGTGATGGACAAGCTGGATCTGATCCTGCTGATGTCGGTGAACCCCGGCTTTGGTGGGCAGAAGTTCATCCCATCCGCGTTGACCAAGCTGCGCGAAGTACGTCGCCGCATCGATGAGAGCGGTCGCGCGATTCGCCTGGAGATCGATGGTGGCGTCACCGCCACCAACATCGGTGAGATTGCCGCTGCGGGTGCCGATACGTTCGTGGCCGGTTCGGCCATCTTCAATGCGCCCGACTACAAGACGGTGATCGAGGCCATGCGCCAGAACCTGGCTGCCGTCGGCGCATAAGAAAATCCCGGCGCAATCCGCGCCGGGACAAGTTTCGTCGGAACGACGTGTGAGGAGACCACATGGGGTCGCCGATCCACGGCAAGAATCGACGACCACCGGGATATAGGACCGGGCCCGAAGGGTTTGGTTCCCATGGCTCGCCAAATCGATCCCGGGCGACGTCGTCCATTCAGTTCCCCTAAAAAAATCCCCGCCGGTGGGCGGGGAGGAACGTGCCAAGGGGATGGGACTTACCGGTTTAACTGCTTTGCTCGCCACGGCCACCTCGTTTGGCCCGGGCGGCCGGCACGCGTCCTTGCGCACCAGCCGCCTGCATGCCTTCCACGGCAGATGACGGAAATCGTTGATTCAGTGGTCGACGCCCGTTGGGCGCGGCTCAGTGCAGGCTCATGACAACGCCCAGCACCAGTGCACCCAGCGCCAGCACCACGCGCAGCGGCTCGAAACCGCGCAGCTCGGCATTGGGGTCGACGGGAGGCTGATTGGCGGGGCGCATGGAGAATTCCTTGTTAGGTGCTGCCATTCGGCCACGGGCCAATGGGCGAGCCGAGCCTCGAATATGGCAAAACGCGGGCAAGATCGGCCGGTGGTAGGGCAGCGCTGGCGTAAGTTATTGCGTCTTTGGTGAGGGGCCCGGCGAATCGATGATCAGGCTGTCGCGCTGTTCCAGGGGTGGGCAGGCCCCAAGTTCGCGACCGCCAAAGTGGGCCATGGCACAGCGCCGACCGTAAATGGCGAAATGCTGACGGCTTGCGCGCATGGCTTGCGCGGCAGAGACGCAGGCTGCACGCTGCGCGCCACTGTCATTGTGGAGTGGGCCATGGGCCGCAGTATTGCCATCGTCGAGGACGAACCGCTGATCCGCGCCAACTACGTCGAGGCGCTGACCCGCTTCGGCTACGAGGCGCGCGGCTACGGTTCGCGGCAGGAAGCTTCCAATGCGTTCGGCATGCGTCTGCCCGAGCTGGTCATCATCGATATCGGGCTGGGCGACGAGCCCGAGGGTGGTTTCGACCTGTGCCGTGAGTTGCGTGCGAAATCGGCCACGCTGCCGATCATCTTCCTTACCGCGCGCGACTCGGATTTCGACGTGATTTCCGGTCTGCGGCTGGGTGCGGACGACTACCTGAGCAAGGACACCAGCCTGCATCAGCTGGCCGCCCGCATTGCGGCGCTGTTCCGCCGCATCGAGTCGCTGAAGGTGCCTACCAGCAGCGAAACGGTGATCGAGCATGGCCCGCTCAAGCTCGAGTCCGAGCGCATGCGCATCACGTGGAATAATGAAGAGATTCCGCTCACCGTCACTGAGTTCTGGATGGTGCACACGCTGGTGCGTTTCCCCGGCCACGTGAAGAATCGCGATCAGCTGATGCGCGAAGCCGAACTGGTGGTGGATGACGCCACCATCACTTCGCACATCAAGCGTATTCGCAAGAAGTTCATCGCCGTGGCGCCGGAGTTCGACGCCATCGAGACGGTGCATGGTGTGGGTTATCGATGGAAGCCGTAATGAAGCGTTGGTGTGTGTGTGTAGTGTTGTTGCTGTTTCCGTTTTTGGCACAGGCTGCCGGGTCAGGTGGCGACAAAGGTGTCGCGGTTTACGGTAAGGCCGAGCCCGATATCCCGGCCTGGGTCATTCGTACTGATCTGCCCGATGGTTGGACGCAGGATTGCTGCGTGTACGCCAAGGCGATTGGCGTTGACCTGGTGCTCTACAAGGGCGAGTGGACGGGCGAGCCCGACCGCGTGATGGTGCTCAACGTCTGGCCGTCCAAACTGTCGTCGCTGGAAGCGGAGGTGCAGGAAGACCGTCATCACTATCTGAATCGCGATCCGGGCGCCAAGGCAAGTGAGTTTGCGGTCAATCACGCGGGCTTCCCGTGCCGGGGCGTGCTGTTCGAAGGCACGGATCACAAGGATGACGCGGTGGTGTTCTGCGATCCCGGCTTGGCTAGCGGCATCCGCTTCAGCTGGTCGATGGCGCTCGCTCACGACGACGCGGAGAAGCAGGACTTGATGGCACTGTTCCGTCGCGTGGCGGAGCAGTCGAGCTATAAGGTCAATCGGGCGGGTAACGACAGCTCACCGAAAACGCAGCATTGAGCTGCGTTTTCGGTATCGTCGCGCCATGACCCTGCGCCAGAAACTCCTGCTCGTTGCCCTGTGCACACTGGCTTTGCCGGTGGCCGGCTGGCTGTACGTGCGGCAGATGGAAACGCTGCTGCGCGAAGGGCAGGCGCAGGCGCTTACCGCGTCGGCGCGCGCGATGGCGCGCAGTCTGGTGGTCACCGATGCGCCGCTACCGCCGGCGGGCCCCGTTTGGTATGTGCAGGAAGCCGCCAATCCCATCACCATCGACGGTTACGGGGATGACTGGGCACCGCTGACGCCATGGAGCCAGCCGCTGGAAAAACGCGGCAAGCTGCTGCTGGCCAAGGACGCCGACTGGCTCTATCTCTACGCTGAGGTGCGCAGCACGCAGCGCACCCGCGCCGATGCGGGGGATCCCGACGCGCTGCGCGCCGATCATCTGGTGCTGAGCCTGGGCAAGGGCGAGTCGTCGCGCCGTTACCTGTTGGCCAGTGCGGCGCCGGGTTTGGTCACGGCGCGCCCGCTGGATCCGCCGGTCGACGATTTGCCTGCGATGGTCACCGCGCAGTGGCAGGAGGATGGCAGCGGTTATCGCGTGGAATTGCGTGTGCCGCGCACGGCTGCGCTGGATAGCTTGGGGCTGGCCGTTTTCGATGCGAACGGTGGCGGCGATCCGGAAGCCGTTCAGCGCCGGCCGCTGGTGACTTATTCGCCGCAGCTCTCGCATGAACTCGGCCAGCTGGCGCTCGATGGAGTGCAGGCACGTGTGTTGTCGTCGCAAGGTTGGCTGCTTGCGCGCACCGGGCACCTGGCGACACCTGCCGCTGCGCCTAGCGATCAGCCGGGCTGGTTTGCCTCACTGGTGTATCGCTCGCTGCTCGCCAATCAAGTCGAAGACGCCGAACTTTGGACGCAAGATGTGCCGCGCCTCGATGTGGCTGAGGTGCGCAAGGCAAGCGAAGGCAGCCCGGCCACACTTTGGCGACAAGGCGAGGCGCGCGGCAGCGTGGTGCTGGCCGCCGCCGTGCCGGTAGAGCGCGACGGCCAGGTGCGTGGGGTGTTGTTGCTTGAGCAGGCGAGCCGCGCGGTGCCGTTGTTGGCCAATCGCGCCTTGCTCGGCCTGCTGCTGACCAGTTTCGGTGTGCTGCTGGTGGCGGGCGCGATTCTGCTGATCTTCGCCACGCGCCTGAGTCTTCGCCTTGGGCGTTTGCGTGACGCCGCCGAACGCGCGCAATTGAATGACGGTCGTCTGGAGGGTCCCTTTCCGATGACCGACGCGGAGGACGAGATCGGCGATCTGGCGCGCAGCTTCGAGCGACTGTTCGAAGTGGTGGGTGGCTATACCGATTACCTGCGCACGCTTGCATCCAAGCTGTCGCACGAAC
Organism: Dyella sp. PARNA 12/25; assembly: GCF_055702865.1. Lineage (NCBI taxonomy): Bacteria > Pseudomonadati > Pseudomonadota > Gammaproteobacteria > Lysobacterales > Rhodanobacteraceae > Dyella > Dyella sp. PARNA 12/25. The sequence continues at coordinate 27,176 of NZ_JBVQCI010000006.1, read as the reverse complement.
TGAACACGCCGCTCGCCATCGTCAAGTCGTCGCTGGACAACCTCGAGCACACGCTGCAATCGCATCAGGCCATGCCACCTGATGCACAACCTTATCTGTCACGTGCGCGAGACGGTGTGGCGCGCCTGGGCATGTTGGTGCGTGCGATGAGCGAAGCCAGCCGCATGGAACGCGCCATTGCCGCGGCCGAACCCGAGGACGTGGATCTGGTCGCGGTGGTGCGCGGTTGCAGCGATGCCTATCGTCCGCTGGCCGGTACGCGCCGCCTCGACACCGTGCTCCCCGATGGTCCGATGACCATGCACTGCGCGCCCGAGCTGATCGCGCAGGCGCTGGACAAACTGTTCGATAACGCGCTGTCATTCACCCCTGAACACGGCTGGTTGCGCCTGACCTTGCGCGCGTTGGATGACGGCGCGGAGATCGAGCTGGCCAATCAGGGGCCGCCGTTGCCGGCGGCGATGCAGGGACGGCTGTTCGATTCGCTGGTGAGTCTGCGCGACAAGGCGACCCCGGGCGATGCGCCCCATCTCGGCCTTGGCTTGTATGTCGTACGCCTGGTAGCGGAGCGCCATGGCGGCGTGGCAATGGCACGCAATCTGGAAGACGGCAGCGGCGTGGCGTTTACGCTGCAGCTGCGCGGCATGCCGCGGCAAAGGCTGTAAGTCTCGCGCCCTGATGTAGGAGCGCACTTGTGCGCGACCGCAGCGTTCCGTCGATGCCGCTCCGTAGGATGGTCGCGCGCAAGCGCGCTCCTACAGAAGAGGCAGGGCGTTACTTCATCTCGCCCAACGTCCAGCCACCACCACCCGGCATCACCATAAACTGGCGCACCGTTGTCGCTGCGCAACTGGCCGGCTTGTCGGTGCACTGGGCCAGGGTGACGCGCAGGTGCTGGTCATCCACCAGGTCGAAGTCGGTGAGCCTGGTGCTCGCCGCACTGGCAGCGGTTTCCAGTGCTGTACCAATGAACACGCCATGGCGAAACACATAGAGCTGCAGCGCGTTGGGCTGGCATTGGTCGTTCACCGACACGGCCGCCTCCGCCACGTAAGTATCGCCTTTGCGCTGGGCCCGCCCGGTGAGCAGGCGCTGGCCGGTCAGCAGGAAGCGGTCCTCGTCGTTCTTTGGCGCGACGGCCTTGGCGGCGCACGTTGCGGAAGCAACCGCCGTGTCTGCCGCACCGGACATCGGCTGCAGCGGCCTGGGCACATAGGGCAGCGCCTCTGGCGCCGGGGCAGGATGCTGAAGCCACAGAAAGCAGGCGGTTATGCTCAATACTATCGCGGCGAGGGCCCAGGCCCGGCCACGGAGCAGTGGTCGTCGGGCCAGGTAGATCAGCACGCCTAGCGCCAGCAGCAGGGCGATGGGGGCAAGTGAGTGGATCAGTAGCGCCAGCAGGCCAAACAGGGCGGCAACCACTGCAGCAGTGGAAACGGGCCCTCTGACAGGTGGCGCAGGCGGCTGCTGCGGCAAGGGCGGCGGTTCGGCCTGCACATCGTCGAAGGTGAAAGCAGGAGATTCGTGGCTGCGATTCATCGATGGCAGCGGCGGCGGTTCACCGTCATCGGACGCAGGGGACCAGGTGAACCACTCCTGCCCGCCGTCGTGGCACCACTGATCACCTGGCTCGGCATAACGATCCAGCGCCGGCTCGGGAAGGGGCCCGCATACCCGACCGCCGCGGCGTAGCCAGATCAGCCGGTCGCCGTCGGGCAGGGCATCGGCCGCTGCGCCCATCTCGCGCAACTGCGCGGCTTGCGCATCGGCTGTGGCGGCGTCGAGGCCGCGGCGAATGATCAGCGGCGCGCGTTCGAATACGCGCTCGCGGAAGCCCGACATCTCCATACCGAAGGCCGCCGCCATGCGCGCATGGACGGCAGCGGCGTCCTGCCCGTCGAGCAGGTGACCGGAAAGCACCAGGCAGTAGTGGTCCATACCCTTCGATTCCCCTGCAGTTACCGCATCATGCGCCGATATCGCAAGGTTAGGTGGGCTGCGGCGGGCGAACAAGCGATATTCCTGTTCCGCTGGCGCCCCCGGTGACGGCCGAGCTTCGGTTCGTCATGGCGCTGCCCCTACAATGGCGGTTCAAGCTTGGCCATCCGGACTCTCCCCACGTGATCTCCCGAGACGATTTCGACGCACTTGCAGCGCAGGGGCATACTCGCATCCCGCTGGTGCGCGAGGTGTTTTCCGACCTCGACACGCCGTTGTCGGTGTACCTGAAGCTGGCCGACGGCCCGTACACCTTTCTGTTTGAATCGGTCGAGGGCGGCGCCACCTGGGGGCGTTATTCGATCATCGGCTTGCCGGCCAAGCGCGTATATCGCCTGCGCGGCCACGAGCTGGAAGTGGAAGATGCCGGCGAAGTCACCGAGCGCCGCCATGTGGCCGACCCGCTCGGCGAAATCGAAAATCTACGCAAGCAGTACCACGTGCCGCGACTGCCGCAGTTGCCTGCTTTCAGCGGTGGACTGGTCGGCTACTTCGGCTTTGAAACCATCGGCTATATCGAACCGCGCCTGGCGAAGTGGGATCGCGCCGACGAGCTGGGCACGCCCGACGTGCTGCTGATGCTCGCCGAAGAAGTGGCGGTGTTCGACAACCTCAAGGGGCGCCTTTACCTGATCGTGCACGCGGACCCCTCGCAGCCGCACGCCTACGCCGAAGCGCAGCGTCGACTCGATGCGCTGGTCTATCGCCTGCGTCAGAGTGGTGTGTCGTATCCGCAGCTCAACCAGAGCACGGCGCTGGATGAAAGCGACTTCAAATCCTCCTTCACCAAGGAAGAATTTGAAGCCATGGTGGAGCGCGCAAAGGAATACATCCGCGCCGGCGACATCTTCCAGGTCGTTCCATCGCAGCGTCTCAGCGTCGGGTTCAATGCACGCCCGGTGGATGTGTATCGCGCGCTGCGCGCGTTGAATCCTTCGCCGTACATGTATTTCGTCGATCTGGGTAATACGCAGATCGTCGGCTCCTCGCCGGAAATCCTGGCCCGCCTCAAGGACGGCAAGGTGGTGGTGCGCCCGCTCGCCGGCACGCGCAAGCGCGGTGCCACGGACGAGGAAGACCAGGCGCTGGAAGCCGAATTGCTTGCCGATCCGAAAGAGCGCGCCGAGCACGTGATGCTGATCGATCTGGGCCGCAACGATATCGGTCGCATCAGCGAGACCGGCAGCGTGGAAGTGAGCGAGTCCTTCGTGGTCGAGCGCTACTCCCACGTGATGCATATCGTCTCGCAGGTGCAGGGCACGGTGCGTCCTGAGGTGGGTTACATGGACGTACTCAAGGCCACATTCCCCGCCGGTACGCTCAGTGGCGCACCGAAGATCCGCGCGCTGGAGATCATCCAGGAGCTGGAGCCGTACAAGCGCAATATCTACGCGGGCGCCATCGGTTGGATCGGCTGGTGGGGCGATGCGGATACCGCCATCGCGATTCGTACGGCCGTCATCCAGGATGGACGTCTGCATGTCCAGGCGGGCGCTGGCATCGTGTACGACTCCGACCCATCGTCAGAGTGGGAGGAAACCATGAACAAAGGACGTGCCCTGTTTCGCGCAGTGGCGCAGGCGGCGAAAGGACTCTGAGGATGAGCGCTATGCATCGTGGTGCGAAATGGTCGTGTCTGCTGGGTATCAGCAGCGGTCTGATCGCTGTGCCGGCGCATTCGCGCGCCCCTGAGCCGCCGCCCGTGTGGCAGGACGATGTGACCTCGCGACTCGAGGTGCTGGCCTTGTTGCAGACGCTCAATGCCAACCTGCTCAGTCATGCCAGTGCCACGCTGACGCTGGAGCAGTGGTGCGGCGCGCATCATCTCGCCCCCAACGTCAGAATCGTCGCCGAGCGCGTACTCGGCGAAGACAAGCCATTGCCGGAAGACGGACGCACGCAGCTGGGCATCGGCCCCGATGAACCGGTGCGTTATCGCCGCGTGCAACTGGCCTGTGGTGAGCACGTGCTCTCTGAGGCAGATAACTGGTACGTGCCATCGCGACTCACCGACGAGATGAATAAGGCGCTGGACACCACCGACACGCCGTTCGGCAAGGTCGTGCAGTCGTTGCATTTCCGCCGGCAGACGCTGTCAGCGGAACTGTTGTGGTCGCCGCTGCCGCAAGGCTGGGAGAGTGGTGCGCCGTTGCCGCCGTCGCAGGGTGCTGCGCTGGTGATTCCGCACCATGTGCTGCAGCACCGAGCGGTACTGTTCGATCAGGCCAATCGCCCCTTCAGTCTGGTGGTGGAGCGTTACACCTCGCAGGTGCTGGCGTTCTCGCCGCCGAGGCCGTGAGGGTGTAGGGGATCGTTACCCGGTGGCCGCGCGCAATCGTTGCGCGTCAATGCTTTGTGAAATCTCAATGTAGGAATTCTCTGAGAGCACTTTCAGAAAAATCCCATATTTTTGAGAACTAGTGCTCACTATCTTGTAGGAACCCCAACAAAGACACCTAGGCATAGACCTGGGGTCCGAAGGTTCCTCCATGAGCACCACCCATGCTGAGTATTCCGTGTCGAAGCACCCCAGTCGCGGCTGGGTGGTTCGGCGCAATGGCGATCCGACTGGTTACCGCGCGCAGCTGTTTGAAGCGGTGAGCTTTGCCACGCATCTGGCCGAGCGCGAAGCTACCGTCTCCAGTCTGGCGACACATGTTTCCATGGCCGTGTCGGATCTGTCGTGGCTGTTCCGGCGACCATTACTGTCGCGCGTGGCGTAAACGATTCACGCCTGCTACTAAGTCGCGTCAAACGCCATGCTCGTCATTCCGGCGCAGGCCGGAATCCAGTGGCTGTGTGATTTGGTTTTCACGAAAAGCATGACCATCGCTCTGCGAAAACCAGCCCATGCGGCAACTGGATTCCGGCCTGCGCCGGAATGACAAGCGCGGGGCTGGGGCAGTTTTGTGGGCGGCGCTTTAGAAGGGGCGGTGTAGCCGGAAGCGTCGCTACTGCACCGGCACGTCGTAGATGACATTCGGCATCGGCGCAGTCCCTAGCGTGTAATGCCACCACTCCATCGGGTAGTTTCGAAAACCTTCGCGCTCCATCGCCGCGCGCAGCCGTTCGCGATTGGCGTGCTGTGCGGGCGTGGCCTCAGGTGAGTCGGTATTGGCGAGAGTGCCGAAGAAATCGAACGACGTGCCCATGTCCAGCGGCTTGCAGTTGCTTCCGTCCTGCTCGCATTGCATCAGGGTGAGGTCCACCGTGGCACCGCGGCTGTGTCCGGATACCGGCGCGATGTAGTCGCCGAGCAGGGCGCTCTTGTCCAGGTTCGGGTAGTGCTCGGCCTTGGTGCGTTGATCGCTGAGATCGCCTGCCCACCGCACGAAATGCTTCACCGCGCGCGCCGGGCGATAGCAATCGAACAGCTGCAGCCGCTGATGTTGCTCGCGAAGGTGGTGCTCGACACGCGCAAGGGCTTCGGCGGCGGGCTTCAGCAACAGGCATTTCGGTGCGAGATAGCCGTCTACCGGCACACCGACAAAGTTGTCGCTACCCGCGTACTTGATGTCCTCGGCGATGTCCGGCACTAGCTGGCGAATATCGACCAGGCCGGCCTCGGCAGCCGTTTGGGCTGGCGACAGCGCGGGTGTCGAGTCCGCCATGGCATGACAGGCCAGCAACAGGACCGCCATCATCGGCACAGTGCGCAGCGGTGGCTTCGTCACCATGCCATCAACTGCTCGCGTGATGAACCGTGGCGTGCTTGGCCACATCGCCCCAGACGCGCAGCAAGTTGCCTCCCCAGAGTTTGGCGATATCGTCATCGTGGAAGCCGGCGCGGCGCAGCGCGGCGGTGACATTGCGCGTCTCTGTCGCATCCTGCCAGCCGGCAATGTAGCCGCCGCCGTCAAAATCGGAGGCAATGCCGACATGATCGATGCCAGCCACGCTCACCATGTGGCGAATGTGCGCTGCAAAATCGTCTACCGTCGGCAGCGGGAAGGCGGCATCGATGCGGCGCATGCCCTCGATATAAGCAGGCAGGTACTCGTGCTTTTCGCTGTCGAAGGTCTTGTCGCCGGCCTCGCGTGCGACTTGTGCCTGCAGCGCCTTCTCGGCGAGTTCGCGACCCGGATCGAGCTTCAGGAACCCTTTGTACGCCACTGCCTGAATCACGCCACCCTTGGCGGCAATGGCGCGCAGCAAATCGTCGGAAAGATTGCGTGGATGGTTGGTCAACGCACGCGACGACGAGTGCGAAGCAATCACGGGTGCGGTCGATATCGCCAGCACATCCCGCACGCAAGCATCGGAGGAATGCGAGACATCGACCATGATGCCGAGCTGGTTGGCTCGCTTGACCATGCCGCGCCCGAAGTCACTGATGCCCGCATCGCTCAGCGGCGGGTCGCCAAGATCCGCCTCCGGCGTGGAGCTGGTGCACAGATCGTTGTGGCCCATATGGGCCAGGCCGATATAACGCGCACCGCGCGCATAGGCCTTGTCGATATTTTTCAGATCGTGGCCTAGCGAATAGCCGTTCTCCACGCCGATCATGGCGGATAGCTTACCCGCCGCGCGGTTGGCTCGAACCTGCTGTGGCGTGGTAGCCAACCGGATGCGATCCGGATACGTCTTGAGCATGAGCGCGATGGCGTCGTACTTGCGTTGCGCTTCAGCCACCGCGTGCGCGTAGCCTTCCGGTGTCAGCGGCCCCTGTTCCACATAGACGATGAAAAAGGCTGCGTCGAGGCCGCCGCGCTTCATCTTGTCCAGATCGACCTTGAGCACATCGGAGTGCGCGGCATCAAAACGCGGGTCGTGCATGAAGGCGAAGGGGATGTCGACATGCGTGTCGAGCGTGACGGGCGGCTCCTGTTGCGCCCATGCCGCGCTGCTGCCCAGTGCGATGGCCAATGCCGTCGCCCGCCCCAACGTACGAATCACATTCATGCCGACCTCCCCAGGTGTGCGTGCTGGCATCGTACAGGCTTGTTGTCGCGATGTGGCGAGGGGTGCGTTGAGTGACGACGGGCGATATGCTCGGCTCGACATGCACCTCAGTAGCCGGGCAAGGGTCTTTCATGCGATGGGTTCAAATGACGGCTTGCGCGCTTGCCTTCAGTATGGCCACGGCGCCGCTGTGGGCGGGTCAATCCAGCGATGCTCTTTCGGTGCCGCCTTCCGGCGTCATCGGCATGAGTCATGACGAGATGCTGACGCCCGATTTCTGGATCCGGCAGCTGACCCAGCCCGACCGCGTGCTGCTCGATGGGCCGACCATTGCCGCGCAGAACCGGCAGCTCCTGCAGCACGATCCTTCCATGCGCGATCTGGGCGCCTTGCCGGCCACCTTGCAGCGTGCGCAAGTCGAAGGCTGGATCAACGAGATATCCAGGCTGCCCAAACGTCCGTTGTATGACGACAAGGGCGAGCACGTCACCGATGCCACGCTGCAGCAAATCACCAGTCAGCTGGCGCTGGAACGCGTGCCGGCGGAACAGTCCACCCATTATGGGCTGATCGTGCGGCGCTCGGCGCTGCGCAGTTTCCCCACGGATCTACGGGTGTTCACGTCGAATGACGACACCGACATTGATCGCTTTCAGGAAACGGCGGAATTTCCAGGGACGCCCGTTGCCATCGTGCATGAAAGTCGCGATGGACAGTGGCTGTTTGTGCTCAGCCCGCGTTATTCGGCCTGGACTCGCAAGGAGAATGTGGCCGAGGGATCCGCGGCCGACGTATTCACCTATGTTGATAAGTCACCCAGGCGTGTGGTGACTGGCGCGAGCGTGGCCACGGTTTACACGCAGGAGAAGCCTGCCATTTCGCAATTGCAGCTGGACATGGGTGTGGCCGTTCCCGCACTGATCGACCACCCCGCCGATCAGCCGGTGAACGGTGAGTCACCGTACACGTCGTACGTGGTCGAGCTGCCAGTGCGCACCAGCGACGGCAGGCTGGCTTTCTCGCCTGCGCTGGTGCAGCGGCAGAGCGATACTGCAGATCAATACCTGCCGCTGACCGAAGCCAATATTCTCCGCCAGGCCTTCAAGTTCCTGGGAGAGCGTTATGGCTGGGGTCACGCCTATGACGGGCGCGATTGCAGCGGCTTCGTGTCAGACGTCTATCGCAGCATGGGCGTGCAGATGCCGCGCGACACCGGGCGTCAGTTGAACAGTCCGGTGCTGACGCATCAGACGTTCAGCGCCAAAGATGGCCACGATGCACGCATGAAGGCGGTGAATGCCTTGAGGGTGGGTGACCTCGTCTACATACCCGGGCACGTGATGATGGTGATTGGCCATCACAACGGCGAACCCTATGTGATTCATGACACGACGGGTATCAGCTATCGCGATGGTGATAGCGGCCTCCGGCGGGTCAAGCTCAACGCGGTCTCCGTCACGCCGCTGTTGCCCCTGATGCTCGACGAACAGCATTCCTATGTCGACCGCATGGAAGGCATCGTGCACGTGCGGCCTTGAGTGGCGAGAAACGCTTCGTGCGAATTACCGATATCCAGCTTGGCATGTTGCGTGTTCCCCTGGTGACGCCGTTTCGCACGGCGCTGCGCACGGTCGAGCGGGTCGAGGACATCGTGGTCATGGTGCAAACCGACACCGGACATATCGGGTACGGCGAGGCGCCGCCGACAGCAGCGATTACCGGCGACACGCACGCGACGATCATCGAAGCGATTCGCCATCACATCGCACCGGCACTGATCCATCAGGACGTGGCGGATATCGACCGGCTCGTGCGCCTTATCCAAAGCGCCTTGCCTGGTAACACCAGTGGCAAGGCGGCCATGGAGATCGCCATCTACGATCTATGGGCGCAGCTTCACCAGATGCCGCTCTATCAAACGCTCGGTGGCGGTGCGCCGGTGATGCACACGGATATCACCATCAGCGTGAACGACGTGGACACCATGGTGGCCGATGCCGTCAGCGCGGTGGCGCTCGGCTATCGTGCGCTCAAGATTAAGCTGGGCAAGGATGCGCATCTCGACATCGAGCGCGTCATGGCCATTCATGCAACGGTGGGCAGCGGTATCGCGCTTCGCCTGGACGCTAATCAGGGGTGGACGGCAGAGCAGACGGTGCATGTCCTGAGTACCCTCGAGGCCGCGGGTGTGCAACCAGAGCTGGTGGAACAACCCGTTCCAGCTCGTGATCTTGACGGCATGTGCCATGTGACGGCTCGGGTAAGTACACCGGTAGTGGCTGACGAAAGTGTGTTCAGTCCCGCCGATGCGCTCGAAGTGATTCGGCGACGCGCGGCGAACATCATCAATATCAAGCTGATGAAGGCCGGCGGGATTTCCGGCGCGCTGCGCATCGCCGATATCGCCGCGGAGCACGGGATGACCTGCATGATCGGCTGCATGCTGGAGAGCAGCATCAGTGTGGCGGCGGCCGCTCATGTGGCGGCCGCGCGATCGGCGATCATCACCAAGGTCGATCTGGACGGGCCGTCGTTGTGCCAGTACAACCCGGTCGAGGGTGGTGCGGTTTTCAATGGTCCACAGATCACGCTGGCCAACGCGCCTGGTCTGGGGATTCGTCACGTACGCGACGTGGAAAAGTTGAGCCACTGATATGTCACTACTTGCGAAGATGACGCTGAATGCCGGGGCGATATGGCGTGTAGCGCTGCCATGGTGCCTGGCCGTTGTGGCGCTTCTTGTGGGAGGAGAGGCCATGGCCGGCGAAAACAATGCCTGGCACAGCTCTCGCCAGATGGTGTTGGTGGTGATTCCGGACTGGAATACCGATCACGGCGTGCTGCGCGCGTATGAGCGCAAGCGGGGTGGGTGGCAGCCGGCGTTCGATGCACAGCCGGTCACCATCGGACATGCTGGCGCAGCCTGGGGCCTGGGGTTGAACGCCGCGCAATCGCAGGGGCCGCAGAAGCAGGAGGGTGATGGCCGTAGCGCTGCTGGCGTGTATCGCATTGGTGAGACCTTCGGTTATGCCACGAGCGCGGATACGCGCATGCCCTATCGTGCTCTGCAGGATTCTGATTACTGCATGGATGTCAGCGGCTCGCCGTATTACAACCGCATCGTGGATGCGCGTCAGGTTGGCGAACAGGCGGTGGCCGGTTCCAGTGAGCCGATGCGTCGCGACTTGCATCTCAATGGTGATGCGCTCTACACGGTCGGCTTCGTGATCGAGCACAACGCGCAGGGGCAAGCTGGCGCCGGCAGCTGCATTTTTGCGCACGTGTGGCGTTCGCCGGGCGACGCCACGGCCGGCTGCACCGCCATGCCAGAAGCGGTCATGCGCCAGTTGTTGGCCTGGCTGAAGCCCGAGGAGCAGCCGGTGTTTGTGCTGCTGCCGCAGAGCGAGTACGCGCGCTTGCGCGCAACGTGGCAACTACCAACGTTGGAACCGTGATGATGAGTGCGACCGTAGATGCCGATGTCATTGTTATCGGCGCAGGGATGGCAGGCGCTTCGGTAGCCTATTTCATGGCGCCGCATGCACGCGTGCTGGTGCTGGAGCGCGAGGAACACGCGGGCGTGCATTCCACCGGACGCTCGGCGGCATTGTTTTCCGAAACCTATGGTTCACCGCAGGTGCGCGCGTTGACGCGTGCGGCGCGCCGCTTCTTCGATCAACCTCCGCCAGGGTTTGCAGCTCAACCGATCCTGTCACCACGCGGCTCGGTAAGCATCGGCACGGCAGCACAGGTGACGACGGTGCATGCGCTGTACGAGGAGATGGCCTCCCGCACACATGGCCTGCGCGTGGTCGATAGCGGCTGGCTGCGCGACACGGTACCGGTGCTGCGTCCCGAGGCGGCGCGCATCGGCCTGTACGAACCCGGTGCCGCCGATATCGACGTAAACGAGCTGCACCAGGGGTTTCTGCGTGGCATGCGTGCGAGAGGTGGGCAGTTGCGCTTCAACGTCGGCATTCGCTCGATTGAGCGCGGTGCGGGTCACTGGTTGGTGGATGCGGGCGATGCAATCTATCGCGCACCTCTACTCATCAACGCGGCTGGCGCCTGGGTTGATCAGGTTGCAGTCATCGCGGGCGTGGCTCCCATCGGTATACAGCCCAAGCGGCGCGCCGCGTTTCTGTTCGAGCCGCCGACGGGTATCGAGACGGCGCGCTGGCCGTTTGTCACCGATGTCGATGAGACGTTCTACTTCAAGCCCGATGCGGGCCTGTTGCTCGGCTGCCCCGCCAATGCCGATCCCGTGCCGCCGCATGACGTACAGCCGGAAGAGCTGGATATCGCGCTGGGCATCCATCGCATCGAAGAAGCCACCACCATGACGATACGGCGGCCGACCCGCACCTGGGCCGGCTTGCGCTCGTTTGTGGCCGACGGCGACCTGGTCGGCGGCTTTGCGCCGGATGCCGGCGATTTCTTCTGGGTTGCGGCGCAGGGTGGCTACGGTATCCAGACCTCTGCAGCGATGGGCGAAGCTTGTGCCCATCTCGCGCTGCGGCGGGCGCTCCCGGGCCACCTGCAGGATGCGGGCGTCACCGCGGCCATGCTCGACCCTCGGCGGCTGTCAATGCAGACGTGAGCCAAACAGCACCAGGGCGGCCATCGTGGCGTGCTTCTGGTCTGCGCCCCAGGGTGGCCCCGCCCACTTGCCGAGGGCGGCGATGTCGGCAGCCCAAGGGCAGGCGGAGGGCGCCAGGTCGTCCAGTTCCCGCTCTGGTATCAAGCCCAGCGGCAATCCGCAGGTGGCCACGGCCGCCGCAACGGCATCCGGAAAGAGGTGGCCCTCGGCCTGATGCATGCGGATATGCACGGCAAGGATCTGCTCGGTGGTCCAGGCCGGCATGGCGGAGCTGGTAAGCACGGCGCCGCCTGCGATCTCATGGCCAGCCTCACACAGCTGTTGCAGCCATTCGGCGACATGCGCCGCCGCCGCGCGCCGTGCGGCCTCGATTCCCCGCTTCACCATGGCCTGTGCGCGGGTTGGGGCCATCCCTTCGGCCGCGTGATAGGGCTGCCGCGCCCAAGGGGCCGCACGGGCATCCATCAGTGGCAGCCTGCGTCGATCCACCAGCAGAGGGTGCTCGTCCTGCAGCCCTATGGCCACCGTCGCAGCCCAGCCAGAATGCGCTTTGAACCCTAGGGCGATCTTCATGCACCGCGCCTCGATATGCCCGGTTGAGGGCAGGGGATTCCTCGCCGGGTATAGCACGCCGGGCCGCTACCCGGCGTGGCGGCAAACGCCGTTGCTGCAGTGCGGCGCGGGTTTGAGCACAATGCACCTCTTGGCACCGCGTTTTGCGGGCCCCGCTGGAACGGCAGTCACCCCCGACGCACCGCGTCTCTGCCGATCTTTCGACGAGTAATCAACCGGTTGGCATGCCCATGCTTTTGATGATCGACAACTACGACAGCTTCACCTTCAACCTCGTGCAGTACCTGGGCGAACTGGGGCAGGCCGTGAAGGTGGTGCGTAACGATGCAGTGGACCTGGCCGGCATCCGTGCGCTGAAGCCGTCGCACATCATGATCTCGCCAGGCCCGGGTACACCGGATGACGCCGGCGTGTCGCTGGACGTGCTGCGCGAGCTGGCCGGCGAGATCCCCGTTTTCGGCGTGTGCCTGGGGCATCAAGCCATTGGCCAGGTGTTCGGCGGCAAGGTGATTCGTGCCAAGCAGATCATGCATGGCAAGACCTCGCCGGTGCGCCATCGCGGCAAGGGTGTGTTTGCCGGCTTGCCTGATCCGTTTGAAGCCACGCGCTATCACTCGCTGGTGGTAGAGCAGGACTCGCTGCCCGATTGCCTGGAAGTGACTGCGTGGACGGAGAACCCGGACGGCTCCATCGACGAGATCATGGGCCTGCGCCACAAAACGCTGAATGTGGAAGGGGTGCAGTTCCATCCTGAGTCGATCCTCACCCAGTACGGCCACGATCTGCTGCGTAACTTCCTTGGCCTGCCGCTGAAGCTCGCGGCATGAACGGAGCCTCCAGCAATCCGCCCGTGGGTCGTCGTGTCAGCATCACGCCGCAGGAAGCCCTGCAGCGCACGATCGAGCATCGCGAGATCTTCCACGACGAAATGATTGAGCTGATGCGTCAGATCATGCGTGGCGAAGTGAGCCCGTTGATGACGGCGGCGATTATCACCGGCTTGCGCGTGAAGAAGGAAACCGTCGGCGAAATCACCGGCGCCGCGCGGGTGATGCGCGAGCTTTCCGCCAAGGTGGAGTTGCCGGCGCACGAGCACTTCGTGGATATCGTGGGCACCGGTGGCGATGGTGCGTCGAGCTTCAATATTTCCACGGCGTCGATGTTTGTCGCTGCGGCTGCCGGCGCACGCATCGCCAAGCATGGTGGGCGCAGCGTGTCGTCCAAGTCGGGCAGTGCCGATGTGCTCGAAGCACTCGGTGCGGTGATCGACCTGCCGCCTGCCCAGGTGGCGCAGTGTATGCAGGAGTGCGGCATCGGCTTCATGTTTGCACCCAACCATCACCCGGCGATGAAGGTGGTGGCGCCTGTGCGCAAGGAAATGGGTGTGCGCACGCTGTTCAATATTCTTGGCCCGCTGACCAATCCGGCAGGCGCGCCAAACATCCTGATGGGTGTGTTCCACCCTGACCTGGTGGGTATTCAGGTGCGCGTGCTGCAGCAGCTCGGTGCCAAGCATGCGTTGGTGGTGTGGGGGCGCGACGGCATGGACGAGATTTCATTGGGCGCAGCCACCCTGGTGGGCGAGCTGCGTGACGGCGAGGTGCACGAGTACGAGGTGGAGCCGGAGGATTTCGGCCTGGCCATGGCCTCCAGCCGCAACCTGCGCGTGGAAAATGCGGAAGAGTCGCGCGCCATGCTGCTGGAGGCGCTGGAAGGTCATCGCGGCGTGCCTCACGACATCGTGTGTCTCAATGCCGGTGCATCGCTGTATGCGGCCAATGTGGTGGATTCCATCGCTGCCGGTATCGAGTTGGCACGATCAACCATTGCCAGCGGCGCGGCACGTGCAAAAATGGATGCTTTCGTCGCCACTACGCGGCAACTGTCGGGAGCGGGCTGACGCTCACGCTCTCTTCATCCCCCATCCCCGCAAGCTTTCGCTATGACCGATATTCTCCAACGCATCCTTACTCGCAAGACTGAAGAAGTGGCTGAGCGCAGCGCCAGGCTGCCGCTGGCTGAATTGGCCGCACGCGTGGCTGACATGCCGGAAACCCGTGGCTTTGCCGCCGCCATCGAGGCCAAGATCGAGGAAGGCCTGCCGGCAGTCATCGCCGAAGTGAAGCGCGCCAGTCCGAGCAAAGGTGTGATCCGCCACGATTTCGATCCGGCGGCGATCGCGCGCAGCTATGAGAAGGGCGGTGCAGCCTGCCTCTCCGTGCTCACCGACAAGGATTTCTTCCACGGCAGCGAAGACTTTCTGCAGCAGGCGCGCGATGCATGCTCGTTGCCGGTCTTGCGCAAGGATTTCGTGATCGATCCGTACCAGGTGTACGAGGCGCGTGTGATCGGCGCCGATTGCATTCTGCTGATCGTCGCCGCACTGGGTGATGCAGCCTTGCTGGAGCTGTCCCTGCTGGCCGCCGAGCTCGATCTGGATGTGTTGTGCGAAGTGCACGACGCCGAAGAACTGGAACGCGCGCTCGCGCTACCGGTGCCGCTGATCGGGGTGAACAATCGCAACCTGCGCACCTTCCATACGGCCATCGACACCTCCATCGAGCTGCAGCAGCTGATGGAGTACGACCGCATCCTGGTCAGTGAGTCCGGTATCCACACGCCGGATGACGTGACCACCTTGCGTGATGCCGGCATCAATGCGTTCCTGGTCGGCGAGGCGTTCATGCGCGCCGACGATCCGGGCGCTGAGCTGAAGCGTTTGTTCGCCAACCGATAAGCAACCTATGTCTACAGGGGAAATCAGTGCCATGCCGGAGGCGGTGGAAGCCACCGCGCCCGCGTCGCGCACGGTGTTGTTCGATTTCGATGGCGTGCTGATTCACGGCGACGCGTTCTACCTGTTCATGCGCCATCAGTATCAACGCTCGGTGCTGCGCAAGCTGGCGGCGGTGCTGGTTTTGCCGTGGGTGGCGCTGATGTCGCTGTTCTCGCGCAGGCTGGCGAAGCGCTCGTTAGTGCATGTCGGGCTGCTGGGCCTGAACGAGCGCCGCTACAAGGTGGTTGCCGAAGCGTTCGGCGCTAGTTTGGTGCGCAAGCCCAAGCAATTCTGTCGCGACGGCCTGAATGTGCTTCGTCGACACCAGGCGGATGGTGATCGCGTCATCGTGGTGACGGGGTGCGAGTACGTGCTGGTGAGCCACATCCTGGCTCAGCTTGGCCTTGCTGATGTCGAGGTGCTGGCCTCGCAATTGCGGCCCGGCCTGCTGGGTATGCGCGTGAAGGTGCACAACATCGGGCGCCGCAAACCCGCGCAACTTGCTGCTGCCGGCGTTGGGGAGTGGCATGTGGCCTATAGCGATTCAGTGGTCGATGCCCCCATGCTGAAGCCTGCAGCCGAAGCTGTGCTGGTGAACGGCACGCCCAAGTTGTGCAAGAAGCTGGAAAAGGCGCTGGGGCGCACCATTACCCGCGTCGACTGGTTCTAGCCCGGTTCTCGTTCCTGTTTGGATGAGCACGCTGCGGGCGACTTGCGGCGACGTGTCGGTTTTTGCGTCAGGGCCGCATCAATGATGCCTGGGGTAGCCCTCTTGCTACCCTTCAGGTGATGAGTGCATTAGTACTTTCAAGTATTTAAGGCCGCCCATGTATCTCCCCTCACTCGCCCAACTGGCGCTCGGTAGTCGGCTCAAGTCACTCAGTGACCACTTCTACGGGGCGGTCGACGAGGTTTACCGTTCCTGTGGTGCCGGCGTGGAGTCGCGTTGGTTTCCGGTGCTGCGGTTCCTGTGGGAGCACGGCGAAACCACCGTCAGCGACGTGGCGACAGCGATTGGCCAGACTCACTCGGCGGTCAGCCAGCTGGCCGACAAACTGGTTGACGCAGGGCTGGTGCTACGCAAGAAGGACGTGCAGGACGGCCGTCGCAGCCTGCTGGTGCTGACCGACAAAGGGCGCGCTGCCGTTTCGGCGCTGGGGCCGATCTGGGTGTCCGTTCGTCGCGGCATCCAGGCATCGTTGGGAGAAGCAGGGCTCGCCCATTTGCTCGAAGCCCTGGCCGCGACCGAGAAGGCCCTGGAGGATCGCCCGGTCGTCAATGCCATGCTCGCCGAGCACGCCGCGCTGACCGCCGCCAAGCTGGAGATCGTGCCCTACGAGTCGGCCCTGAAGGCGCACTTCTACCGCCTCAATGCGCAATGGCTGGAACGGCATTTCCGCATCGAGGACATTGACCGCGAACTGCTGGGAGACCCAGAGCGTCATGTGCTGGCGCCCGGTGGGGCCATCTTCTTCGCGCGTCTGGGAGGCGAGGTGATCGGCACCTGCGCACTGCTGCAGGAGTCGCCTGGGGTCTACGAGCTGTCCAAGATGGGCGTGGACGAAACCTTCCGCGGCATGGGTGCCGGCCGCAGTTTGTTGGTGGCGGCCATCGAGGAGTTTCACCGGCGCAAGGGTAAAGAGCTGTTCCTGGAATCCAACAGCCGGCTCAAGACGGCCTTGCGCATGTACACGCAGGTGGGCTTTGTGTTGCAGCCTTCCCCGCGCGCCGGCTCGCATTACGAGCGGGCGGACGTGTACATGGTTTACCAGCCGGAGAAGGGCGGTGTCGCGCGAACCGGCGCAGCCGGGCGCTGACGGGCTATCGCCGCGTCGTTTAACTGAACCCCGTGACCACGGCCTGAGCCAGGATCACGGGGCTGGTTGAGTCGCAGAACGCCCTCTGCGACTCAGCGGGTACCGCGCACCACGATGGTCTTGCCCGCTACGTCGATCATGCGCTGCTCTTCGAGCTGCTTGAGCACACGGCCGACCATTTCGCGGGAGCAGCCCACAATGCGGCTCACTTCCTGACGGGAAATGCGGATCTGAGTGCCGTCGGGGTGGGTCATCGCATCCGGCTCCTGGCACAGGTCCAGCAACGTCTTGGAGATGCGATTGGTCACGTCCATGAAGGCCATGCGGCTCACCTGGCGCGAGGTGCGCAGCAGGCGATGGGTGAGCTGGGAGCCGATGGCGAAGAGAATCTTCGGGCACTCCTCGCGCAGGGGGCCCTCCATCAGCTGGAACAAGCGCTCATAGCTGATTTCGGCCATCTCGCAGGCCGTGCGAGTGCGCACCATGGATTCGCGCTGCGCCTGTTCCACGAACAGACCCATTTCACCGATGAACTGGCCACGGCTGAGGTAGGCCAGGATCAATTCACGACCCTGTTCATCTTCGGTGCACACGGCCAGCGAGCCGTCCACGATGTAATAAAGCGTATTGGCGGGGTCCCCTGGACGGATGATCGCGGTCTTGCCCGGATAGCGACGGCGATGGCAAAGCGCCAGAAAGCGCTCCATCGAGGCCGGGTCCGGTGCAAAGTTGGCTGGCGCCTGAGAACGTTCAAAGGCTTGTTGTAGCTGATATTTGAGTTGCGCCACGTTAGATCCCGTAGATTCAAACGGGGGCCGCAAGCGCCCCCCGATAGTCCAATCCTTCCCCCCTCCGGGCATTATGGCAAAGTAACTTAACCAGCCGAAGGTTCAGTTTTCCCTTTTTTTGCCGCATACTTCACGGTCTTTCCGACGCGACCCCTTTGTCGCGTTCCGGTCACAAGGGTCGTGGAAGCTTCCTGCTTTCACGTTCAATTATCTAGCGGGGACCCTTGTAGCTAACCCGCCCTCTTGCTGTTGGCCCCTTCCCGGCCTGGAGAGTCGCTGTGGTGAAACCGCTTCCGCGCCTGCGTTTGCAGGGCTTCAACAATTTGACTAAGGCACTGAGCTTCAACATCTACGACATCTGCTACGCAGTGTCCGAAGAGCAGCGCCAACGCTACATCGAGTACATCGATGAGCAGTACGACGCCGACCGCCTCACCCAGATCCTTACGGACGTGGCCGAGATCATCGGCGCCAACATCCTCAACATCGCACGCCAGGATTACGATCCGCAAGGCGCCTCCGTCACGATCCTCATCTCCGAGGAGCCGGTGGTGGAGAAGCTCGGCCGCGACACCATCTCCGATGCGGTGGTGGCGCACCTGGACAAGAGCCACATCACCGTCCATACCTACCCGGAAACGCACCCCCACAACGGCATTGCGACCTTCCGCGCGGACATCGACGTGGCTACCTGTGGCGTGATCTCGCCGCTGAAGGCCCTGAACTACCTGATCGACAGCTTCGAGTCAGACATTGTCATTGCCGACTACCGCGTGCGCGGCTTCACCCGTGACGTGAAGGGCAAGAAGCACTTCATCGATCACAAGATCAACTCCGTGCAGGATTACCTGGCCAAGCACATCCGGCAGAAGTACGAGATGTTCGACGTGAACGTGTATCAGGAAAACATGTTCCACACGAAGATGCATATCAAGGACTTCGACCTGGATACGTATCTGTTCGAGGCCCATGCGGATGACCTCTCGTTCAAGGAACGCCAGCGGATCGAGTCACTGCTGCGGCGCGAGATCGAGGAGTTGTTCCACGGTCGCAACCTGATGTGACAAAAAACCCGCCGAAAGGCGGGTTTTTTCTTGGTGTACACCGCCCCTTGTAGGAGCGCACTTGTGCGCGACCGCAAGCTCTCGTCATGACCCCGGTGGGTGGTTGTCGCGCGCGCAGACGCTTCGATGCCCCATGCGCCGGTCGCGCACAAGTGCGCTCCTACAGTGCGTTGAGGCTAGATGCGGTACGCCACCGTCTTCATCACCATCGAGCTCAAATGCATCAACGCCGGAATCGGGAATGGCAGATCAATGCCCCCAAGCTCTTTGGCGTTATGAGCATGGCGAATTTCATCCGCCTGCATCTGTACCAACACCGCGCGCGAACGCTCATCCTGCGGCGGCAACTTGTCCAGGTGCTCTTCCAGATGCGCCTCCACCTGCCGCTCGGTTTCCACCACAAAGCCCAGGCTCACCGGGTCGCCGGCGAGTGCGGCGATGGCGCCGATGGCGTAGCTGCCGGCGTACCACAGCGGGTTGAGCAGGCTGGGGCGGCTGTCGAGCTCTTTCAGGCGTTCGGTGCACCAGGCGAGGTGATCGGTTTCCTCGGCGGCGGCGTGCTGCAGGTGTTCGCGGTTGGCTTCGTTGCGCGCCAGGGCTGCCTGGCCGTCGTAAAGCGCCTGTGCACACACTTCGCCGGTGTGGTTGATGCGCATGAGTCCGGCGGCGTGGCGGCGTTCGGTGTCGTCGAGTTCCGCTTCTTCGAAGGCTTCGGCAGGCGAGGGGCGGGCGGCTTCCGGTGAACCGGCTACGGTTTCCAGGGCGCGTTCGATGCCGGCCAGTAGGCGGTCGAGCGGGGAGAGCGTGCGTGCGTTCATGGCGATATCTCCAGTTGCTGCGCCAGCAAGGTCAGTGGATGCATGTGCGGCCAGCGTTGGCCTTCGGCATCCATGCCCGCAGCGAGGTGAAGGCGGCAGCCGATATTGGACGACAACAGCTGCTGTGGCGCCAAGGTGGCGATCTGTCCCAGCACGCCTTCGCGCAGGCGCGCGGCGCGCTCCGGAAATTCCAGCATGTGCGAGCCCGCTGCGCCACAGCAGTGTGGTGGACGCGCTACCGAGGCCACATCGAGCTCCGGCACTTTGCGTAGCAGGCTTTGCAGAGCGCCTTCGTTACGCGCCACATTGAGCTGAGTGCAGGGCAGATGCAGTGCGACGCGGCGTGCAAGCGGGCGGAAGGTCAGCTGATCAGCTCGCGCCGCGAGTAGCGTGATGGGGTCGCTTACGGTGACTTCGGGTAGCGCCCGCCGCAACGTGCCCATGCAGCCGGGTGTGACCGTGACCAACTGCGTCGCTCCGGAGGTCCGCCAGGTCTCGCGTACCCGATCGGCCAGCCGATCTGCCGCCTGCATCTCCCCGCCATGTAGATCGATGGCGCCACAACAAAAAGCGGGCAAGCGAGTGACGGAGTAACCCGCGGCACGCAATAGCGTGATGGCTGCTTTCTCAGCGGTGGCGTCTTCCACGCTCGCCACGCAACCGGGGAATAGCGCAACGACCGGCGCATCCGATGGGGTGTTTTCGGGGGTTGGTGGCAACGGATCATTGACGGCCTCGGGCAACGTCTCCAGCGCCGCGCGCCAATCCGAATGGGCCGGCAGGCGTGCAGTCAGGCGTGCTTTCCAGTGGGCCACGCCAGTCAGTCCGCCAAGCCGGGTCGCCAGTCGCAGCAGGGTAGGTTGCTTCAGCATCGCGAGCAGGGCGCGCGGGCGATTCGGCTTCGGACCGATCAATGCGCGCGTTTCCACCAGCAGCTCGCCATATTTCACGTTGGCCGGGCACACGCGCTCGCAATTGAGGCAGCCCAGGCAGTGGTCGAGATGGGTGCGCAGGCCGGCTGTGGGCTCAGCATCCCCACGCGCCAGGGCGGCAGCGATGGCGATTCGGCCCCGCGGAGACTCCGCTTCGTTGCCGTCCAGCGCATAGGTAGGGCAGACCGGCAGGCATAGGCCACACTGCACGCACTGGTCAGCGAGAGCAGCGATCTTCTGTTTTCGAGTGTGGGGGGGCTTTTCAAGCGCCATGCTCATCATGCTATCATTGCCAGCTCGCATCCCACCGGTCGGTGGGCTTGCGCGATTGATGAAAACTCCGTTATCATCTCGCGCCTTTGTTCCACCGATTACGTGAACCGCCTTTAGGGCGGCAGACTAGGTATTCTGAAATGAAAACGTTCAGCGCCAAGCCGGAAAGCGTCAAGCGCGATTGGTTCGTGATTGACGCCACGGACAAGACGCTTGGTCGTCTCTCGACCGAGATCGCCCGCCGTCTGCGCGGCAAGCACAAGCCGGAATTCACCCCGCACGTCGACACCGGC
This sequence comes from Dyella sp. PARNA 12/25, assembly GCF_055702865.1. Classification (NCBI taxonomy): domain Bacteria; kingdom Pseudomonadati; phylum Pseudomonadota; class Gammaproteobacteria; order Lysobacterales; family Rhodanobacteraceae; genus Dyella; species Dyella sp. PARNA 12/25. The sequence goes on along the minus strand of NZ_JBVQCI010000006.1, from coordinate 6,342 downwards.
GATTACATCGTCGTGGTCAACGCCGAGAAGGTGGCCGTCACGGGTGCCAAGCTGGACGACAAGATGTACCACCGCTTCACCGGCTACGTCGGCAACCTGAAGACCACGAGTCTGAAGGACCTGCTGGCTACGCATCCGGAGCGCGTCATCGAAATCGCCGTCAAGGGCATGCTGCCGAAGAACCCGCTCGGCCGCGCGATGTACCGCAAGCTCAAGGTGTACGGCGGTGCCGAGCACCCGCATACCGCACAGCAGCCGCAGGCGCTGGAAATCTAAGGAACCATCATGGCTATCCAGCAGAACTACGGCACCGGCCGCCGCAAGACCTCCGCTGCTCGCGTGTTCCTGCGCAAGGGCACCGGCGCGATCACCGTCAACGGCAAGACCCTCGACCAGTTCTTCGGTCGTGAGACGTCGCGCATGATCGTTCGTCAGCCGCTTGAGCTGATCGAAGCGACCGACAAGTTCGACGTAAACGTCACTGTCGCTGGCGGCGGCATCACCGGCCAGGCCGGCGCGATCCGTCTCGGCATCGCCCGTGCGCTGATCGAATACGACGAAACCCTGAAGTCCCAGCTCCGTAAGGCTGGCTTCGTGACTCGCGACGCCCGCGAAGTCGAGCGCAAGAAGGTCGGTCTGCACAAGGCCCGCCGCGCTACCCAGTTCTCGAAGCGCTAATCACGCTTCGACTGGCCGGTGCAACAAGTCAGAGCGCACCGCTCAGCAGGGTTTTGGGAGATCGTCTAACGGTAGGACAACGGACTCTGACTCCGTTTATCTAGGTTCGAATCCTAGTCTCCCAGCCAAAAACAAAAAGCCCGCCTTTACGGCGGGCTTTTTGTTTTTGATTGGGAGGTAGAGGACTCGAGCCCCGTTCGACAAATTTGCCTGGAGCAAATTTGGACAGCGCATAGCGCTGGCCCCGTAGCGCGCAGCGCGGAGGGGTGAGCCCTATGGATGGGGCGAACAATCCCAGTCCTGCATGCGGAGAAGGCCCGACCTAACACGTGGGTTTTAGTTGGGGGGGGCGGCGAACCTCGTTCGACAAATTCGTCTGGAACGAATCTGGACAGCACGAAGTGCTGGCCCCGTAGCGCCCAGCGCGGAGGGGTGAGCCCCATGGATGGGGCGAACAATCCCAGTCCTGCACATTGAGAAGGCCCGCCCTAACAAGCGGTTTTTTGTTCTTCGGCAAAGGCTGGGAACGAGCTCGCCACTCCCCGTATCCTGCTTTTGCCCACGAGCATGCCCAGCTCGCGTCTTTCGCGACTCAGTGCGACACGCCCAACGTAAGTCGCGCATCAGTCGCCCTGGTTGCACACAACCACTCAATCATCACCACCAACAAAAAAGCCCGCCATCAAGGCGGGCTCTTTCTCTCCAGGCTACAAAGTTCGCCGACCGAACTCTTACTCCCCGCGCTGTGCCGCGGCGGCATGCGCCTTGATCACATAACTCTGATAAGCCGGAATAGCGATCGCAGCCAGTATCCCGAGTACCAAGGGGAAGATCAGGAGAATGTAAAACACCCCCTTCGACGCCTTCGGGTTGCTCGATCCCGTGTTCTTCCAGCGAGCAATCCAGCTGAGCTGGCCTTGCAGGTAAAGCGTGTTGAAGAGGAACAGCGTGATGCCGCCGATCTCAACCGGCAGGCTGTACTCGGCGAGGGCGCGCTTGATCGAGTCGGCCATCGAGAAATACGCAACAATCCAGAGTACGACATAGGCCAGTATGAGCAGGCCGCCAAGAGCGGATCCCTTGCTGCCCACCGAAAGCATTTCTCCGACGAAGAGGCAGGCCAGGCCACCTCCAAGCATCATGGTCGCCTTGCTGTTGCCGTCGATCTTGCGCACCCAGTTGGACTGGATGAATGGCCAGATGATGGCGAAGATGCCGAAGGTGAGGATGCTGAACAAAAACACCAGGCCCCAATGCAGAGAGGGTGGCGCAGGCAGATCGCGACGGCTGAGCGTATCCGACGCATCGTCGTCGTGTGGCTCGTACTCTGAATGTGCTGGCGATGGCGCAGGCGCCCGCTCGTCATAATTGTAGGTCGAACTCGGACGATCCTCAGCGGTGAAGACAGCCGGCGCGCTTGCCGGTGCTTTCGGTGGTGCCGGAGGCGGTGGCGGTGTGGCGGCCTTTTCGGGGAACAGGGAAGACAACGAAACCCATTCCGGCATGCCTTTGCGCCATGCCAGCGTCGTGGGCCCAAAGCGCCCTTCAGTGATCCATCGACGCACGTCCTCTTCGAGGAATGGGCCGCTCTTCTGCCCATTCTCCGCAATCCATATCTTCTCGCCGTTGGTCATGCCGAGTCCCCTTCCTTTCTGGAGTCACTGTTTACAGGTGCCAGCCTGATGGGCGGGCGTACGAATAAGCGCGTGGAGCCTGTGCTGATGTGCGCGCGATCTGGGGCAGTTGAAACGAGGCGTGGTGACGATAACGTCCCTGCGCAATGGCGGCGCATAAATCACGCGTTCGTGCCGATGATGCCGTCTGCAGCCGGGTTGGCTGGGTGCAGACGGGCAAGCGATACGTTCCATTCACCGCTCCTGGCCCCCGCAACGGAGCCTAGCGGTGGGCAGACAGCAGAACAAGCGGGCCGCTGGCGCAAGAAACCGCGTTCTCCCGGCAATCGAAGGATGGCCGCTCGGCCAACGTTTGGGCTGGCGATATTCACAACCCAAGGACAGGTGAACATCGACCCTTGGCTTCCCATGCCGGTGCGGCCGGCTAGCCCGTGGGCCGCTGATGCTCCAGTCCACCACGCCCGAGGTCGACGCTGCTCCCAAGCCAGCCGGGGATCGAGAGTGCGGTGTGCTCACGCCGCTGACCGTACCGGTGTTCCGGCAGATCTGGGCCGCCAACCTCCTGGGTAATCTGGGTACCTGGGCGCAATCCGTGGCGGTGGCGTGGGTGATCACCGCTGCAAACGCCGGACCCATCATGGTGGCCATGGTGCAGGTGGCTTCGACGGTGCCGTTGGTGCTGCTTTCGATAGCGACCGGCGTGCTGGCGGACAACTACGACAAACGGAAGATCATGCTGGTGGGGCAGCTGGTGGAGATGGCAGGCGCCATTTTTCTCACCGTGCTGGCCTTTCTGGGGTATCTCGACCCGACCTGGCTGCTCCTTGCGGTGTTGTGGATCTCCTTGGGTAGCGCCATCACCGTACCTGCCTGGCAAGCAGCGGTGGGTGAGCAGGTGCCTCGCCAGATGGTGAGTTCGGCCGTGCTCCTCAATGGCGTGAACTTCAATGCGGCGCGTGCCATCGGGCCGGCGTTGGGTGGACTCATGCTCAGCGTGCTGGCGCCGAGCTGGGTGTTTCTGCTGAACACTCTCAGCTACGTCGGCTTGATCGTGGCCTTATGGCATTGGCAACACGACATGCCGGAACGGCAGTTGCCACCGGAGAGCATTCGCCAAGGCATGGTCGCCGCCGTCCGTTTCACCTGGAATTCGACGGTGACGCGTCTGGCCATGTGGCGCTCGTTCTTGTTCGGGTTCACCGCGAGCGTGATCTGGGCATTGCTGCCCTTGGTCGCGCGTGACTGGCCTGGCGGGAGTGCCGTGCTGTACGGCTATATGCTCGGCACCATTGGTATTGGCGCGATTCTCGGTAGCGTTGCGGTTCCGGTGATGCGCCGATGGATGGGTTCAAGTCGGTTGATCAGTGCCGCGGCATTCACTATGGCGGCGATGTTGGCGCTGCTGGCTTATGGCCGATCGCTAGTCATCGTACTTCCCGCGTTGCTGGTCGCGGGCGCATGCTGGATCGCAGCGCTCACCGAGTACAACGCCAACGTGCAGTTGCTGGTGCCTGACTGGGTCAAAGGGCGCGCGTTGGCGCTGTATCAGACGTCGCTCTATGCGGGCCTGGCGATCGGTTCGTTCCTGTGGGGTCATCTCGCCGCGACGATGAGCGTGTCCGGGGCCATCTTTACCGCGTCCATCGTGATGGTGGCGGGGGCTTTCTTCGCCTATCACTCGCAGTTTCCGCAGATGGACGCCGGCGAGATGAGGCTGGTGAAGCGCAACAGGGCCGCACCGCCACAGGTGGCATTCAACCAGGATCACGGCGATGTGGTGATGGCGATCGAGTACATGATTTCGCCGGAACATACGGCGGAATTTGTCGCCTTGGCCGAGTCACTGCGACATCTGCGCTTGCGCAATGGTGGTCGATACTGGGGGTTGTTTCGCGATCTTCGCGATAGCGAGCTTTGGCGGGAAGTGCTGCTGATCGAGAGTTGGATCCAGCATCTGCGCATGCTGGATCGCATGACCATTGCCGACAAGGCGCTGATCGACCAAGTGCGGTTGCTGCACAAAGGGCCCGACCGTCCGCGCATTACGCTCGGCGTCGCCTACGAGTCGCTTGCCCCGGGTGACGTTCCACCTGCAGGCGTCTAGCTCAGCGCCCTCTGCCGGTTGAGCAGAGGGTGCTTAATGGCCTTACATCACCTTGTCGCCCATCAGCACCACGTCCGCCGGGCGGCGCGCGAACAGGCCAACGGTGACGATGCCGGGGAGCTGGTTGAGATCATTCTCCAGCCCCACAGGGTCGGCGATCTGCCAGCCATGCACGTCGATGATCCAGTTGCCGTTATCGGTGACCACGCCATCGCGCCACACCGGGTTACCCCCGCGCTTGACGATTTCGCGGCCAATCAGGCTGCGTGCCATCGGGATCACTTCGATCGGCAGCGGGAACTTGCCCAGCAGGTTCACCTGCTTGCTCGAATCGATGATGCACACGAACTTGGCGCTGGCTTCGGCCACGATCTTTTCGCGCGTCAGTGCCGCGCCGCCGCCCTTGATCAGGCGCTTGTGCGAGTCGCATTCGTCAGCGCCGTCCACATAGAGCGAGAGCGAGCCGGTAGCGTTGAGGTCAAGCACCGGGATGCCAAGGCGCTTGAGGTGAGCGGTGGACTGCTCCGAACTCGACACCGCACCCTGGATACGATCCTTCAGATCGGCCAGCGCGTCGATGAAGTAGGCCACCGTGGATCCCGTGCCGACGCCGACGATCGCGCCGTCCTCGACATAGCGGATGGCGGCTTCGCCGGCCAGGCGTTTCTCGTTGGCGTTGCTCATGGGTGTGTTCCAGTAAGAGGGGTAAGCGTTATTCCATCGTCAGGATGTGGCGCCATTCCTCGGCGCCTATGGGCATCACGGACAATCGGTTGCCCTTGCGCACCAGTGCCATCTCGCCAAGCGCGGCCTCGGCCTGTAGCGCCTTCAGCGAGATGGTGCGCTTGAGCTTCTTAATGAACTTCACGTCCACCAGGATCCAGCGCGGGTTGTCGCGCGAGCTGGCGGCATCGAAGTACTTGCTCTTGGGGTCGAACTGGCTGGGGTCGGGGTAGGCGTCCGTCGCCACCTCCGCAATGCCGACGATGCCGGGCTCGTCGCAGTTGGAGTGATAGAAGAACACCTTGTCGCCCACCCGCATGCCGTCGCGCATGAAGTTGCGCGCCTGATAGTTGCGCACGCCGTCCCAGGCTTCCTGGCCCTTGCGCTTGAGATCGTCGATGGAGAACGCATCCGGTTCGGACTTCATCAGCCAATACTGGGTAGCTTTGCTCATGCGTGGGCTTCTCCATCCTCGCCGGTGGCGTGGCAATCGATCAGTTCGCGGTCGGTCGCGATGAAATCCAGCGGTACGTCCCACGGCTCCTCGTCGACCTGCTCCAGCTCCTGGAACGCATAGGCAATGCCAACCAGTAGCGGCTCGGTGGGGCGCACCTGTTCATTGAGGAACGCAAAGGCGCGATCGTAATACCCGCCCCCGGTACCCAGCCGGTTGCCCTGGCGGTCGAATGCCAGCAACGGTACCAACACCAGATCGAGCTGGAACGGTTCCAGCAGCTCACTTGGCGCCGCCGGTTCGGGGATGCCGTAGCGATTGGGCTGCACCTCTTCACCGGCCTGCCATGGCGCGAATCGCAGGTGATGCTTGGGGCCGATCACCGGTAGCAGAAACTGCTGGCCACGCGTGGCCAGTGGTGGAATGACAAGATTGAGCGGCAACTCGCCGTCACACGCCCAATAACCGGCCACGCGTGCATCGGTAAGGTATTCGGGCAACTGCTCAAGGCTGCGTCGCAGACCCTGTGCGGCAGCGATGCGCTGCGGTGGCTTGAGCGCGCGGCGCTGTTCAGCCAGTTGCCGGCGTAATTCGCGTCGCTGGGCGGTAGCGTCCACGTTCGCGTCTCCTGCCATACGGGCCCTGCGAGCGATCCTCAACGCGCGGCGCCAGCTACGCAGACAAGCGCCTGTACCGCTCCGACGACGGCATACGCCTCGCCGTCATCAGTCGTTGGGCGATAGGTGGGC
>NZ_JBVQCI010000005.1:0-287695 GCF_055702865.1 Dyella sp. PARNA 12/25 | reverse complement strand
GTAGGTCACCGCCAGGGGCTTTATCCCTCAAACGCCTTCCCATCCGGGAAGGCGTTTGTCTTTGCGCGTGAGAAAATTTGCGCATCCGCATATGCGAACCAGAGCACAGGCTTGTACGCGCCGAAGTCGTGTGCGAAAAGGCTTATCGCCTATGATGCGAGGCCTGTTGGCCCGGCAGCGTACGGAGTGCCTATCTCATGTTTGTCCATGTCGAAGTCCGCCGTCGCCGCCAGGTGCAGTGGGCCACCGTGCTGTTGGTGGTCGTGTGCGTGATCAGTTTCGTGGGATTGGCCTTGATACCCGCCCCGCAACGCGTCTCGATGTGGCTCGAATGGGGCACGGTGCCTGCCAATATCTTCGACCCCAACGCGCCATTACTGCCTCAGCTGCATGACCCGGCGTTGCTGCGCCTTTTCACAGCGCTATTCATTCACCTTGCCTGGCTGCATCTCCTGGGCAACCTCCTGTACCTGGTGATCTTCGGCATCCCTGCCGAACGCGCCCTGGGTTCGTTCCGCTTCCTGCTTCTGTTCGTGCTGGGTGGGATGGTTGCCAACCTGGTGGGTGCGCTTTCATTGGCTGGCGTGCGCTCACCCATCATCGGGTGCAGTGGTGCCGTTTCAGCTGTGCTCGGCACGTATATCGCCTTGTTTCCGCGTGCTCGACTTGGCCTGGTGTTGCCGCTCGGGCTCTACCTGGAATTCGTGCGGGTGCCGGCCTTCCTGTTGATCGGCATTTGGGTGCTGCTGCAGCTGCTTTTCAGCTATGTGGGACCGAGCTATGGCGCTGTGGTGTGGTGGACGCACATCGCCGGTTTCCTGTTTGGCGTCGTATTCGCCCTGTTTTCGCGAGATGCGATTGGGCGGCGCTTGCGGGGCTAAAATACGCGCATGCGTACCAAGAAACTTTACAAGGTCACCTTCCTGCACCTGGGCAAGTGTTACGAGCTCTATGCACGGCACGTGGCATCAAGCAGCCTGTGGGGCTTCACCGAAGTCGGTGACCTGGTGTTCGAGCCGGTCGGTGAGGGTCTGTTGGTCGATCCCACGGAAGAAAAATTGCGCGACGAGTTTAAGGACACACGCGTTCTGCACCTGCCGATGCAGTCGGTCGTGCGCATTGAAGAAGTCGAGAGCAAGGGTGCTTTGGTGATTCGTGATGCCAGCGACGGCCAGAAGATCACGCCCTTTCCCATGCCGCCGCGGGGACGCTGATCGGCGATTTACACGTGCCGAACCACGGCGATCACAATCTCCAACACGATCAGCACGATGATCGCGAGCTCCAGCAGTTCGCCGCGCTTTCCTGAGGCCTCTTCATAAAGAGCGGCGTAACTGTCACGGATGATCGCCAACTTGCGATCCACCGCCTTGCTGACGTGCGATACGCGAAATAGCTCCAGCGCCGCGGCGTAGACGCGCGCGAGGTAAACGTCTTCGGTGACCTGCAGCGCATTGTCGACCTTCTCGGTGACCTCCGTGACCTCCGCCACCAGCGTATACAAATGCCTTGCGAGATCGGCATAGCGGCGTGCCGCTAGTGGATTGGCGACGTGATGTGTCGCCTCCACCAAGTCGTACATGCGTGGCAGCTCGCCATCCAATAGCTCGTCGTAATAGCGCAGTTCCAATAGCTGCGCATTGGCGACCTCCAGGATGTCGACGACATCGGACTCGTTGCGAGGCTCATAGATGAATGCGCGATCCCAGGTGAGCACCGCCAGATCATCGGTGTAATAGGAGAAGCGCTGTCGCAGCAGCTCTTGCTTGGCCTGCTCCGATAGTGGGCGGGACTCGCCCGCGAGCATCGGTACCAGATCGAGCTCGTCATGCAGCGCGGCTGTGCTGGTGACGCCCTCAAGCGCATGCACCAATCCCAGCAAGTAATCCTCATGCAGCGGCGCCGCGCTGGGCCGGAGCAGTGCGGGGCGCAAAACCTCCGTGATCTCCTTGATCAGCTGAGTCCAGACCGTGGTGCTGGACGCGATACCGAGTGACGTATCCACAGCGTTGACGCGCGCACTGAAGTCGCGCCATGAAAGATCGTCGGCCGGTACGCGCACTGAAAAAGCGGCGACGCCAAAATCGTAAAGTCGCGCTATCACGGAGGCTTGCACAGACTGGCCTCCGATATCGATGAGTAGGGGCCCCAGCGTGAGCTGCACGGGTGGTACGCCAAAGGCCATGGCCTTTGGCGAGGCCGTGAGCAAGCGGCCTCGGGCCGCCGACGTCTTTGCATGCTGCGCCCACAAGGACTCCACGGCAGCGAGGTCGACGGAGTCGGCGATATCGACCAGACGCATCGCCACGACCGATGCCCGATGTACGTGCGGTTGCTGCTGTCCCATGGAGCCCGTCCCTGCATTGACGGCGCGCATCGACAGATCGCGCCTACGGCACGATTCTAGGCTTCCGAGATGACGGGAGCGTCAGCGCGCGGCGAGCCCGTGACGGCGGGAGAACTGGCGGAACAGACGTCGCGCCAACGGCGTCGGTGCCACCTGGCGGAACGTGTGATGAGGGTCGAACCCCTCCCGCTGCATGTCGTGGTGCTTGCGATCGATGTAAGCACGCATCACGTCAGCATTGAACTCTGGGTGGAACTGGGCGCTCATCGCATTGGCGCCATAACGCACCAGATGATGCGGATCGCGCGTCGAACTCGCCAGCACGGTGGTGCCCTTGGGCAGCTCGAGCACGCTCTGTTCATGCGTGGCGTGGGCGCGGAACTCTGCAGGCAGGCTGCTGACCAGTGGATCGCTCTTGGCTGCGTCGAGAGTGCTGAGCGTGACCGTACCGATCTCACGCCCACCCGGCAGGTAATCAACGCGGCCACCCAACGCATGCGACATCAGCTGATGGCCGTAACACACGCCAAACATCGGAAGCTCCACATCCATCGCGTCGCGAATCCAGCCAGCAGTGCGTTCACTCCATGCTGCGCGCTCGGTGACCATGGCGGCAGAGCCGGTAATCAGTGCACCCGCCACATCGTTCGGCGCGGGCAGCGTTTCACCTGCTTCCACATCGACCACGCGTACCCGATCCGGCGAAAGCTGCGCACCCAGTCGGAACCAGTGAGGGAAATCCCCGTGACGTGCGCGAATGGGGGCTGGGGCGCGACCGGTGCGAATAATCAGGACGGGTTTCATGCGGTAAGGCGGGTTGGTTGGGGTAAACAGCAGATCATGCGCACTCAGGCTGAACCGTGTTCTATCGGCGGCAGCACGGTGAGTACTTCCTGGACGGTGGTAAGCCCGCGAGCAACCTGTGTCGCGGCAGAGATTCGTAGCGGGTGCATACCCTCAGCCAGCGCAGCCTGGCCGAAATGGCCAAGATCCAGCTGCGATGAAATCAGGCTGCGCAGGCGCGACGTCAGCTGCATCATTTCGTAAACGCCGGTGCGCCCTTGGAAGCCGGTGTTGCGGCATTCCAGGCAACCGATCGGCTGGTAAACCTTGTCGGGCAGGGGCACTGACCAACCGTGCGTGAGCGAGGTCCACTCATGCGGATCCTGTGTCGTCGCCTGCTTGCAGTGCGGGCATAGCGTGCGCACCAGGCGCTGCGCCACGACGCCAGTGAGCGTGGACTGGATCAGATAATGCGGCACGCCAAGATCAAGCAGGCGGGTGACGGCGCTGGGGGCATCGTTGGTGTGCAGAGTCGACAACACCAGATGACCGGTAAGCGACGCCTGTACCGCCATCTGCGCGGTTTCCAGATCGCGGATCTCGCCCACCATGATGATGTCCGGGTCCTGACGCAGCAGCGTGCGCACGCCGGCGGCAAAGTCCAGATCGATCGAAGGCTGCACCTGCATCTGATTGAACTCAGGGCTCACCATTTCGATGGGATCTTCCACCGTGCACACATTCAATTCCGGCGTGGCGAGGTGCTTGAGCGTGGAGTAGAGCGTGGTGGTCTTACCTGAGCCGGTGGGGCCAGTCACCAGCACGATGCCGTGCGGCCGCTCCACCATGGAGCGCCACGCAGCATCTTCTTCCGCCGAAAAGCCCAGTTGCCCAAAATCCTTGGCAACGATGTCCGGATCAAAAATACGCATCACCACCTTCTCGCCGAAGGCGGTCGGCATGGTGGAAATACGCAGCTCCACCTCGCGCCGGGAGGATGAGCGGGTTTTGATGCGGCCATCCTGCGGGCGGCGCTTCTCGGCCACATCCATGCGCGAAAGAATCTTGATGCGCGCGGTGACCGCGGTCATCACCGGCGGTGGCAGCTCAAACACCTTATGCATCACACCGTCGATGCGGAAACGCATCAGGCCTGCTTCACGCCGAGGCTCAAGGTGGATATCCGAGGCGCGTTGTTCAAAGGCGTACTGAAGCAGCCAATCGACGATATGCACGACGTGCCGGTCGTCGGCACCCACCTCGCCACTCTTGCCCAACTCCACCAACTGCTCGAAGTTGAGCATGCCGGCAGCGTTGTAGCCGGCCCCCTTGGCATCCTGGGCGAGCTGGATCGAACGCTGGACGCCGTAGAACTCCAACAGATAGCGATTGATGTCCAGCGGATTGGACACCACCCGATGCACGTCCCGGCGCAACATGTGCGAAAGATCGGCGGCCCACGCGTTGTCGAATGGTTCGCAGGTGGCGAAGGTAATTTCACCCGGCGCCACCGCCACCGGCAGGATGCGATGGCGCTCCGCGTAGGCGCGGCTGACCACCTGGGTCACGGCGGCCACGTTGATCTTCATCGGGTCGATCTTGAGGTACGGCAGCTTGGCGTGGCCCGCCAGCCATTCCGTCAGAACCTCCATGTTCAGCGGGCGACCCGGATCGCGCTGATTAGGCAGTTTGGCGTTGACCACCAGCACCAGCGGGTGCAGCTCGACTGTGCTGCGGCCACTTAGGTTACCCATCCGCACCTGCTTGGCATCGTCGGCCAGCAGATAGCCATCCACTACCAGGGCAGCGAGCAGCTCATCCAGAGCGAGCCGGGCGCGGCGGCCAAGCAGGGAAACCGGTTGCGGTGAAGCGGCCATGCGTCGATACCTCCCCTGTTGCCTCACCGGAAAATCCAGCGGTGAAGGCGGTCCCGGCTATACTAACGCGCTTTATCGAAGCCCACGGGAAGCCATGTCCGCGCGCACCTTCCAGGATGTGATCCAGACCCTCAACCGCTATTGGGCGGCACAGGGTTGTGTCTTGCTGCAGCCCCTCGATACCGAGGTTGGCGCCGGCACCTTCCACCCCGCCACCTTCCTGCGTTCGCTCGGTCCCGAGCCGTGGTCGGCGGCCTATGTGCAGCCTTCGCGCCGTCCCACCGATGGCCGCTACGGCCAAAACCCCAATCGCCTGCAGCATTACTACCAGTATCAGGTGGTGATGAAGCCCAACCCGGACAACATCCTGGACCTGTACATCGGGTCATTGAAGGAGCTGGGTCTCGATCCGCTGGTGCATGACCTGCGTTTTGTCGAGGACAACTGGGAATCGCCCACGCTCGGCGCATGGGGCTTGGGCTGGGAAGTGTGGCTGAACGGCATGGAAGTGACGCAGTTCACCTACTTCCAACAGGCCGGTGGTCTGGAATGCCGTCCCGTGACCGGTGAGATCACCTACGGTCTCGAGCGCCTGGCCATGTATCTGCAAAACGTGGACAACGTCTACGACCTGGTGTGGACCGACGGCCCGCACGGCAAAGTCACCTACGGCGATGTGTTCCACCAGAACGAAGTCGAGCAAAGCACCTACAACTTCGAGCACGCCAACGTGCCGGAATTGCTGCGCTGGTTTGACGTGTGCGAAGGCGAGGCCAACAAGCTGATTGCCGCGAACCTGCCGCTGCCTGCCTACGAACAGGTGATGAAGGCCAGTCACACCTTCAACCTGCTCGATGCGCGGCGAGCCATCAGCGTGACCGAGCGCCAGCGTTACATCCTGCGCGTACGCACGTTGGCCCGCGCGGTTGCCGAGGTCTATGTCGCACAGCGTGAAAAGCTCGGTTTTCCGGGCCTCAAGAAGAACGTGAAGGAGCAGGTCGCATGAGCGCCGCCACCAAGCCGCTGTTGATCGAACTTGGCACGGAAGAGCTGCCGCCCAAGGCGCTGGATGAACTGGCCGCTGCTTTCCTGCGCGGCATCTGCGACGGGCTGGCCAAGCGTGGTGTCGAGGCGAGCCTGGACGAAGCGAAACTGTTTGCCTCGCCGCGTCGTTTGGCCGTCCATATCCCATCCGTGGCGGTCAAACAGCCAGAACAGAATCTTGAGCGCCGCGGCCCTGCCGTGAACGCTTCAATCGATGCCAATGGTCAGCCCAGCAAGGCGCTGCAAGGCTTTGCGCAGTCGTGCGGCGTGACCGTGGAGCAGCTTGAGAAGCTCGAAACCGACAAGGGTTCGTGGTTCGTATTCCGTGCGGTGAAGCCGGGCCAGCCGGTGGCGGCATTGCTGCCGGAGATTGTCGATGAAGCACTGAAGGGTCTGCCCATCCCCAAGCCCATGCGCTGGGGTGATCACGATTACACCTTCGTGCGCCCGGCACACTGGCTGGTGATGCTGCACGGCGCAGACATTGTCGACGGTTCCGTGCTGGGTCTGAGCAGCGGCCGCAAATCGCGTGGTCATCGTTTTATGCACACGCAACCCGTGCATGTGGCTGATGCCGACAGCTGGCTCGATGCCATGCACGCGGCCAAGGTGCTGGCCGATCCGGAGGAGCGTCGCCAGAAGATCCGCGACGAAATCGAGCGTGCAGCGAAGGAAACCGGCGGTGTACCGCAGCTGGATGACGCGCTGCTCAACGAAATCGCCAACCTCACCGAATGGCCGGTGGCGGTTGCCTGCAAGTTCGATCGCGAGTTCCTCGCGGTGCCGCCGGAAGCCTTGGTCACCACCATGGAGACCAACCAGAAGTTCGTGCCGGTGTTCGATGCCAACGGCAAGCTCACCGAGCACTTCATTGGCATCGCCAATATCGAAAGCAAGCAGCCCGGCGAGATCCGCAAGGGCTACGAGCGTGTGATCCGCCCGCGCTTCGCTGACGCCAAGTTCTTCTGGGACGAAGATCTGAAGACGCCCTTGGCCAGCTATCAGGACCAGCTGAAGAACGTCACCTACCAGCAGTCGCTGGGTAGCCTGTGGGACAAGAGCGTGCGTGTGGCTGAGCTGTCGCGCGTCATCGCCGGCCGCGTGGGCGTCGATGCTGGCGCAGCCACCCGCGCCGCTGCGCTCAGCAAATGCGATCTGCTTACCCGCATGGTTGGCGAATTTCCCGAGTTGCAGGGCGTGATGGGCCGCTACTATGCCGCGCATCATCGCGAAGCGGCGGATGTGGCCAACGCACTCGACAGTTATTACCAGCCGCGTTTCGCCGGTGACGCCATCGCGGCTGGCAAGGTCGGCCAGGTGCTTGCCGTGGCGGATCGCTTCGACACACTGGCCGGAATCTTCGCCGTCGGCATGAAGCCCAGCGGCAACAAAGATCCATTCGCGCTGCGCCGCGCCGCACTCGGCCTTGCGCGTACGCTCGTGGAAGGCGGGCTCGAGTTGGACTTGCGTGGCAGCTTCGTCGAAGCATTGGAACTGCTGCCCGAAGCCGCACTCGCCGCTGGCCTCAAGCCGGGCAAGGACGGCAAGGCACCCGCGCTCGACGCCGGCAAGCGCCGAGCCACCCTGCAGGATGAACTGGTCGATTTCGTGTTCGAGCGTCTGCGTGGCTACTACGCGGAGCAGGGCTTCACCAGCGAGCAGTTCGAGGCCGTGCTGGCCGTGGCACCGACCAGCCTGGTGGATTTCGATCGCCGCCTGCGTGCCGTCGGCGAGTTCGGCCGCCGTCCCGAAGCCCTGAGTCTCGCCGCCGCCAACAAACGTGTGGCCAATATCCTGCGCAAGCAGGCGGAAGAGGCTGGCGCCCCGGCTATGGGCACCTCGGTCGATCCCGCCCACTTCGAAGCGGACGCAGAGCGCGCATTGGCCACCGCCCTGGATGCCGCGCGCGCCGATACGGCCGCGCCGCTACAGGCCGGCGACTACGCCGCCGTGCTCACACGCCTGGCACTGCTGCAGGCACCGGTGGATGCGTTCTTCGACAGCGTGCTGGTTAACGCAGAAGATCCTGCCGTGCGCGCCAACCGACTGGCCCTGCTGGGCCAGCTCAAGGCGCAATTCAGCGCCATTGCCGATATCGCCCGTCTGTAACCCACAGGCGCCGCACGGCCCAATGCAAAACGGCAGCCTTGCGGCTGCCGTTTTTGTTTTTTAGGCGATGACCTGACGGCCGCGCTTGACTCGCTCGTGAAGGCGCTGGTTGAACGAGACCATGGCCGTGGCGTCCACATCGGTGCCGCCCGGGCCAAGAATTTCGTACAAGTCCGCCAGCATGTCGGCGTTGTCGGCCAGGGTGAGCCGGCTTTCGGCCAGATCCAGCTCCGACTGGAGGATGCGCAGCGCCGTGTTCAGGCGGTGCGGATCCATGGCCATGCCGCTGGCATGCAGCGTATCGGCCGCCGTGCGGAGCTTGGAGCGATGGCGGTTGGCGCTGGCCTCGGCATTGGGCAGTTCTTCGCCTGAGGCAATCACATCCGCCTGGATGCTGCCCTCACCGGCCACCAGCCACACCAGGGAAATCCCCAACGTCCTGGCCAGCGTGACGCAGCGTGCGCGGGACGGGTCGGTGTTGCCATCTCGCCAGCTTCGCACCACGCCCTCGGAGAAACCGCACATACGCGCGATCTCCGTGACGCTGCCCACGCGCTGGATCAGCACTTTGATGCGATCAGCGAAGGTGCTCGCGGGCTCGTTTGTCGAAATTTTTTGCATGTTCATCGCATTTTCCTGGCGGATGGCGACAAGTTGTAGAAAGCATGAACCCAGGTTTGCTGATTTCACGTGAGCCAATCGTTACAAAAACGTTGACACTCGTAAGATCCTTCCTATAGGTTCGTAAGTTCTTGGTAGAGGTTAGCTGGAGGAGCAACTTCTACCGAGACCAACAACGCAATTGTCGTTGATTGGTAATCACAAATGCGCTGCCTTGTTCAGCTGGCAGACAGCAAGTTCCGGAGGTGCAAGGCCGCTGGAACTTGGAACTTGCGACGCAAGGCGACTTTTGACCCCAGGAAGGGCTGGGGTCTTTAACTGGGGAGAAAATATGCAGTTCCGTAAGAACGTAGATAACAAACTTACGGTGGCCGTGCGCTTCGCACTGTCGCTGAGTGCTTTGGCTGCGGTGGCGCCGGCGTTCGCCGAAGACGCCCCGAGCCAGAGCGATGCCAAGAAGCTCGAGGCTGTCACCGTCACCGGTTCGCGCATTCCGCGTGTAGACGTCGAAACCGCACAGCCGGTGGTGACGATCGACCGCAAGCAGATCGAAAACCAGGGTTTCACCTCGGTTGCCGACATCATGCAGAACCTCACCGAAGTGGGTTCGCCGCCGATCAGCCGCGCTAGCGCGCTGTCGTCGGGTGAAGACGTTGGTGGCTACTACGTGGACCTGCGCAACATCGGTCCCAACCGTACGCTGATCCTGGTCAACGGCAAGCGCCTGGGCGCCAACACGACCGGTCTGCAGGATCTGAACCAGATCCCGGTGTCGGCCATTGAACGCATCGAAGTGCTGAAGGACGGCGGTTCGTCGATTTACGGTTCGGACGCCATTGCCGGCGTGGTGAACGTGATCACCCGCAGCAATTACACCGGCGCCGAAGCCAACGCTTACGTTGGTGAATTCGATCAGGGCGACGGCAAGAAGCAGATCTATGACTTCACCATGGGCACGGCCAACGATCGCGGGTCGCTCATGATGAGTGCCCAGTACGTGAAGGAAGATCCGGTCAACGCCAAGGATCGCGATTTCAGCAAGTATCCTGCGGGCCCGAGGCATCCTGAGCCGGTCAACGGCTGGAGTCCGGTGAGCCAGTACGGTGCGATCATCGGTGCGCCGTGCGGCCCTGCGAACTCGAAGGGCGTGCTCCCCAACTGCACGCTGAACCCGGGCGCCGATCCGCGCAATATTGCGAACTACCACGTCCAGACCGTGGATGAGTACGCCAACTCGAACGAGCAGATGTTGGTGCAGACGGGTAGCGAGCGCACGTCGCTGTTTGTGGCAGGCAAGTACAACCTGAACGATAACATCGCGTTCAAGACCGACGTCCTCTACAACAAGCGCAGCACCACGCAGCAGATCGCAGGTTATCCCTACCAGTCCGCCTCGTTCGGCACCCCGCTGTCGGGCCAGAGCTACTTCAACCCGCTGGGCAAGGACCTCAACTTCGCCCGTCGTGGCTGGGAAGTGCCGCGTACCACCGATAGCCAGTTGGAAACTTATCGCTGGACCGCGGGCTTCGAAGGTTACTTCGAAGCCGCCGGTCGCACGTTCAACTGGGACGTGGGCGCGATGACCAACCGCAACAACATGCTGAAGATCGGTCACGGTGACTTCAACCTGATCAATTCGGAAGCTGCGCTGGGTCCGTCTTTCATGGGTTCGGATGGCCAGGTGCATTGCGGCACCAACGGCAAGGCGATCGCAGGCTGCGTGCCGTGGAACCCGCTGCTGCCCTACGGCCAGGCTGGCGCCGGCTCGCTCGCCGGTTCGGACCTGCAGAACTTCCTGTTCCCCGAGTTCCATGACACCGGCAAGACCACGACGATCGATTACACGGCCAATATCGCAGGCACGGTCTTCACGTTGCCGGCTGGTGATCTGGGCGTGGCAGCAGGCGTGGAGCATCGCGAAGAGTCCGGCCGCTTTGTGCCGGATGCGTTCAACCAGTCGGGCCTGAGCTCAGGTCTGGCCAAGACCACCACGTCGGGCAAGTACCGCGTGAACGAAGCCTACCTGGAACTTGACGCGCCGCTGTTGCGCGACATGACCATGGCTCGCGAGCTGTCGATCAACCTGGCTACGCGCTACTCCGATTACAGCAACTTCGGTAGCACCACCAACAGCAAGTTCGGCTTCAAGTGGAAGCCGATCGATGACATGCTGGTGCGTGGCAGCTGGGCGGAGGGCTTCCGCGCACCGACCATCGCCGACTTGTACGGCGGCGCCAGCGGCAGCTTCGAGTCCTACACCGATCCGTGCGATGCCGGAAAGGGCACCGCCAATGGCAACCCGGCCGTGGCCGCTCGTTGTACCAGCGGCTTCGGCGGTCAGCCCGCGGTGGCGGCCAACTTCAAGCAGCTCGGTCAGGGCCTCGTGCCTTGCAAGACCTATCCGTGCCAGTCGAACTATCAGTTCACCGATGGCTCGAACCCGAACCTCACGCCGGAAACTGCAACCACCCGCACGCTGGGCATCGTCTATAGCCCGCACTTCGTCGAAGGTTTCGACGTTTCGCTGGACTGGTACAAGATCGACATCAAGAACCTGATCGCCACGGACACCGTGCAGAACATCCTGGATGACTGCTACGGCGGCGGCATCGCCTCGCGTTGCGCGAACTTCACGCGTAATCCGGCGACCGGCGTCATCACCAACATGTATTACGGTACGACCAACAAGGGTTGGGAAAAGACCGCTGGTTATGACTTCGGCGTGAACTACCGCTTCTCGCTGGCTTCGATCGGTCAGTTCGTGGCGCGTTGGAACACCACGTATGTCGATTACCTCGACATCAAGGCTGACGACAATCCGTCCACCAAGGTGCATCCGTATGTCGGTATCGCCAACAGCGCAGGCGCTACCTTCCGCACCCGTTCCAACCTCACGCTGGACTGGAGCAAGGGTATTTGGGGCGTTACCTGGACGATGCGTTACTACTCCGGCCTGAGCGAGAAGTGCTCGTACGAGTGTAACGAGCCGAACCACATCGATCCGTTCAACGGCAAGTACCCGATGAACCATGTCGCCAGCACCACGTTCAACGATGTGCAGATCCGCTGGTCGTTGCCGTGGAAGGGCACCATCTCGTTCGGTGCGAACAACGTGTTCGACAAGGTGGGTCCCACCATGTACACGAAGCCGGTCAGCTCGTTCGTGTATTACGGTGGCTTCGACATCGGTCGCTTCTACTACCTGAAGTACTCGCAGCGCTTCTAAGCAACATCGAAGCGCCTGCACCAAGGGGCGGCCCGGCAACGGGCCGCCCTTTCTATATGCCGGCCGTTCAAGCCGGCCAACCACGAACCGGGGCGTACGCCAGCGCATGGTTCAGGCTTTTACAAGCCCTGCCTTTTGGGCTATGGTGATAGCTTCCCCCGTGTAGAGTCGAGGCGTGTTGGGCGCCTGTTGGTTCTCGCGCTAAGCCCTGACATTTAGATAGAGGTTTTTCCATGCGCCGTCTTGTTTGGTCGCTGATGCCGATCGCTGCTCTGGCTCTTGCCGGTTGTGGCAATTCTTCCCAGTCGTCCCAGGACGGTGCACAGGGCGGCAACGCCGCTCAGGCGCCGGCCAAGGCCAACCAGATCACCGGCCAGGTGACCTTGCGTGATGCCACCCAGGTGTCCCCGTCGGCCAAACTCGAGCTGGCGCTGGTTGACCAGACCGCAGAAGACGCGGCGCCGCTGGCCACCAAGACGGTTGAACCCGCCAACACCTTCCCGCTCTCGTTCGAGCTGCCGTTCAACGCGGCCGACGTGAACCCGAATGACATGTACGTGATCAAGGCCACGCTGATCGACGGTGACCGTCACTACAACCCGCCGCTGCAGACCATGGTGCTGACCAAGGGCGCACCGACGCAGGTGAGCATCCAGCTTGCCGCCGAGCAGACCCAGGGCGAAAAGGAATTGGCCGCCTTTACGGCCGTTCAGAAGCAGATTGGTGGCATGAAGATCACCACCGGCACCAAGCTGGAAGACAAGGTGTCGCGTGGCTGGCAGGTGTTCCGCCAGGCCGGTGAAGTGAAGTTCATCCGCGAAGACGTCGACTTCGGGGACAAGGGCTTCACCAGCACCGATTACGCCTTCAAGGACGGCAAGCCGTGGGTGGTCGTGCAGCAGAAGAAGTCCAGCCGCGAAGGTAAGCCGAGCTCGACCCAGCGCGCTGCCTGGGCGCAGGACGGTTCGCTGGTGCTCAAGACCGTCGAAGCTGGCGGCAAGACCTCGCCGCTGAGCGACGACGATGCAGCCAGCTTGCAGAAGCAGGCCCAGTCCATTCTCAATCTGGCGACGGGCGGCAAGGGCAAGTAAGCCCCCTGTTTCATCCCTGATACAAAAAAGCCGCCCGCGTAAGCGGGCGGCTTTTTTATTGGCTGGCACTACATGGCTGGGCAGCGGAATCCGCGCTCCGGTGGAAACAAAAAAGCCGCCCGCTTACGCGGACGGCTTTTGAGTGGGGATGACAGTACGCCTTAGAAGGCGTACTTCACACCCAGGTTGATGCTGTTGTAGCTCTGGCTGCTGTCGCTGAAGCGGCCGCTGTAGCCGAGCCAGCCGGTGAGCACCGGCGTGAACTTGGCGCTCAGGCCCACATCCACTGTGCCCCAGCTCTTGTCCGGCACGAAACCGACCAGGCTGAAGCTGCCCGGCATGCCGTTGAGGCCGGCGGTGACTTCGCGGGATTGGTTGGCCTTGCTGTCGTGGTTCCAGGCGAGCTCAGCGTACGGCTGCAGCATGGTGCTGCCTGCCTGGTACGAGCCTTCCAGGCGCCAGCCGATCATGGAGAGCTGCGAGTCGCGCTGCTGGCTGCCAAACCACATGGCCGTGCTATCGCTGCTGGCCTCGTTGAAGCCGTTCACCTTCACCGTCTGCCATTCCACCGTGGCGAACGGACCCGTGCGCAGGCTGGACACGTCGAACCACCAGCCGCCGGTGAGGCCGCCGCCGACGTGGTTGCCGTCTGCCTTGGCTGTTTCCGTGCGGCGCAGGGCGCCGAGCTGGATGGTGCGCTGGATGTCGGAGAAGTTGTCCTGGCCGAAGTCGACGTAGCTGCCGATGTAGCCGCCACCCTGGTGGTAGAACAGGTAGCCCAGGCCGGAGACGTCCTGCAGCTTGTAGCCGCCGCCGCCCGAGTAATCGGCATTGTGCTGGCCGATGTTCATGGCCACGCCGCCGGTGAAGTTGTCGTTGAAGCGCACGTCGGCACCGAAGGTCAGGTTGACGTTGTTGCTCTTGGTGCGCGGCGAGGTGCTGCTGCTATCAAAACGCTGATCGCCGTAGTCGACGTTGGCAAACACGCGGGTGTCGGTGCCCTGGCCATCGGCCATCATCTGGTTGCGGATCGCGCGGTTCTGCGCCGCGATCGACGCCAGCGGCGCCTCTGCCAGCAGCGAGGCGTAACCCGGAGCGCTGAGAATGGACACCACGTACTGGCCGAGCATCACGTCAGCGCCGGTGGTCGGATGCACGCCGTCGGCGAACAGGTAGGTCTGGTTGGTGCCCGGCGCCCAGGTGTACGGCAGGCCGGAACCCTGCGGGCCGCACTGCACCGAGCTGGAGCCCACGCCGCAAGCCGGCGTGGAGACGTTGGTGAAGCCAAATGCTGCCGGGTTGGCAATCGCCTCGTTGAGCAGGCTATAGGTGTCAACCGGAATGATGCCCTTGCCCAGCCCGTAAATGCCGGCGTTGAGCGTGCCGTTGAAGACCTGGCTGAGGCCGGTGAGCGCTGCGGCAGCGGTCGGGCCCTGCGCGACGCCATCGGGCGTCAGGCCGATGTTCGGCAGGTTGAACACCACGATGTTCTTGGCGCCCGCGGCCTGCAGCTGGCCGATCAGCTTCACTTCCTGCTGGGCGGCGGTAGCGATGGCTGTCTGGGCCTGAGCCGGCGACATCAGCGAGGACACGCCCGCGCCTGCGGTCACCTGCGCCACCACGGCGTTGGTCACCTGCGCGGTGATCGTCGGCAGGGCTGCGGCGATCTGAGCCTGCGAGGCGCCCTGGCTCGCCAACAGCTGAACCTGCTGCGCCACATTCTGCTGAATCAGCTGCTGCGCCACAGCGGCAGCGCCGACCGAGGTGGCCGCGTTGAAGATGTCGTTGGCGCCGCCCCAGATGGTGTAGAGCGCTTTGCTGTCCACCTTGCTCGTCGCCAGGTAGTAGTTCACCTGGGTGGAGATGGTGGGAACGGCCGATGGGGTGCCTGGCGAGTTGTTGAGCACGCCAGCGCCACCCCAGGCGTAGTCGTTACCGTTGGCCAGTGACGGGCCCAGGCTGAAACCGTAATGGGCGGCCACGTTCTGCACCGTCACCGAGCCCGGGTTGGTGGTGAACTGCAGCGGCGGCTGGATGGCCGGGTTGGTGGCCAGGGAGATGTTACCGGCATCGCTCAGGCTGTCGCCGAACGAGATGACGTTGCTGAACGGGGAGCTCGACGCCATGGCGGACGAGCTGAAGATCAGGGCGGCGGTAATCGCGCCAGCGATAAGGCGAGTACGGGGCATGTCGGTAACGCTCCTGGACCGGGATGGTCTTTGTTATTCCGACGTTACGTTAATGCAAGGCCATACGTAAGCGCATGCTGCGGCGCACCGCGAAAAAGCCTACATGGCAGGCTTCACATAACTGTAGGAGCGCACTTGTTCGCGATCGGACTCACCCATACGGCAATGGTGGCCGGTCGCGCACAAGTGCGCTCCTACAATGGGCGGGATTTAGCGCTTCTGTGCCTTGGAGAAGGCGTCCGCGAAGGCGCTATTGGAGGGCGCTGGCGCTGACGGCTTCGGAGCACCGCCACCCGGGCGTGGGCCACGTCCGTCGCGCTGGCCGCTGCGGGCATCATTGCCGCCGGCCGGACGAGCGCCACGGGCTTGCTGGCCCGGTTCGTCGTCCAGGCGCATCGACAGGCCGATGCGCTGGCGGGGCAGGTCGACCTCCATCACCTTCACCTTGACGATGTCGCCTGCCTTCACCGCGTCGCGCGGATCTTTCACGAAGGTGTGCGAGAGCGAGGAGACGTGCACGAGGCCGTCCTGATGCACGCCGATGTCGACGAAGGCGCCAAACGCGGCGACGTTGGTCACGCGACCTTCCAGCACCATGCCGGGGCGCAGATCCTTCAGATCCTCCACGCCTTCCGCAAAACTCGGTGCCACGAACTCCGGACGAGGGTCGCGGCCCGGCTTCTCCAGTTCCTTGAGGATGTCGCGCACGGTCGGCACGCCGAACTTCTCATCAGTGAACTGCTCGGCCTTGAGGCCACGCAGGAAGCTGGTGTCGCCGATGATGGAGCGCACCTCGCGGCCGCACTGGGCCATGATGCGTTCCACCACCGGATACGCTTCCGGATGCACCGCACTCGTATCGAGCGGGTTGTCGCCGTTGGGCACACGCAGGAAGCCTGCGCACTGCTCGAACGCTTTATCACCCAGGCGCGGCACTTTCAGGAGTGCTTTGCGGTTGGCGAACGGGCCGTTGGCGTCGCGATGCTTCACCACGTTTTCTGCCACGCTGGCGGAGAGGCCCGCCACGCGCGTCAGCAGCGCAGCGGATGCGGTATTCACGTCCACGCCCACGGCATTCACGCAGTCCTCGACCTTCGCGTCCAGCGCACGCGCCAGCTTCACCTGGTTCACGTCGTGCTGGTACTGGCCCACGCCAATCGCCTTGGGTTCAATCTTTACCAGCTCGGCCAGCGGATCCTGCAGGCGGCGTGCAATCGACACCGCGCCACGCAGGCTCACGTCCAGATCCGGGAACTCCTTGGCCGCCATTTCCGATGCCGAATACACCGACGCGCCGGCTTCGCTCACGACGATCTTGGAGAGCTTGTGCTCCGGATGCGTCTTGGCCAAACCCTTGATGAGTTCGCCAGCCAGCTTGTCGGTTTCGCGCGAGGCCGTGCCGTTGCCAATCGCGATCAGGTCCACATCGTGCTTCTGGCACAGACGCGCCAGGGCGGCCAGCGATTCGTTCCACTGTCGGCGTGGCTCATGCGGATAAATGGTGTCGGTAGCGAGCAGCTTGCCGGTGGCGTCGACCACCGCCACCTTCACGCCGGTACGAATACCGGGATCCAGACCCATCACCGACTTCGCGCCAGCGGGCGCGGCGAGCATGAGGTCCTTGAGGTTGTCGCCGAACACGCGGATGGCCTCGTCTTCCGCACCTTCGCGCACGCGGCCGAACAGATCCAGCGTGAGGTGCAGATGCAGCTTCACGCGCCAGGTCAGACGCACGGTTTCGCGCAGCCATGCATCGGCAGCGCGGCCCCGATCGATGATGCCGGCATGCGCGGCCACGCGGCCTTCGCCTTCCACGTGGCCTTGCTCCATGTCGAGGGCAGGCGAGAGTTCGAGTTCAATCACGCCCTCGTTGCGCGCGCGCATCAGTGCGAGCAGACGGTGCGAAGGGATCTTGCCGATCGGCTCCATGTGATCGAAGTAGTCGCGGAACTTCGCGCCTTCGTTCTCTTTGCCTGCGACCACTTTGGCGCGAATCTGGCCCTTTTCCCATAGCCAATCGCGCAGCCCGCCGAGCAGGCCGGCGTCTTCGGCAATGCTTTCCATCAAGATCGCACGGGCGCCATCGAGTGCGGCGCGAACGTCGGGCACACCCTTCTCGGCATCGATGAAAGGTTCAGCGGATGCTTCTGGCGACAGTGTGGGATCTTCGCGCAGACTCGTAGCCAGCGGCTCGAGGCCCGCTTCGCGTGCGATCTGCGCCTTGGTGCGGCGCTTGGGCTTGTACGGCAGGTACAGATCTTCCAGGCGCGCCTTGGTGTCGGCGGTGAGGATGTCGCCCTTGAGCGCATCCGTCATCTTGCCCTGTTCTTCGATGCTCGCCAGGATCGCGCTGCGGCGCTCTTCCAGTTCGCGCAAGTAGCGCAGTCGCTCTTCCAGCAGGCGCAGCTGCGTGTCGTCGAGACCACCCGTGGCCTCCTTGCGATAGCGAGCGATGAACGGAACGGTGGCGCCACCGTCAAGCAAATCCACCGCGGCGTGAACCTGATCCGGCTTGGCGGCGATGTCCTGGGCAATACGTTGTTCGATGCTGAGCATGGGGCTAAAGCGATTCCTGAGCGTTCGACAAGACAGCGGGCACTCTGGCCCGCCAGACCGTCGATCATAGCAAGTTGATCCCCTGGCTTACTGACGCGCGGCTGGAGCCTGTTCAGGACGAAGCACCAGGAAGCCGACGGCGCGCAACTGGGCGGGCACATCGTCGCGGTCGCCCGGATACTCGGTGGCGATACGGTGGCTGCGTGGCCAGTGGTGCGCACGCCAGGGGTGCTCATAGGGCGTGCGCGCAAACGGCATCATCACCAGCGCAGGCCGCGGCAACATGCGTGGGGTGCCGAGGTGGTCGCGCGGCGGATACCGCACGCTCACCGCGGCGAGCATGGCAACAATCAATACCAGGGTGATGGCAGCGGCAAGCCAGCCTTTGGTGGTCAATCTGGGCTGCGCTGCCGGTGCATCTCGCGTGGAGGGTGCGTTGGTCTCATCGAGGGGCACGGTGATATCGCTATCGGCAGGCGTCGCCACCGGCGTGCGACGCACGTCGCCGATAAAGCGATAACCGAGGCTGTGCACGGTCGCGATATAGCGAGGATGCCCCGCACAGTCGCCCAGCGCGTGGCGAAGTCGCGAGATCGCACGGGTGAGCACGCCGGGCGTGACATGCCGATGGCCCCAGGCAGCATCGAGCAATGCGTCTTTGCCAACCACCTCGCCGGCCTGCTGCAACAGCACCACCAGCACAGCGTAGGCCTTGGGCTCAACGGATAGCTCTGTGCCTGCACGCATGAGGCGATGTGCACGCGGCTCCACGACAATATCGTCGCATTGATAAATCCAGCCGCATTCTGGAGGGTTCTGGGCCATGATCGAACCTGTTTCGCGGCCCCCTGTTGCGGCACAGCATGCGCCCGTCCCGCGGTGTGCACATCCGCCATAGGTCATAACGTGTATTTGCAGCGCTTTGCGCCGCCATGCTCGCATGCATAGTGCACTTGCTACAGATGGATCGACGTCCATTTGTCATCAGCAAGACTGCGTGTCGTCGTCTCTATCTAACGGATGCGTGAATGCAAGCGTGTTGTGAACATCGCGTCGCATGGATGTAACTCTCGCCGATCACCCATGCCGAGACGGTCTCATCGTAGGGGGATGCCTACGCCGTTTCACGAGCACCGCAAAAGTGCGCTCATCTAGCTGCTATTCATCTATGAGGGACTGATCCACGGGGAAATCATGGAACGTCACACGATACAAACGCAACGAGGGCGCGCAGCGGCAACGCTGCGCGCCCTCGTTGTTGTGGTCAATCACGCGTTGAAAGAACCGTCGCTTGATCCTGCATCAGGTGCACGAGCAGGCATGTCGTTCGCGCGGCCATTGAGCACCAGCGAGTGCGCGAGGAGGTCGTGGAGCCCTTGCTTGCGCTCCGTCCAGGTCACCGCGATGTAGCAGACAAACGGAATGAGGCCCGTCATGACATTGGTGAGGCGCACCGCATTGCGAAGCGCCGCACGACCTACCGTCAACCCATTGCCATCGATGTCGGTAACGCGCAGACGCAGCGCGAGCTTGCCCGGTGTGGCCTGCCACTTCGAACTTTCAAACAGCGTGTAGTAGAGAAAGCCGATCACGAATGTGGCGATATTGGCGCCTTGCGTCGCTTCCGCATAATCGCGAATCGCCGTGCTCATGTCCGGATTGGCCTGCAGCTGCGTCAACATGTGCGTGTACGCCGTGAAGCCGTCCATGGCGTAGAACGCGATCATCGACGGCACCATCAACACCATGAGGTCGATGACCCACGCGCCAAAACGCTGCCAGAAGGACGCGTAGTCAAACATCGTTGCCGTGGTCCCGGCATCGGTAAATGACGAAGCCGTCGGGGCCGACGATTGCGGTAGCGGCGGAATGCCCGCGTCGGATGCACTTTCGCGCTGAACATCCTCGGGGTACAGGCTCGACAGTGGCTGCCAGTCGGCCATGCCTTCGTACCAGCCGAGGTCGTCGGGGCTCACCTGTCCGGAGCGGAGCCACTGGCGCACGTCCACCTCATTGTAGGGGCCGTGTCGTTCGCCATCCCGCCCGATCCAAACTTCCATGATGTGCTCCGAATGATCTTTCAGATCCGCATGATGCCATGCAGACACGTCATCTTGTGCGTGCAGATGGCGGATTTCAGGCTGCGTCGCGACGTTTCAGGTGCACCAGCAGCAGCGATATGGCTGCGGGCGTCACGCCGCTGATACGTGCCGCCTGCCCGATGGTTTCGGGTAGTACACGCTTGAGCTTGAGCAACACTTCAGCTGAGAGGCCGCGCACTTTGTCGTAGTCAAAGCCATCGGGAATGGTCGTCTGCTCATGACGACGCTGGCGCTCGATCTCTTCGCGCTGGCGCTCCAGATAGCCCGCGTACTTGGTCTGCACTTCCACCTGCGCGGCAACGTCGACGTTGTTCACGGCGGGTCCGATGCCGTCCACCGTGGTGAGTTTGGCGTAATCCAGTTCCGGGCGACGCAGCAAATCGAGCGCGTTGGTCTCGCGGCTCAGTGTGATGCCGAGCAGCGTCGCTATATGTGCGCCCAGTGCGTTGGCGGGTGTCGCCCAGAGGGAACCCAGGCGCTGGATTTCGCGCTCCACCGCGTCGCGCTTGGCACGTAGCGCGTCGTAGCGCGCCTGCGGCACCACGCCAAGCTTGTGGCCGCTTTCGGTGAGGCGCAGATCGGCATTGTCCTCGCGCAGATGCAGGCGATATTCCGCACGCGAGGTGAACATGCGATACGGCTCGATCGTGCCATTGCTGGTGAGGTCATCGATCAGCACGCCGATATAGCCTTCGTCGCGACGCGGATACCACGGCGCCTCACCCTTCACCGCGAGTGCTGCGTTCAGGCCGGCGATCAGGCCCTGTGCGCCTGCTTCCTCATAGCCGGTGGTGCCATTGATCTGGCCGGCGAAATAAAGGCCCGGAAGGGTCTTGGTTTCCAGCCACGGATGCAGGCCGCGCGGATCGAAGTAGTCGTACTCGATCGCATAACCGGGCCGCGTGATGTGCGCGTTCTCGAAACCTTTGATGGAGTGCACCAGCGCCAGCTGCACGTCGTAAGGCAGCGAGGTGGAGATGCCGTTCGGATAGATCTCGAACGTATCCAGGCCTTCGGGCTCGATGAAGATCTGATGCGAGTTCTTCTCGGCGAAGCGAACCACCTTGTCCTCGATCGAGGGGCAGTAACGCGGTCCGATGCCTTCGATCTGGCCGCTGTACAACGGCGAGCGATCGAGAGAGCCGCGAATCAGCTCATGGGTGTGCTCGCTGGTATGCGTGATCCAGCAGCTCACCTGGCGCGGGTGCTCATCGCGCGAACCGAGATAGGAGAATACCGGCGAAGGGTTGTCGCCTGGCTGTTCCTCCAGTCCGCTGAAATCGATGCTGCGCATGTCGATGCGCGGCGGTGTACCTGTCTTCAGTCTGTCAGCGGCCACGGGCAGTTCGCGCAGCTTTTGTGCAAGCGTGCTGGCGGGCGGGTCGCCGGCGCGGCCTCCGGCGTACTGTGCCGGCCCAATGTGGATCTTGCCCGCCAGGAACGTGCCGGCGGTCAGCACCACGGCCCGGGCACGGAAAGCCAGACCCATCTGCGTCACCACGCCGGTAACGCGACCACCCTCAAGGACCAGATCGTCCACCGCTTGCTGGAACAGCTCCAGACCAGGCTGGGTTTCTACCATGCGGCGAATCGCTGCCTTGTACAGGGCGCGATCGGCCTGGCAGCGCGTGGCGCGCACCGCGGGGCCCTTGGAGGCGTTCAGCGTGCGCCACTGGATACCGGCGAGGTCAGCCGCATGTGCCATCGCACCGCCAAGGGCATCGATCTCCTTGACCAGGTGACCCTTGCCGATGCCGCCGATGGCCGGGTTGCAGCTCATCTGGCCGATCGTCTCGATGTTGTGGCTCAGCAGCAGAGTGCGCGCGCCCGTGCGCGCCGAGGCAAGCGCAGCTTCGGTACCGGCGTGGCCGCCGCCGACCACGATGACGTCGTAATGGATGGGATGAAACATAAGAGCCTGCTCGATATCTATTCGTAGTCTGCGTTGGTCACCTGTGGCCGCCAGGGAGTAGCGCGTGGTGTGGCGCCTGACTGGTGGTCATGTCGAGCCGCGCGCTACTCCCTGGCGGCCACAGGTAACCAACTCTCCGGGCCGGGTCTGTTTGCCCGCCATCCTGCGTCATCACTCGGTCGTGTATCGACATACACTCCCTCGTTCTTCCTGGTCTGGCAGGCAAACAGCTCCCGGCGCAGACCACGAATAGATGTTGAGCAGGCTCTACAGCTGCCCCGAAAGCGCAGGTTTGGACCCTTCTGGTCGCTTATGGTAACGCCAGCCAGGGCCTCCGGCCGCTGGCACGCTTCCTGCTTCGCAATCCGTGCACTTTCCTCAGGCAGAAGCCGCGCGACAACGCGCGCTGAGATCGAACGACAGGGGTTCGGTTGCGTGCTGGGAGAGGAAGCAAGACGGCGCCCCTTGGGGCGCCGTCGTTTTTTTCGGGCCTGGCGCAAAAAGTCAGCGCTTACGGGCCTATATAAGATCTGGCGCCCGGCGGTCTCAGGAACAGGGGGAATCCAGGATGACCGTGTTGCCGGGCGCCAGAAACCGAAAATCGGGTTACCAGCAGCGGCGCTTTGCCGCCCGTCTGAGGTTGGATATTTACCCCTTCACCGTGAACGTGAAGTGACTAAAACGCCGTTTTGTGCCAACTCACGGCACCTGCTGACGCGCAGCGTCATTCCGTGATCTACGCCAAAAAGTAAACGTGATGGACATCACGTTGATGGCACGGCCATTGCTTCCTCGAACTAGCCAGTCAAGGACTGCCGTTCTAGGGGACTCAAGTCATGGAACTCAGCGTCGATCTTCAGCCGGTTTATCAGCACCACGATCTACTGATCGAACTTGGCCGTGTCGAAATGGCCATGGAACATCTGGACGAGCGTAGCGAGAACGAGCGCCAGGCGCTTCGTCCCCGCCTGCTGTCGCGCTTGAGCCGTCTTCGTGACGAGCTGGAGCGTCTGGTCGTCTAGTTTCGCAACTGGCGGCGTGAACCTTTAGACGTCCAAACGTTCGCGCGGATCAGGGCAGGCTCGTCCGCCTGCATGTCTCGAGTAACACCCTCTTACGCCCGGGTGCCCCGTCATCGGCGGGAAGCACTCGGGCGATTTCTTTGGGCGTTTCGCAGGCGCTAAGGCGATACATCAAGAGTGCCGCCTTATCCGTGCTGCATGCTCTGCACGATCTCCGTGAGGTTCCGCGACAGGCCAGGCTTGGCCGCCAGTGCATCGATGGCCGCACGCGCCGCGCCATGGCGGCCCGGTTCAAGACGTTGCCAGCCATTGAATGCGGTAGCCAGTCGCGCAGCGACCTGCGGGTTGATCGCATCAAGTTGCTGAAGTCGCTGTGCCAGCAACGCGTAGCCGCTGCCGTCGGGGCGGTGGAAGCCGTCCGGGTTGCCGCGCGCCCAGCTGCCGAACAGCGCATTCACGCGGTTGGGATTCTTGAGCGTAAAGGCTGCATCGCTTTCCAGCGCACGCACCCTCTCAACCACGTCATCACCGGGAAGCTGTGTCTGCACGGCGAACCACTTGTCCATCGCCAGTGGGTTATCCGCATAGCGCTCGCGGAAATGCAGCAAGGCCGCGCGTGCCTGGGGTGCGTTGCCGCGTACCAGCACAGAGAGCGCCGCCAGTCGATCCGTCATGCTGGGTGCGTTGTCGTACTGCAGCGTGGCCAGCGTATGGGCCGCCCATGGGTCGATGCGCGCAATCAACTCAAGCACGCGGCGCTTGAGCCGACGACGGGCCTGGCTGACGGCGTCCAGATGCAGATTTGTATGCGCCAGCAACGCGTCATAGCGCTGCTGCAGCGTTTCGCGACCGATGCGTAGCGCCAGTTGCTCCTGCAGCTGCTGGCGCAGCGCGTGTACGTGGGACGGGTCGACCACGCGCTCGCGCTCGGCCAGCTCAATCTCACTTGGCGGCGTCAGCAGGTCGGCAAGCAGCGCGTCGTCCAGTGTGCTATCACCGAAAAGTGCCGCCAGGGCTTCGCACCATGCGTCAAGCGAATCAGTGCCCGTGCCATCGCGGAGATTGTCGAAAGCGCGTGCTGCCAGTTGCTGACCGGCTTCCCAGCGATTGAAGCCATCGACGTCGTGGCGTAGCAGCAGCGCCAGTTGGTCCGGCGCGTAATCGCACTCGAGAATGACGGGTGCAGAAAAGCCGCGCAAAAGCGACGGCACCGGCGCCGCAGGAACCTGTTGGAACACGAAAGACTGTTCCGCACGATCCAGCACCACCACACGCTCGCTACCGCCGGACTCGCTTGCACGGTCGCCGGCCAGATGCAGCGGCAGCATGTGCCCACTTCGATCAAACAGCGCCAGCTTCACCGGAATGGGCAGCGGCTGCTTGTGTGGTTGGTTCGGCGTGGCTGGCGTGTGCTGCGAGAGCGTGAGCGTGTACGAGCGATGCGCAGCATCGTAATGACCACGCGCAATGATGCGCGGCGTGCCGGCCTGGGCGTACCACGCCAGGTAAGGCATCAGGTCGATCTGGTTGGCTTCGCCGAGTGCGCCGAGGAAATCTTCCAATGTGGCGGCGCGACCGTCGTTGCGCGAGAAGTACAGATCCATGCCGCGGCGGAAGCCCTCACGCCCCAGTCGACCGGCAACCATGCGCACCAGCTCGGAACCCTTCTCGTACACGGTGGCGGTGTAGAAATTGTTGATCTCGCTGTACTGCGCGGGCCGGACAGGATGCGCCAGCGGGCCGGCATCCTCCGGGAACTGCGCGCGACGCAGCAGCGCGACGTCTTCGATGCGCTTGAGCGGCGCGGAATTCATGTCCGCGGAGAATTGCTGCTCGCGAAATACGGTGAGGCCCTCCTTCAGCGAAAGCTGGAACCAGTCGCGGCAGGTGACGCGGTTGCCGCTCCAGTTGTGGAAGTACTCGTGTGCCACCACCGCTTCCACCGCGCGGTATTCGTCGTCGGTGCTCGAATCGGGATCGGCCAGCAGATACTTGGCGTTGAAGATGTTGAGACCCTTGTTCTCCATCGCGCCCATATTGAAGTCGTGCGTGGCCACGACATGAAACACGTCGAGGTCGTACTCGCGACCGTAGGCCTGCTCGTCCCAGTGCATGGAGCGCTCCAGCGCATCCATGGCGTAGCCGCAGTGGCCAATGGCGTCAGGCTCGGCCCAGATCACCAGCTGCACCTTGCGGCCGCTGCTGGTGACGTAGGCGCGCTCGATCTTCTGCAGGCGCCCAGCCACCAGCGCAAAGAGATAGCCCGGCTTGGGATGAGGATCGACAAAACGCGCCCAATGGCGACCATCGCCCAGATCGCCTTGCCCGTCCGGGTTGCCGCCAGCCAGCAGTACCGGGAATCGCTCCCGATCAGCGCGCAGTGTCACCGTATAACGGGCCAACACGTCAGGGCGGTCGGGGAAGAAAGTGATGTGACGGAAGCCTTCGGCCTCGCACTGGGTGAGCAGGAAGCCCGCCTCACGCGAGCCGGACAGATACAGGCCCTCCAGCGCTGTATTGGCGGCTGGCTGCACACGCACGCGCGTCTCCAGCACGCTGCCATCGCGGGCACCGTCCACTTCCAGTACCTGATGGGCGTAGCGCCACGCACCTTCAGCCAGAGGCTGCCCGTCCAACACGATCGACAGTAACTCCAGACCTTCGCCATCCAGCCGCAAAGGTGCCTGCTGGTCGGGGTCACGCTGCAAAACCAGGCGCGACGTTACCTCGGTGCTGTCGATGCCAAGGTCGAAAGCCAGTTCGATCGTCGACACGCGCCAGGCGGGGGCGCGGTAGTCGCTGAGCCGGATCGGCGTGGTGGAGGCGTCGTTACGGTTGTTCATAGGTACGGCTGGGGAGAAGGGGATTACTCAGGCTAACATGCGGGCCTTTCCAGGCAGGACAAGGCGATGGCGGAGTATCTTGCGGAACGCGGGCACGTGGGCAGTCACGAGATCGTGGTACTCAGCGATCCTGGCCGGGGACGGCGCGTGTGCATCGCTCGACGCGGCGCCACCGTGCTGAGCTTCGAGGTAGCGACCAAGCATGGCGTGCGCGACATCGCCGACGGCTATCGCGATGCGGGTGAGCTCGACACGCGCCCCAGTTCCCGTTTTGCGATCATGGTGCCGTTCGCCAATCGCATCGCCGATGCGCGTTATCTCTTCGATGGCGAACCCAACGACCTGCAACCGGGTGTCGAGGGCGCGTCGCGCGCCGCGCGGCACGGTTTTGTGCGTGGCGTGGATTTTGCCATCACCGAACTTTCCGCTGATGCGCAGGGCGCCCGCGTCACCTTCGCTACGCACGCGATTCGCCCGGGCGTACACCCCGGTTATCCGTTCGCGATCGACCTGGCGGTGACCTATACGCTCGACGCCAACGGGCTCACGCTGGAAGCGGTGATGCGTAACGTGGGCCCGGATGCAGCGCCGTGCTTCTTCGGCTGGCATCCGTACTTCCGGCTCTCCGACGGTTCGATCGATGGCTGGGAGTTGCAGATTCCCGCCGAGACCGTCGTGCGTACCGACGCCGATTACATCCCCTTGCCCGGTGCAGCAGCACGGGTGCCGATGGATCGCGCGCCGGAGTTGGATTTCCGCCGCATGCAACCGATCGGTGCTCGCGAACTCAACCATGCGTTCACCGATCTTCGCTGCGACGCAGACGGACGAGCGCGCACGCGGCTGCGTGATCCCGAAAGCGGCTTGGGCATCGCCATGTGGCAGGCCTCCGGCGTGATGCTGGCGTTCACCGCCGACACCGTTACCCGCGACGTTCGCCGGTCGGTGGCGTTGGAGCCGATGGAAAGCTCGGCAGACGCATTTAATCGCGCCGATTGCGCCGATGTCATTCGACTAGAGTCTGGCGCCGAGCGGCGCTTTCAGTGTGGTGTGGAGATCGAAAGCGTATGAACCCTGTTGCCAACCCCGCTGCCTTGCCCACCTTTGCGCAGATACAGGAAGCTGCCGCACGCATCGCTCCCTACGCGATCGTGACACCAGTGCTTCGCAGCTCGGTGCTCAATGCGCTGAGCGGCGCTGATCTTTACTTCAAGTGTGAAAACCTTCAGCGCGGTGGCGCATTCAAGTTCCGTGGTGCTTGCAACGCTGTGTGGTCGATGGATGACGAGCAGGCCGAGCGTGGCGTGGTCACCCATTCGTCCGGCAATCACGGCAATGCACTGGCGCTGGCGGCGGCCACGCGCGGCATTCCCGCGCATGTGATCGTGCCGGAAGGGGCGGTGCGCACCAAGGTCGAGGCGATCGAGCGGGCTGGCGCCATCCTGCATCGCTGTGCACCGACGCAGGCTGCACGCGAGGCCAAGGCGGAAGAGGTGCGTCTCGCTACGGGAGCGGAACTGGTGCATCCATTCGCCGACACCCGAGTGATGGCAGGGCAGGGCACGGCGGTGCTGGAGTTGCTGCAACAGGTGAGCAGTGTGGATGCCGTGATCACGCCGATTGGCGGCGGTGGGTTGAGTGCGGGAACGGCTATTGCAGCGCATGGCCTCGCGCCGCAGATAGTGCTGCATGGCGCGGAGCCGATGGGGGCCGACGATGCGGTGCGCTCGCTTGCGGCGGGTCAGCGGGTGGGGCCGTTCGTGCCTGACACGATTTGCGATGGCTTGCGGACCTTGATCGGGGAAACCAACTTCGAGGCCTTACGCATGCATCGGGTTGAGGTGACCACCGTCAGTGATGATGAAGTCATTGCGGCAATGAAGCTGCTTTGGAACGAGCTGAAGATTGTGGTGGAGACGTCGAGTGCGACGGTGCTGGCGGCGGTGTTGAAGCGGCCGGAGAGGTTCAAGGGGCAGCGGGTGGGGTTGGTGCTTAGTGGGGGGAATGTGGATATTGAGGCGTTGCCGTGGTGAGTGCGCCGTTGTCGGAACTGGTGGCTCGCCTCGCCGCGGCATCTTTGCCGTCATCCCCGCGAAAGCGGGAGGCGCTTTTCAACAGCCGAATGGCTGGTCATCCAGTGACTTTCGCTCTTGACCTAACGTTCCCGCCAGCGTGCCGCCTACGCAGCGGGCGTTTCGACCTTCTGCCGAAGGCCGAGTCACTTTTCTTTTGCTGGCCCAAAAGTCCCACGGGGATTAGCTTCGCGTCAAAAGTAACCCAAAGAAAATGGCCTCAAGAGCGACGTCGTCGTAGCGTCGTGATTGATACAAGCCTTGACGGTAACGAAGCCCGGATCGCCACGATCGCCCGACACGCGGTACGGCTACACCGCAACGCGCCATAGCGCAGAGGGCTTAAAGCCGCCGCTAACTTCGTGGGGGCGAGCAGTGCACCGCACTTCTCCCTCTCCCCTCCGGGGAGAGGGCTGGGGTGAGGGGTCAATCTTGCGATACGCTTTGTTGATCGCTTGAGCAACATCATTGCACCACTCATGCCCGCCGCAGCCGCAACCCACTTACCGCCACCAACCCCAGCAGCACGAAGACGATCCCAACTATTTCCATCACGCTCGGCCGCTCATGCAGGATCACCCACGCCAACAGCACGCTGACGATGGGCACACCAAGACTCGCCAGGCTTGCTATCGCGGTCGGCAGCCGCTGTAGCACGAGCAGCCACAGCCCCCAGGCAATGCTCGATGCCATCACCACACTGTAGGCGAGGCCGCCGATAAAGCCCCAGCTCCATTCCATGGAGCGTTGCGGTACGCATAGCGCAATCACCACCAGTGCCAGCGCGCCGAACAGCATCTGCCACGCGGTGAGGTTGAGTGGCGTGGGTCCGTAACGCAGGAATACCCGTTTACTGAGCACGGTGCCCATGGCCCACGCGGCGCCTGCGCCGATGGCGAGCAATGTACTGCCGGTGTTTCCCAGGCCATGCCATGGCTCGATGATGCAAGTGAGGCCGACGGCGGCGAGGCCGAGGCCCAGCCAGCGGCGGGGCGTCAGTTGTTCCTGCAGGATCAGCCAGGCCAATAGCACGGCCCAGAAAGGCATCGTGTAGGCCAGCAGGGCGACATGTCCGGCGCCGCCGTTGACCAGAGCCCACTGGCCAAGGCCTTGGAACGCGGTGGTCTGACATAGGCCGATGGCTAGCGTCGGCAGCAACGGCGGTGGGCGGAGTGGTTGGCGAAACACGATCAGTGCACCGAACAGTACCAGCGCGCCCAGTACGTAGCGGATGGCCGCGAAGTCGAACGGACCGGCGTGCGAAAGCACTTGCTTCATCACCACCCAGCTGTAGGCCCAGATGAGGATGGTGATGAGTAGCGCCAGCACGGCGCCGCGGGATGAAGATGGCGATGTCATGGAAAGAATCTGGGGGTGATTGCGCGCGCCGGTGCTGCCCTTGTCCGTCGCGTCCGGGTGGGATAGCGTCGCGACTTGTCTACAAGCATGCAAGAGGAACAAGCATGGCCGGAATGAATGCATGGAGTGCGCCGGTGGCTGGTCTGGGGCTGGCCGCGTGCCTGGGAATGTCGTTTCGGTTTCCTGTCTTGCTACAAATGATGGAAGACGGCGAAATCGCTTTACTTAAGGCCGTTCCCCTTGTTCTTGGCGTGGCACTGCTGCTGGTCGCGTCCTTGAGGTTGCTGGTACGTCGCGCAACGCGCGGCAAGTTGTTCTCGATGGCAGTTGTCTTTCTGACGATCAGCCTGTTCTGGCTTCCCCCCATCGGGTTCTCCTATTGGCTGTGGTTGGCTGTGGTTGGCCGCGGCGGCGGCGCTGGCCGGCGCAGTCATCGGCTTTCGTACTCCGAGCGGCGCGAAGCCCGTAGCTTGAGAAGGATTTCGTGATGGCGACCAAAGCATTGAAGCAGCGCTGCCCTTGGGGCGATAGCGCGGACATGCACGACTACCACGACACCGAGTGGGGCTCGCCGCTGCATGATGATCAGGCGTTGTTTGAATTTCTATGCCTGGAAGGTGCGCAGGCAGGCCTGTCGTGGCGCACCATCCTGCTCAAGCGCGACCATTATCGGCGAGTCTTTCATGAGTTCGATATCGCCCGCGTGGCCGCGATGAAGGATCGCGAGCTGGAAAAGGCGTTGCTTGATCCAGGCATCGTGCGCAATCGGCTCAAGGTATACGCCACCCGCGACAACGCCATCGCTGCACTCGAAGTCATCGAGGAATTCGGCAGCCTGGATCGCTATCTGTGGTCCTTCGTCGACGGCAAGCCCATTCGAAACCACTGGACCGGTCAGGGCGACGTGCCGGCCAGCACGCCGCTGTCCGACCGCATGAGCAAGGAGCTCAAGAAGCGGGGCTTCCGCTTCGTGGGCACCACCATCTGCTACGCGTTCATGCAGGCTACCGGCATGGTCAACGATCACGTCGTCAGCTGCTTCCGCCACAAGGCTTGAGGCTTCTTCTGCCGGCGTTGCGAGGCGATGGCAAGACATAGGGGCGCGGTCTCGGCCGTTTGGATCATTGCAGCCTTTTTCTACGACATGCGAGTATCCCGTTGCCTTCGTCCATCGACGACGGCAACAGGCATGCGACAGGGGGGAGCAGCGGGCCCATCACAAAGCCGTTGCAGCTGTCGATTGCCGCTAACTGACCACGCGAATAAACAGGGGAAAACATGTTCAAGAAGTTCGTGACGGCGATGTCGCTCATCGCCATGCTGGTGCTGTCCGGCTGTGCGAGCGTTCCCATGGCGAGCAAGAACGACGATGCCATGGCCAAGCAGTTCACACCTTCGACCGACAAGGCGGTGGTGTACATCTTTCGTGATGAATCCATGGGGGCCGCCATCAAGATGCCCTTGCTGATCGATGGGCAGGCAGCGGGCGATACGGCAGCAAAGACCTATTTGCGCAAGGAACTTGCCCCGGGCTCGCATACCATCGTCTCCAAGACGGAAGTCGATTCGACGCTGACCTTGGATATGCAGGCAGGCAAGACGTACTTCGTGTGGCAGGAAGTCAAGATGGGTATGTTCGCGGCGCGCTCGGCGCTTCACCAAGTGGATGAAGTCAAGGGTCGCGCTTCGGTCGAGAAGTGCACGCTGATCCTCTGATCCAGTGAACAGATCGTGCGCGTCGCGTAAGCGGCGCGCACGATGCTCAACGCAGGCCGTCGACGGGAAAACTCGCAACGTCGCTACCGGCACACGGTGCTTTGTCAGTGGTGCCGATGGCGACTCAATAGCCGTGGCAAGCGCTGCGGCTCTTGTGCATAGCGGAATGCCTCATCCATCAGCCAGGCGCGGAAGGCGAGCAGGGCGGGATGCTGGGCGGAACGCGATGGGTACACCAGGTAGTGGGCAAAGTCGGCGCGTAAACGACGTCGGCTGAGCAGTATCAGCAGCCCCGATTCCACCAGCGGCCGCGCCATGGTCAGTCGGCCAAGCGCAATGCCCATGCCTTCGACGGCGGCGTGATGCAGCGTTTCGGTGTCGTCGAAATGCGCGAGAAATCGGTTCGGCGGTGTGCCGCCAAACGTGCGAAACCATTTCGCCCACACGTTCTCGGGGTCACGCAGCAGCGGAAACTCCGCCAGATTCTTTTGTGTGGGGCGCCCCAGCCGTTTGATCAGATCCGGACTGGCAATCGGCGTCAGCCAGTCATCGAACAGATGCTCCGCGCGCACTCCCGGCCACTCACCGGGGCCAAAGCGCAAGGCGGCATCGACTGGCTCACGGGAGAAGTCCACCAGTGCCGTGCTCGATTGCAGATTCAGTTGCAGATGAGGGTGCGCAGCAATGAAGCGCGATAGCCGTGGCACCAGCCAGCTTGATGCGACCGAGGGCATGACGCTGATGGTGAGCTCGTCAGACGGCGGTGCAATGAATTCGTGCAATGCACGCTCGATGGACTCGAACTGCGGCCCCACCAGTTCCAGCAGTCGGGCACCTTCGGGTGTGAGGTCGACCCCGCGTGGACCGCGCACGAATACGCGCTGGCCAAGACGGTCCTCCAGCCCGCGAATCTGGTGACTCAACGCGCTGGTGGTGAGGTGCATATGCCGGGCCGCCAGCGAGAGATTGCCGGTGCGAGCGGCAAGCACGAAGCCTTGCAGCGCGGTGAGTGGCGGTCGGCCCATATTGAAGTTACCTCAATACTGGATTGCAAAAGTCTCGCTTTTTGCACGCTTCCAGTTGGCCTAGTGTCGGTGTTGCCCACCTACCGGGCACCGCACGAGGAATACCACCATGTTGGTCTTCGGCTTTTCATTTCCCAAGACGCCGGTAACGACATCGGCGCCCGACCGTACCGAGCCAGCCGTCGCTGTCGTCACGGCGGGTACTCTAGCGCCGGCTTCATATACGGAACGTCACAACGACGGAAACGTCGTCGGTGGCCTCGACCATTACATTGACAGCCGCCTGGGTGAAGAGCGGTTTCGCATCGACTGAATGTGACAGCGCGCGCGGGTTCGCGCCCGGCGATACTTCATCAGTGTTGCCTTAACGGCGACGCGAACCGCGCAGGCTGTCGATGGAGAAGCTCGCCATCTCGCCACCGCCCGCCAGGCGGCGGGACTGGCCCGGCGGCGGACCCCAGGCATGGGCGGTGACCACTTCCCAGGTCGCGGGAACGCGCCCGTCGACTCGCATGGTTTCGTAGGCGGCCAGCATGCGCTGGTAGTGACGCTTGCCAAGGAGATGGCGCTCGCGTTCGCGGTCGGCGTTGGTGGCGCCTAGTCCCTGCAGCTCCTTCAGCAGCATACGGGGCTCGCTGTAGGTCAGCGTGTAGCGGTCCACATCCAGCACGGGGTCGCGCAGGCCGGCGCTGATCATGGCGTCGCCCAGGTCGTGCATATCCAGGAAGCGGCTGACGTGCGGCTGCTGATCGGCCTCGGCCCAGGCGGCGCGAAGCTCTTTCAACGTATCCGGCCCAAAGGTGGAAAACACCAACAGGCCGCCGGGTTTGAGCACGCGCACGCACTCGCCGAACAGCGCGGGCAGATCGTCGATCCACTGGAAGCACAGGTTGGAATGCAGTACGTCCACACTGTGATCGGGCAGTGGTAGCGCGGTGGCTTCCGCACACACGCGCTGGAACGGTTTGAGCCAGGTGATGTGCTTCTTCGCTGCGCGCAACATCGGCAGCGCGAGATCCATCGCCACCACCTGCGCCTTGGGGTAGCGCTTGCGCAGCAGTGATGTGCCGCGGCCGGTGCCGGCACCCACGTCGATCACCCGCTCGGGCGTTTCCAGATAAAAGCCCAGGCGATCGAGCAGCAGCGTCTGCACTTCGCGTTGCAGCGCGTCGTGATGCTCATAGGTATCCGCCGCGCGGCCGAAGTTGCGGCGCACCTGCTGGCGGTCGAAATGCGAGTCGGTCATCGGAAGCTGTCCAGCACGGGGGCCAGCGCATCGGCCACCTGGCCGGCATAGCCGAAGAACGGCGCATGGCCCGCATGGGCGATTTCAACGTAACTGCCGTGCGCCTGTTCGGCCGACCACGCCATGGCGGGCGGCGGCACGATGCGGTCGCGATGGCCCACGATCCATGCATTGGGCACGGCAAGTTTGGCGAGATCGGCGCGGCGATCGGTGGTTTCCAGAATGCGGATGCCTTCCTGCAGCACGCGCAGGTCAGGCTCGCCGCGCTGGAAGATCAGGCTGCGCAGGTGTCGTACCTCAGCCATGGGGTCGCGACTGCCCATCGCCTCCAGCGCGATGAAGCGCTCGAGCGTGCCGTGGTAGTCGGTTTCCAGGTCGGTGGCGAGCTGGCGCACCAGTTTGGGATCGCTGCCGTGAGGCCAGTTCTCGCCGCGCAAAAATTTCGGCGTGCCGTCGATAACGCCCAGCCCGCGCACATGATGCGGATGTTCCAGCGCAGCCGTCATGGCAATCAGGCCGCCGAGTGACCAGCCAACCCAGATGGCGGCGGGCGTCATGCGCGCGATCTCTTTGGCACAGGCCGATGGTTCCAGCGGCAGCGTGCTCTCGCGCGAATAACCGTGGCCGGGAAGATCCACCACATGCAGGGTGCAGCGATCGGCCAGTACTTCGCACAGCGGCTCCATCATGCCGCCATGCATGGCCCAGCCATGAAGAATCACCACGGGGATTTCGCCGTGGCCATGCGTTTCGATGTGGAGACTCATGCGCTTTTGGCTCCCTCTCCATCGTGGGGAGGGAGAAGTTCAGCGGGCGCAAGGCCCTTATCCACAGCGCCGCGTTCATCGAACACGAAACAATCGCCGTTCCAGTGCGCGCCATCCGTTTCTTCGAAGTACTTCAAAATGCCGCCTTCGAGCTGATACACATGGTCGATGCCGATGTCCTGCATATGCAGCGCGGCCTTCTCGCAACGAATGCCACCGGTGCAGTACGACACCACCGTCTTGTTTTCGTAGCGCGTGCGATCGGCGGCGAGAGCGGCGGGAAACTCCGTGAAACTGGCAATGCGGTAATCCACCGCGTTGTCGAACAGGCCCACATCGGTTTCGTAGTCGTTGCGCGTATCCAGCAGCACCACTTCGCGGCCGTCGTCATCACGCCCCTGCGCCAGCCAACGCTGCAGCGTCACCGGCGCCACGGAGGGGGCGCGGCCACCTTCCGGGCGAATGGTCGGCATGCGCATGGTGATGATCTCTTTCTTCAGACGCACGCGCATGCGGCCGAACGGTACTGCGTCGGAGATCGACACTTTAGGTTCAAGGCCCGCAAAGCGCGGGTCGGTGCGCAGCCACTCCATGAAGTCATCAATCGGTTCCTGCGGGCCGGCCAGAAACAGGTTGATGCCCTCGGGCGCCAGCAGAATGGTGCCCTTGAGCGCCAGCGTTTCGCAGCGCTCAACAATGCGCTCACGCAGCGCGGGCAGGTCGTCCAGGCTGACGAAGCGGTAGGCGGAAAGATTGATGATGGACATGATCGGGGGGAGGTACGGCAAGGCCGCCATTATACGGGGCGGCTCGGGATGGCCTGGGACAGCGCCTCCAGCAGCCGGTCCACATCGGCTTCCTCGTGCGCCGCAGACAGCGTGATACGCAGCCTGGCCTTGCCCTGCGGCACCGTGGGCGGGCGGATGGCGGTGACCAGCAAACCCAGCTGCTCCAAGGCTTCCGAGGCATCCAGCGCGGCTTGTGCGTCGCCCAGCAACAAGGGCTGGATCGCCGTGGGAGAGGGCATCAGAGGCAGGCCAAGCTGTGCGGCGCCCTGGCGGAAGCGGTCGATAAGCGCTTGAAGCTTGTCGCGCCGCCAGCCTTCGGTCTGGGCCAGCCGCACGGCGGCCAGGGTGGCGGCAGCCAAGGCGGGTGGCATCGCCGTCGTATAGATATAGGTGCGCGCGGACTGCACGAGGCCATCGATCAGCGCCTCAGAGCCCGCCACAAAGGCGCCGCTGCAACCCAGCGCCTTGCCGAGGGTGGCCATCAGCACAGGCACATCATCCTGACCGAGCCCGGCGGCGGTGACGCTGCCTTCGCCCTGCGTGCCGAGGATGCCGAGGCCGTGCGCGTCATCCACCATGAAGGTGGCGTTCTCGCGCTGGCACAACGCAGCGAGCTCGCGCAGAGGTGCAATGTCGCCATCCATGCTGAACACGCCATCGGTGGCGAGCAGCGCCGCTGTGTCCGTGCGGCTGGCGAATTGCCGTGCCGCAGCGGCCACATCCGCATGCGGGTAGCGCTTCAATTCAGCGCCTGCGAGTTGCGCGCCGTCGAGCAGGCAGGCGTGGTTGAGCTTGTCTTGCACGCATAGCTCGTCACGCTGCAGCAGCGCCTGCATCACGCCGAGGTTGGCCATGTAGCCGGTGGAGAACAGCAGCGCGCGCTCGCGACCGGTCCATTCCGCCAGAGCTTCTTCCAGTGCCGCGTGGGCGGTGTGATGGCCGCAGATGAGATGGGCTGAGCCGCTGCCTACGCCGTCGTCATCGGCTGCACGCTTCAGCGCCGCGATGAGTTGGGGATGTTGCGCGAGGCCGAGATAGTCGTTGCTGCAGAAGGAAAGCAGGCGACGGCCATCGCGCTGCACCCACGCACCATCGGCGTACTCGATGGTCCGCAGGCGCCGCAACAACCCGGCTTGCGCGCGCTCGGCGCTGTGCTGGGCCAGTCGTTCGGTGAGTGAAGGTCGCGTCATAGAAATCGCGAAAACCTCTCAATAGCGCGTCATCCCCGCGAACCCCGAAAAGGGGGCAAGAGCGGGGATCCAGCGCCTTTGCCATTGCTGCATCGAAGGCGCTGGATTCCCGCTCTTGCCCCCTTTTCGGGGTTCGCGGGAATGACGGTCATGCGAGGCTTTCGCACTTCACCACCCGTTACGCAGCAGCGCTGCAACCACAACCGGTGCCGCAGCCAGCCGTGCCCGCTTCAAGAATATCCGCATGCACAGT
This sequence comes from Dyella sp. PARNA 12/25, assembly GCF_055702865.1. Lineage (NCBI taxonomy): Bacteria > Pseudomonadati > Pseudomonadota > Gammaproteobacteria > Lysobacterales > Rhodanobacteraceae > Dyella > Dyella sp. PARNA 12/25. The sequence continues at coordinate 251,557 of NZ_JBVQCI010000005.1, read as the reverse complement.
GTCGGTATCTTCCACCACTTCCAGCGCATGCAAGTCGAGGCGCTTGAACAACTGGCGGTCGTGTTCCACGTCCGGGTTGCCGGTGGTCAGCAGCTTCTCGCCGTAGAAGATCGAGTTGGCGCCGGCGAAGAAGCACAGTGCCTGCACGGCATCGTCCATCTGCTGGCGGCCGGCGGAGAGGCGCACCATCGAGGCCGGCATCAGGATGCGGGCCACGGCAATGGTGCGCACGAAATCGAACGGGTCGATGGCCTCGGTGCCGTTGAGCGGCGTGCCTTCCACCTGCACCAGCTGGTTGATCGGCACCGACTCCGGGTGCTCCGGCAGGTTGGCCAGCGTCTGCAGCAGGCCGGCGCGCTGGTCGCGCGTTTCGCCCATGCCCACGATGCCGCCGCAGCAGGTTTTCAGGCCGGCTTCGCGCACGTGTTCCAGCGTGTCCAGGCGATCCTGGTACTGGCGGGTGTGGATGATTTCGCCGTAGAACTCCGGCGCCGTATCCAGGTTGTGGTTGTAGTAATCCAGGCCGGCCTGCTTCAGCGTGGCGGCCTGTTCGCCGTTGAGCATGCCCAGAGTGGCGCAGGTTTCCAGGCCGAGGCCTTTCACCGCGCGCACGATCTCGGCCACCTTCAGCACGTCACGGTCCTTCGGGCTGCGCCAGGCGGCGCCCATGCAGAAGCGGCTGGCGCCGGCACTCTTCGCAGCCTGTGCGCGGGCCACCACGGCCTCTACGCTCATCAGCTTCTGGGCTTCCACGCCGGTGTCATAGCGCGCGGCCTGCGGGCAGTAAGCGCAATCCTCCGGGCAGCCGCCGGTCTTGATCGACAGCAGGGTCGATACCTGCACGGCGTTGGGGTCGTGGTGTTCGCGGTGCATCGAGTGCGCACGGTGCAGCAGCTCATTGAACGGCAGGGCGAACAGTTCGGCGACTTCGGCGCGCGTCCAGTCGTGGCGGATGAGTTGGGCCATGGCGACAGCTCTGGATGGGGATGCGCGAGAGTGTGGCAGGGCATTCTTTCTTGTCAACTTTACGTTGATGGTAATGGTTTACGATGCGCGGACGTATGGCAGCCGTTACCATCGGATCCATTACGCCATGGGAGTCGTCGGCATGAGCGCAGGACAGGGCAGTACGGGCAATGTGCTTGCCGCCATCTGCAGTTTCTTTATCCCCGGCCTGGGTCAGTTGGTGCAGGGCCGCTTCTGGATTGCGCTGGTGATGTTCGTGCTGGCCGCCATCCTGTGGATCGTCTGGCTGGGCTGGATCATTCATCTGTGGTCGATCCTGGACGCGGCGTTGTTCAAACCCAAGCCCAAGACCTGAGCAGGAGTAAGGCGCATGGATGCGCTTTCATGGTGGCGACCCGCACTGAGCGCGCTGCAAGGTTTCGTTCTGCCACTGCATTGCCTGCTATGCGGCGCACCGGGCGACGACGGCCTGGATCTGTGCCGCGACTGCGCCAACGAGTTGCCCCGCAATCGCACCTGTTGTGTCCGCTGCGCGCTGCCGTTGGCGCAGGCGGCGATGCTGTGCGGCCAGTGCATCAAGCGCCTACCGCCGTGGGACGCCGCTTGGGTGCCGTTCCGCTATGCGTGGCCGCTGGATCGTCTGGAATCGCGTTTCAAATTTGGAGCCGACCTGGCGGCCGGTCGCGTGCTGTCGAGCTTGTGGCTACGTGAGCCAACGCCGGAAGGCCTGCCGCAGTGGATCGTGCCGGTGCCGTTGCATCGTGCGCGCTTGCGCCGGCGCGGCTACAACCAGGCGCTGGAACTGGCCAGGCCGCTGGCGCGCCACTTCGACATGCCGCTACGCCATGACGTGCTGCAACGAACGCGCCCGACGGCAGCCCAGACTGATCTCTCCGCGCTGGCGCGTCGACGTAATGTGCGCGGCGTTTTCACCACTCGGCCGGGCGTGGCCTTGCCCGCCCATGTCGCCTTGCTGGACGACGTGATGACCACCGGCGCCACCCTGATCGAATGCGCCAAAGCGCTGCGGCGAGCGGGCGTGCAGCGCATTGATGTGTGGGCGTTGGCTCGGGCTCCGATATCACGCGGATAGGGCGGTGCCGCAGGGCCAGCCTTCACGCCGGCCCGTCATCGGGCGGCGCAGCATGGAGCAGATCGATTCGAGCAAAGCGCTCGGAGGCGATCCACCTTTCCAGGAGACACCTTATGTTGAACTGGCCCGACTATCGGAAGGAACTTCTTGGCCGCATCGGCGAGATCAGCAAGCTGAGCCCCGATACCGTGGGCGGCTACCAGACGCTCACCAAAGCCAACAGCAAGAATGGCCATCTGAACGCCAAGACGCGCGAGCTGATATCACTGGCAGTGGCTGTCACCACACGCTGCGACGGCTGCATCACCGTGCATACCGCCGAAGCGCTCAAGCACGGCGCCAGTCACGAGGAAATCGCCGAGGCACTGGGCGTAGCAGTAGCCATGAACGCGGGCGCGGCCCTGGTGTACTCGGCCCGCGTCATGGATGCCGTCAACGCTTATGAGGCGGCGACCCGTCCGGCGTGAGGCACGGTGCGGTAGGAGTCGGCCACCACCCATGCGCCGCAGGCAATCGCGGCGGAGATGACATAGCCCGTCCACGCCATGCGGTCGGTGGGTGCGGCTGCGATGAGCGGCACCCAGACCAGTAGGGTGATGATCCACAGCATCGCGGCTTCCAGCGTTGCGGCGAGGCGTGGCAGTACCCCAAACAGCACGCCCAGACAGGCAGCGATGCTACCCGCCCCGGTGAGATAGGCCCAACCGAGACGGAATGGTAGCCACGCCGGCACAAACCCCGCTGTCTGCTCGCTGTAGACGAAGTGCGACAGCCCGATCATCGGCAGCGACAGTGCAAACAACACGCGGGCGTGGCGTATGCCACGTGCTCCCGCGACATGTCTCAGCCATCCGTTGTCAATGTCGCCGAGCTGTACCGCAAGCAACACCCACGCACCGGCCAGCATCACGGTGATTTCGCCAAGGCCTAGCCAGCTCAGTTCCACCGCCGGTGTGGTGAGCAGCACGGGTAGCTTCAGCAGCATCACCCATAGCAACAGAAATATCGCGAGCACGATCGAAGCGGCTTTCATGGTGGGCTTGAGCAGCAAACCCAGCCCACAAACCAGTTCGACCACTGCAATGACATACGCCGCCAGTGTCTGACCGATCCCGGGCTCACCAGGCAATTGCTGCCACACCATGGCGACATCGCGATAGATCAGGCCGAGCATACCCAGTCCGATCATGGTGGCAGCAAAGAACAGCTGGGAAGGGCGTCGATCCGTCAGCGGCCGTCCGGCCGTCTGAATGGATGCGTTGCTGGCGGCCGCGTCGCCAGTCGTCGTTTGATACGAACTCTCCATACCTTGCTCCTGTGCAGTGGAAGGACACGGAACATCAGTACAAACTCGACACGGCCGGATCAGGGGCGTGTCAAACAACGGGGTATTACCGTGGAGCTAACGCGGGGGCCATTAAATAGGTAAGCCCGTCGGCGCGCAATCAATGCGAAGATGCGGGGCTTGCGCCGTACCGCCTCGCTTGTCGTGGACGAAAGGAGTCCTCGTGTTCCAGTACCGCCGCATCGACAGCTTGCCCGCCGATAAGGATGCCGACGGCATCAAGGTCTACGGTATTTCTCCCAGTGGTCGGCCGGTGGAATTCTCGCACTATGCAGCGCAACTGCAGGTGATGAAACGCGCCAGGTCGCTCGCATGGGCGCAGACGCCAGCATTCGCAATTTGCCACGACGGTGCGAGTGCGCGTTATCTCGTGTTGGGCTGGTGGGGCAACGACAACGAAATGTTTGTCGCTGTCGCGGCGAACGATGGCTCCGGCTGGGTCGAAGACATGTCCCGCTATTCGTTCTGCCTGTGGGACATGGAAGTGATGTGGCACGAGCGCAATGCGTTCGTGGTGGATATGTACGGCGCAACGCCCAGTCTTGAGGCGTATCGCGTGAATCGGTTTATCCAGGCGCTGCAGTCATGAACTTGCTTGTGGAGGCGATTGAGTCGTTCAGAACCTGTCTCTAAAATGAAAGCGACTAAAAGAACCAAGCGTCATTCCCGCGAAAGCGGGAGGCGCTTTTCAACAGCCGAATGGCTGGTCATCCAGTGCCTTGGTTCTTTTGGGGCGTTTAAAGGCCCTGGATGACCAGCCATTCGGCTGTTGAAAAGCGCCTCCCGCTTTCGCGGGAATGACGAGGAAAGCGCTCGGCTACATCGCAATCAACTTGCAGCGGCGCTCGTCGACGCGCGACGCAGCAGCAGCTCCCGCTCCCGCGTGTTGCGCGTAAGCGATGCCGCGCGCTCAAACTCATCGCGTGCTTCACTGTGACGGCCGAGTCGACTGAGCAGTTCCCCGCGCACGCTCGGCAGCAGGTGGTACTGACGCATCAGCGGCTCATCGCGCAACGCATCGACCAGCGACAGCCCCACATCCGGGCCAAAAGCCTGTGCATGAGCCACAGCACGGTTAAGCGCCACCACCGGTGACGGCATGCGTTGGGCTAACGTGTCATAGAGCGTGGCGATGCGCGACCAGTCGGTGTCTTCCACCGACCGTGCGCTGGCGTGACAGGCCGCGATGGCTGCTTGCAATGCATAGGGGCCGCCCGAGCCGCCCAGCGCTTGGACGCGCTGCAGCTCGGCCAGTCCGCGTCGGATCAGCAGCTGATCCCAGCGTCCGCGATTCTGTTCCGCCAGCAGGATCGGCTCGCCGTTGGGGCCCGTGCGCGCTGCCATGCGTGAGGCCTGGATTTCCATTAGCGCCACCAGGCCATGCACCTCGGGTTCGTTGGGCGCGAGCCCGGCAAGCACGCGGCCCAGGCGCAGGGCTTCCTCACAAAGCGCAGGGCGCATCCAGTCATCCCCGGAGGTGGCGGCATAGCCCTCGTTGAAAACGAGATAGACCACCTCGAGCACCGACGCCAGCCGCACGGCCAACGCATCGCCGCGTGGCACTTCGAACGGCACCTTCGCATCGCTGAGCGCGCGCTTGGCTCGCACGATGCGCTGTGCCACCGTGGGTTCGGGCACCAGGAATGCGCGGGCAATCTCCGTCGTGGTAAGGCCGCCGAGCAGACGCAGCGTGAGCGCCACGCGCGCCTCGGTGGACAGCACCGGATGGCAGGCCGTGAATATCAGGCTGAGCAGATCGTCGCCGACCGGATTGTCGAGCATGGCATCCGGATCCCCCACGGATTGTTCAAGCTGATCCTCGATCTCGCGTGTGAGTTCGTCTTCCTTGCGTCGATGCAGGGCATGGCGGCGCAGCTGGTCGATCGCGCGGTGCTTGGCCGTGGTCATCAGCCAGGCACCGGGGTTGCGGGGCACGCCGGTGGTCGGCCACTGCTCCAGCGCCGTCACCAGCGCGTCCTGCGCCAATTCCTCGGCCATGCCCACGTCGCGCACGATGCGGGCAAGGCCGGCGATCAGCCGGGGCGATTCAATGCGCCATACAGCGTCGATGGTGCGGTGGATGTCGTTGGCCGCCATAGCCGACGATCACAGCACCATGCAGCGAGTGGCGCAAGTTTTCACCCCACCACAGGGGCAGAGTCCCAGCGGCCGCCCGAGACCGCGCTACAACTCGTGTTCCCTCACCGTCATTCCCGCGAAGGCGGGAATCCAGCGACTTCATGTGCCTGCCAAGACTCTGGATTCCCGCCTTCGCGGGAATGACGGTGCGGGGGAAGCCGAGCGCGCGAGTGGACATAGAACAGGTTCTTAAGGCGGCGACATCACCATCCAGTGCACGCCGAAGCGGTCGGCCAACATGCCGAAGCTTGAGGCGAACGAGGTCTTCGAAAGCGGCATGCTGGCCTTGCCGCCACCTTCCAGTAGTGCCTCGAAATAACGCTTGGCCTCAGCGTCGTCCTTCGTATTGAGCACCAGTGAGAAGCTGCGGAAATCCGGCGTGCCGCGGCGATCACCATCCGAGGCGTTGACTAGGGACTCACCCACCTTGAATGAGGCGTGCATGATCTTTTCGCCATCCGAAGCAGGCGGGCTGCCCGGCTGCTGAGGATAGTCCTTGAAGCGGATCAGGTTCTGCACCTGCGCACCCACCGCCTTCCCATAGAAGGCGAGGGCTTCCTCGCAATGACCATCGAAGAACAGATAAGGCTGGATCACCATCACAGTCTCTCCCGTGGGTTAGCGCTGTTCGGCCATCTTGGCGCGAAGCTGTTCTTCCTGCTCGCGCAGCTCGGATGTGAATGCTTCGCCAAAATCCTCCGCCTCGAACACCCGGCGGATCTCGATCTCCGACGTGCCGTCCTCAAAGGGGTTGGGGCAGCGCTTGAGCCACTCGACGGCTTCTTCCAACGAGCCGACCTGCAGCAGCCAGAAGCCGGCGATCAGTTCCTTGGTTTCGGTGAAGGGTCCGTCGATGACCGTGCGTTTGTCGCCCTCATAGCGAATGCGCACGCCACCCGCGCTGGGGTGCAGGCCCTCGCCGGCCAGCATCACGCCGGCCTTGACCAGTTCTTCATTGAACTGGCCCATTTCAGCCAGCAGCTTCTCACTCGGCATGTCGCCGGCTTCGGAGGCGCGCGTTGAACGCACCATGGCCATGACTCGCATTGTTGTCGCTCCTCTTAACGGTGTGAATGGACCGCCTGAAGGCGGCTCTCACGCAGACGACGAACGACGCCTGCCGGAATCGACAGGATAGGCCAAAGGAATTCTAAGGACCTGTAGGAGCGCACTTGTGCGCGACCGCAACCTCAACGCGCCCTCAGACGCCGGGCCGCCCGGTCGCGCACAAGTGCGCTCCTACAGAGCTCGGCGGCGAATGGGTTCAGCGAACGGCCAGGGCCAGCACGATGCCGATCCACAGCACCATGCCCAGCCAGTTGTTGTTGCGGAACGCCCACAGGCAGGCATCGCGGTTGCGTTCACGGATGCGCCACATCTGCCAACCGAACAAGCCTGCGGCGGCCAGCAGCCCCAGCCAGTACGGCCAACCGAGCGCGCTGCGTTGCCCCACAAACAACATGGCCAGCAGGAAGGTGCCCATCAGGATGCCAAGGATCGGCAAGTCCGCGTCGCCAAACAGGATGGCCGTGGACTTGGCGCCCGCCTTGATGTCGTCGTCGCGATCCACCATGGCGTACTGGGTGTCGTAGATCACCGACCACAGAATGTTGGCGATAAACAGCAACCAGCCCACGGCCGGCACCGTGTTGGACACTGCAGCGAACGCCATCGGGATCGACCAGCCGAAGGCCGCGCCCAGCACCACTTGTGGCATCTGGGTATAGCGCTTGGTGAACGGGTAAATCGCCGCCAGCGCGGCGCCGCCGAACGACAACCAGATAGTGAGCTTGTTGGTGAACAGCACCAGCACAAACGAAAACACCAGCAGGCTGGCGAATACCATCAGCGCTTCGCGCGGCGTCACGCGGCCCGCTGCAATGGGGCGCCCGGCGGTGCGGGCCACCTGCGGGTCCAGCTTGCGATCCGCGAAATCATTGACGGCGCAACCGGCCGCACGCATGGAAAACACGCCCAGCGTAAAGATCACCAGCAACTTCACTGGCGGAAAATCCTTCGCTGCCAGCCACAGCGCCCACCACGTCGGCCACAACAACAGCAGCGCGCCGATGGGTCGATCCATTCGGGTAAGCACGAGATAGTCGCGCGCCTTGGTGCGATAGCGCGCAGGCAGCTTCTGCAACAGCCAGTCGAGCACGCGTGTGGCGCGAGTGGAGCTGTCCTCCGGCTGTGCGGCGCCAACAGATTTCGCCGCAGCCCCCGGCCGGGGTCGCGCCGTGGTGGACGAAGGCAGGGTGCGCCGCTGGCGCTTGCGGGATGTCGGGGCCATTCCCTCAGTTTAACGTGCATCACCACGGTGAGTGGCGTGACCTGGTGCCGGTGTGCTGTCTCAACACGGTCACAAACCGACCTATACTGACCGGTCACCACGGACCAGATGCCCTGCGTCATGCCCAAAGCCCTGAGCCATATCGCGTTGATCGTCGCGCATCCCACGCGCACGGCCCACCTGCTCACCGGTGTGTTCGACGACGCACGCATCGTGCGGGAGGAAGACCCGAACGACGCCAACCCGGAAGTCATCGTGGCGCTGGCCGGTCTGGAGCTTGCCCTGATCCGCGGCAACGGTCCCTCCGCACGCAATGGTGATCACATCGCCTTTGCCGTCAGCAAGGAAGAGCAGCAGGCCTGCGCCCGACGCCTGGATGAGCTGGCGCTGGACTACCAGATGGCGCGGAAGGATACGGCGCTGTACTTCAGCGACTACGACAACCATGTGTTTGAGCTGGAGGTTGTCGAATCCTGAGAGGTGCGGTCGCGCACAAGTGCGCTCCTACAAAAAATCGAACTGTAGGAGCGCACTTGTGCGCGACCGAACTACCGCAGTAACAGCCGATACGCCGGATTCTCGCTCTCGTCGCGGCACGGATAGCCGAGCGTATCGAGAAACGCCTGAAACAGCGCACGCTCGTCCTGCGGCACCTGGATGCCGACCAGGATGCGCCCGTAATCCGCACCCTGATTGCGGTAATGGAACAAGCTGATATTCCAGTCCGGATGCATGTGCCCAAGAAAGCGCGTGAGCGCGCCGGGACGCTCCGGAAACTCGAAGCGATAGAGCAACTCGTCGCGGGCCAGTGGCGAGCTACCGCCAATCATGTGTCGCAGGTGGAGTTTGGCGAGTTCATCGTCGGTAAGGTCGAGCACGCCAAAGCCGTGTGCGCAAAACGCTTCGATCAGCGTCTCCCGTTCATCGCGATGCGTGGTCTGCACGCCGACGAAGATATGCGCCTCACTGGCGTTGCCGATGCGGTAGTTGAATTCGGTGATGCTGCGTTGGTCGAGTGCCGCACAGAAGCGGCGGAAGCTGCCACGCTCCTCGGGAATGGTGACGGCGAACACCGCTTCGCGCTGTTCGCCCACCTCCGCGCGTTCGGCGACAAAGCGTAGCCGATCGAAGTTGAGGTTCGCACCCGAGACAATGGCGACCATCGGCTGCTCAGACGCACCGTGAGTAGCAACGTATTGCTTGAGTCCCGCCAAGGCGAGCGCGCCGGCAGGCTCGGGTACGCTGCGCGTATCCTGGAAAACGTCGCGGATGGCGGCGCAGATGGCGTCGGTATCCACCCGCACCATGTCGTCCACGTAACGCTGGCACAACTCGAAAGTGAGGTCGCCCACACGCTTCACCGCTGTACCGTCGGCAAACAGACCGACCTCGGGCAGCGTCACCGGCGCGCCAGCATCCAGCGATTGCACCATCGCGTCGGAGTCGCAGGTCTGCACGCCGATGACTTTGATATCGGGACGAAGCGCTTTCACGTAGCCCGCCACACCGGCAAGCAATCCGCCGCCACCCACCGGGACAAAGATCGCGTGCAGCGCGGTCGGGTGCTGGCGCAGGATCTCCATGCCCACCGTCGCCTGCCCGGCAATGACAGCGGCATCATCGAAGGGATGCACGAAGGTGTAGCCGTGCTCGGTCTGTAGCCGCGCCGCCGCTGCCTGCGCATCGCTGTACGAATCGCCTGCCAGCACCACCTCGACGTTCGTACCGCCAAAGCGGCGCACGGCATCCACCTTCACCTGAGGGGCCGTCACTGGCATCACAATCACGGCACGAATGCCCAGCCGTGCTGCCGCCAGAGCCACGCCTTGCGCGTGGTTGCCCGCGGAGGCGGCGATCACGCCGTGTTCCCGCTGTTCCGCATCCAGCTGCGACATGCGGTTGTACGCGCCGCGCAGCTTGAACGAGAACACCGGTTGCTGGTCCTCTCGCTTCAGCAGCACGCGCTGCCCAAGCCGGGCCGAAAGCAGTGGCGCAACCTCCAGCGATGTCTCGCGGGCCACGTCGTAGACGCGCGCACCCACCGTCTGTCGCAGCAGCTCGTGCTCGCTCAGTCGATCGAATGTGTCGCTGGTGGCAGCAAGTGCATTCATGGCGTGGCGACGGGGTGGCTGACCTCGATCACGTCGATCAGCTTGCGCGTCTGCTTGATGATTTGCTCCACCATGTCGTCCGCGCCATGCATGACCAGGGTGAGTTGCGACACCTCGGGATCGTCGGTGGCGGCAACGGTGAGCGAATCGATGTTGCAATGGCGCGCGGCGAACATGCCAGCGACACGCATCAGCGCACCGGATTCGTTTTGCAGCAGGATGGATAGGGTGTGTTTCACAAGAACTCCGTAACCTCGCATAAGAGCCGTCATCCCGGCGCAGGCCGGGATCCAGTGGCCTCAGTGTCAGGTTGTCGCCGCTGGATTCTGGCCTGCGCCGGAATGACGTTTGTTAGAACATGTCGCTAGTCGCATCAGTAACAGCCTTCGGCACCACACGCGACGGAATGAAATCGCCCGTAATCATCTGTGCATACGTCGCACCCGGCCCCACCATGGGATACACGCCGGCATCCGGGTCGATCATCACTTCGAGGAACGCAGGGCCTTCGAAGGCCAGGAAGTCGGCGACGGTATCCGCCAGTTCGTCCCTGTGCTCCAGTCGCTTCACCCACTCGAAGCCATCGGCCTGCGCAGCTTTGATGAAATCCTTCTTGTGCAGGCTCTTGTCCGACGAAGCGAAGCGACCCCGAAAGAACAGTTTCTGCCACTGGCGCACCATGCCGTCGCCAATGTTGTTGAGCACCACCACCTTCACCGGCAGGCCGTAGGTCGTAACGGTTTCGAGCTCACCCAGGTTCATGCGGATGCTGGCGTCGCCGTCGATGTCGATCACCACCGCATCACGCCGTGCGAACTGTGCGCCGATGGCGGCGGGCAGGCCGAAGCCCATAGTGCCCATCGAGCCCGAGGTGAGCCAATGGCGCGGCTCGCGGAAGTCGAAATACTGAGCCGCCCACATCTGGTGCTGGCCCACGCCGGTGCTGATCACGGCGCGACCCTGTGTGTGGTGGTTGATAGCCTCGATGACCGCCTGCGGCTGGATCAGCGCGCTGTCGCGGTCATAGTTCAGCGCATGTGTTTGCTTGAGCGCGGCGATATGCGCGTGCCAGTCCGCATAGCGGCCATCGCCGGCAAAATGGTGGTCATGGTGCACACCGTACTGATGCAGGCGTGACAGGGTGGCATCCAGGTCGCCCTGATGATGCCAATGCACCGACCTCACCTTGCCGATCTCGGCGGGATCGATGTCGATCTGCGCGATGAAGCGTGCGTTCGGCGCAAAGCGATCTGGCACGCTTGCAACGCGGTCGTCAAAGCGTGCGCCCAGGGCCAACAGGAAGTCACAGTCTTCCACCGCGTAATTCGCATACGCGGTGCCATGCATGCCCAGCATGTGCAACGCGAGCGGATCGGTGGTGTCCATCGCACCGATGCCCATCAACGTCGTGGTTACCGGTACACCGAACTGCTTGACGAAGGCGCGCAGCGTGGCCGAGGCCTCGCCGGCAATGATGCCGCCACCTGCATAAACCAAGGGGCGTTTCGCTTTTGCCAGCGCCTCGAAGAAGGCGGCGCAATGCGCGTCGTCCAGGCGGGCATTCTGGATCGCGTGCTGACGTGCACGATAGCCGGGAATCGGCAGGTGGCCCTCACCGGCGAAGCTGAGTGACGTGTTCTGCACATCTTTCGGAATATCCACGACGACCGGACCCGGGCGTCCGCTGCGTGCGATCTCGAAGGCCGTACGCAGCGTCACTTCCAGCCGCGACGGGTCAGTGAGCAGGAACACATGCTTGGCGCACGGACTCATGATGTTGCTCACCGGCGCCTCCTGAAAGGCGTCGCTGCCCAACGCACCCGTCGGCACCTGACCGCAGATCACCACCATCGGGATGGAGTCGGACATCGCATCGCGCACCGGTGTCACCATGTTGGTGGCGCCAGGACCGGAAGTAACAATGGCCACGCCCACCTTGCCCGAGGCTCGCGCATAACCGGCAGCCATGAAGCCCGCGCCCTGTTCGTTCGCGGGCACGATCAGCGGCATCGGCTCGCCGCCCAGCGGCGAGAGGTGTGTGGCGTTATAACGGAACACCGCGTCATAAACAGGCAGGATGGCGCCACCCGAATAACCGAACATTACGTCGACGCCTTCATCGGCCAATACCTGCACCACCACTTCCGCGCCGCTCATGTTCTGGCCGGCGAGCGGGTGGGTGGAGAATGGTGCGGGTATGTCCTTCGGTAGTGGCATGTTCACAGTGATCGGGTTTCCCAGTGTGCCGATGGCTCGGCGCTATGCGTGTTGGAAAAACACCCTCCCCTGAAAGGGCAGGAGAGGGTTGGCAGAGGGAGTGCGGGTTTGCGGGATAAGCACCCCTCTTAAGTCGAACAACAAACTTGCGGATGTCACTTTGCTCGTCATCCCTGCGAAAGCAGGGATCCAGCGCCCGTGATTGCTCGCGGTGCGCTGAAAAGGCACTGGATTCCTGCTTGACCAACCTTCGGTTGTTGAAAAGCGCCTCGCAGGAACGACGACCTAAAAGCTTTAACCCACCTTCTTCAGCGGCTCCGTCGCCGGCTTCGGTGCATTCGCCTGCAGCCAAGGCATGCGCGCGCGCAGCTTGGCACCAACCTGTTCCACTGGATGCTCGAGATCTGCCTGCTTGAACTTCTTGTAGTTCGGCAGGCCGGCCTTGTACTCGGCGATCCAGTTGTTGGCGAACGTGCCGTCTTGAATATCCTTCAGCACGTCCTTCATGCGCGCCTTGGTGCCGGCGTCGATCACGCGCGGGCCGCTGACGTAGTCGCCGTACTGCGCGGTTTCGGAGACGAACTCCAGCATGCGGCTGATACCACCTTCGTAGAACAGGTCCACGATCAGCTTCAGTTCGTGCAGCACTTCGTAGTACGCGATCTCCGGCTGATAACCCGCTTCCACCAGTGTTTCAAAGCCAGCCTGCACCAGCGAGCTGGCGCCTCCGCACAGCACGGCCTGTTCGCCGAACAGATCGGTTTCGGTTTCTTCCTTGAAGTCAGTCTTGATCAGCAGTGCGCGGCCGCCACCGATACCATCGGCATACGCCTTGGCTTTCGCTTCGGCCTGGCCGCTGACGTCCTGGTGCACCGCCCAGATGCTGGGCACGCCACGCCCGATTTCATACTCGCGACGCACCAGTGCACCCGGGCCTTTCGGGGCGACCAGGATCACATCGATATCTTTGCGCGGGTCGATCTGCTTGAAGTGCACATTGAAGCCGTGTGCGAACAGCAGCGCAGCGCCAGGCTTGATGTTCGGCTCGATGCTTTCCTTGTACAGCGTGGGCTGCACCATGTCGGGGGTAAGCACGGCAACCAGATCGGCGTCTTTCACCGCGTCGCCGGGCTCGGCCACATGAAAGCCTTCGGCGCGCGCCTTCTCCCACGAGGGTCCGCCCTTGCGCAGGCCGACCACGACGTCGAGACCTGAGTCGCGCAAGTTGAGGGCGTGGGCACGGCCTTGGCTGCCAAAGCCGAGGACGGCGATGCGGGCCTTGGCCAGCGTGTCGTTGGTATTGCTGCTGCTCATGCGGTGACTCCTGCGGTCGTGTCTTCGTGGACGTGTTGAGTGGCGGACGTACTGCGTGAAGCGATGGGTTGCGTGGTGGCGCCGTCGGAGGCGGAGCCCACCAGGGAGACGTACTTGGCCAAAGCGCCGCGCGTGACCTTGGGTGCGGGCGGTTGCCAGCTGGCGCGACGCGAGGCGAGGTCGGCGGTGGTGCTGATTTCGCGCGTGTCGGCGTCGATGCGGATGCGGTCACCTTCGTGCAGCAGCGCGATCGGGCCGCCGCGTGCCGCTTCCGGTGCGATGTGGCCGACCATGTAGCCGTGGGTGGCGCCGGAAAAGCGGCCATCGGTGATCAGCGCGACATCGTCGCCAAGGCCGCGACCGATCAGTGCCGCGGTGACGCCCAGCATTTCGCGCATGCCAGGACCGCCGGCCGGCCCTTCATTGCGGATGACAATGACGTCACCCTTCTCGATGGTGCCACCCTGCACGGCGGCGAAGGCCTGCTCTTCGCTCTCGAACACGCGGGCGCGGCCTTCGAAGTGGTTGGCGCCCTTGCCGGCAAGCTTGAGAATGCAGCCTTCCGGCGCGAGGTTGCCGTAGAGGATCGAATAGCCGCCACGCGGCTTCAGCGGCTGCGTGACCGGATGCACGACGTCCTGCTGTTCGGCGCGCGGTGCGGCAGCGGCTTCCTCGAACAGGCTGCGACCCGTCACCGTGGGTGCGTCACTCAGCATGCCGGCAGCAATCAGCTCCTGCGCCACGCGTGCACTGCCACCCGCGCCGAACATTTCGACGGCGGTGTAGCGGCCACCGGGCAACAGATCGGCGATCACCGGCGTGTGCTTTGACGCGGGCTCGAAATCCTCCAGCGTCCAGCGCGTGCCTGCTTCGCGTGCGATGGCGAGCAGATGGAGCACGGCGTTGGTGGAACCGGCCGTGGCGGCAACCATACGCGTCGCGTTGCGGAACGCGGTCTCCGTGAGAAACGCGCGCGGTGTGCGTTCTGCCCTCAGGCAATCCATCACCAGTTCACCGCAGCGACGCGCGGCAGCCGCTTTGGCGGGATGGGTGGCGGGAATGTCGTTGAAGCCCATCGGTGACAGGCCGAGCGTGGTCAGTACCATCGCCATGGTGTTGGCAGTGAATTGGCCACCACAGGCGCCGGCGCCGGGGCAGGCGTCGCGTTCCACCGAGGTGAGCTCGGCGTCGTCGATCTTGCCGGCGCCATGCGCACCCACCGCCTCGAACACCTGTTGGATGGTGATGGGGTGGTTGTCGTGCGTGCCGTGCGCGATGGTGCCGCCGTACAGCGCAACGCTGGGAATGTCGAGGCGCGCCATCGCCATCGCCGCAGCAGGAATGGTCTTGTCGCAGCCGCACAGCACCACCATCGCATCGAGGCAGTGGCCATCAACCGCCAATTCGATGGAATCGGTGATCACCTCGCGGCTGATCAGCGAGGCACGCATGCCCGGCGTGCCCATGGCGATGCCGTCGGTCACGGCGATGGTGTTGAACTCGATGGGCGTGCCGCCAGCGGCGCGGATGCCCTCGGCGACGTGTTCTGCCAGCTCGCGCAGGTTGAGGTTGCACGGGCTCACGTTGGACCACGTGTGCACCACCGCCACCAGTGGCTTGGCGATCGCGGCATCGTCCAGTCCGGTGGCGCGTAGCATGGCGCGCGCCGGTGCGCGGTCGGGGCCGGTTTTGATGAGGTCACTACGCATGTGTGGGTTCCGGAAACGGGTGAGGGGTCGTGTGCGCCGCACCCTTCAAAGTCACCGTCATCCCCGCGCAGGCGGGGATCCAGCGCCTTTGATGGCACGCAAAGGCACTGGATGACCAGCCCTTCGGCTGTTGAAGAAGCGCCTCCCGCCTACGCGGGAATGACGAAATGGAAGTCTGCGCGGAGTTCAACCGCATGCCCGCCCCCAACGCAGGAACGCCGCCGCATTGCAGGCGTGCTCGTCGATGGCCGCCAGCACAGCTTCCAGCACCTCTTGCGTACTGGCGTTGCCTCCGATGTCACGCGTGTGCGGACCCTGTTCCAGCACGTCGGCCACAGCGGCTTCCACCGTGGCCGCTTCCTGCTCCAGACCAAGCGAGTGGCGTAGCAGCATCGCGGCGGAGAGGATGGCGCCGATGGGGTTGGCTACACCCTGGCCGGCGATATCCGGTGCGGAACCATGGATGGGTTCGTACAACCCGCCCTTCGCCTCACCCAGCGAAGCAGAGGGCAGCAAGCCCAGCGAGCCAGCCAGTGCAGCGGCTTCGTCGGTCAGGATGTCGCCGAACAGGTTCTCGGTGACCACCACGTCGTACTTGCCCGGCTGCGTCAGCAGCAGCATCGCCATCGAATCGACCAGCTGGTGTTCCAGCTTCACGTCGGGAAATTCAGCGGCGACGCGCTGCACGGTGGTGCGCCACAGGCGCGAGGTTTCCAGCACATTGGCCTTATCCACCGAGGTAACATGCTTGCGGCGCTCACGTGCCAGCTGGAACGCCCGACGCGTTACACGCTCGACTTCAGCGACGGTGTACTTGCACTCATCAATGGCAGTGTCGATGGTGCGCGTCTTCGCGCCGAAGTAAGCGCCGCCAGTCAATTCGCGCACGAACAGCACGTCGACGTTCTTCAGCTTGTCGTTCTTCAGCGGCGACAGTGCGGCCAGCGCCGGATGCACCTGCAGCGGTCGCAGGTTGGCATACACACCCAGCGCGGCACGCAGCGCGAGCAGGCCCTGTTCCGGGCGAACCGGCGCGTTCGGGTCGGACCACTTCGGGCCGCCCACCGCGCCGAGCAACACGGCATCGGCTGTCTTGCACGCTTCCAGCGATGCCGCGGGCAGCGGCTCGCCAGTGGCGTCGATGGCGCAACCGCCTATCTCGTGCTCTTCAAAGCGGAATTGGTGGTCGTAATGCGCAGCAACCACATCGAGCACGGCCACAGCTGCAGCAGTGACTTCGGGGCCGACGCCGTCGCCGGGCAGGGTGACGATATGTGCTCTCATGCTGCTTTCTCCACGCGTTGTTCGTAGGCGGTGATCTCATCACCATGCTGTTGCAGGTAGCCGAGCTGGTCCACGCCGTTGAGCAGGCAGTGACGTGCAAACGGTTCGAGCTGGAAGCGGATATGGCCGCCGTCGGGCAACGCCACGACCTGTTCGCGCACGTCAATGGATAGTTCGATGCCGGGGTGTTCCAGCAGCCAGCGGTGCTCGGCCTCGTCCAGCACGATGGCGAGCAGGCCGTTCTTCAGCGCGTTGTTGCGGAAGATGTCCGCGATTTCGCTGCACAGCACGGCATGGATGCCGTAATCCAGCAGCGCCCATGGCGCATGCTCGCGCGAGGAACCGCAACCGAAATTGCGGCCGGCAACGAGAATGGAGCAACCCTTGGCCTGCGCCTGGTTCAGCGGAAACGCCGGGTTGTCGCTACCGTCGGCCTGATAGCGCCAGTCGTTGAAGCACAGCTTGCCCAGGCCTGCGCGCTCGGTGGTGGTGAGGAAGCGCGCAGGGATGATGCGGTCGGTGTCGATGTTCTCATCCGACAGCACGGCAGTGCGGGAGTGGAGGCGGGTGACGGGGCGCATTAACAGATCTCCGACAGACGACACGACGCGAAGGCGTTCACACGCTCATCCCATGGGGGAGTGGGGCGGGTGCTCGCGGCGACATTGAATTTCCTCACCGTCATCCCTGCGAAAGCAGGGATCCAGGGACCTTTCATGTTCGCGGCACGCGTGGGGTAAAGACGCTGGATTCCTGCTTTCGCAGGAATGACGGGAATGAGGGGCTTTCGCGAGCACCCACCCCTCACCCCAGCCGCCTCCCCACAGGGGAGAGGGAGCACTAACCTCGTACGCCTCATGCCGCCACCTCCGTCATGTACTCACGCGGATCCGCAATGCGTCCCGCGACAGCGGAAGCGGCGGCCGTGGCCGGACTCGCCAGCACCGTGCGCGCGCCCTTGCCCTGGCGACCTTCAAAGTTACGGTTGGAGGTGCTCACCACCAGCTGCCCCGGCTGCGCGAAGTCACCGTTCATTGCGATGCACATCGAGCAGCCCGGCTCGCGCCACTCGGCGCCGGCGGCGGTGAACACGTGATGCAAGCCTTCGCTTTCCGCATCACGACGCACTGCTTCGGAACCCGGCACCACCAGCATGCGTACACCCTCGGCCACGTGGCGGCCGCGCAGCACATGCGCGGCTTCACGCAGATCGGACAGACGCGAGTTGGTGCAGCTGCCGACAAACACCACGTCGACCGGCGTACCCTGCATGGGCTTGCCGGCTTCGCTCTTCATGTAGTCGAGCGCGCGCTTTTCCTGAGCATTGCGCGCTGCCGGCACCGGCGTGTCCATGGCGATGGCCATCCCCGGATGCGTGCCATAGGTGACGGTGGGGCGCACCTTGCTCGCGTCGATACGCACTTCGCGGTCGTACGTCGCGCCGTCATCCGTGCGCAGTGACTTCCAGCGCGCCACGGCGGCATCCCAAGCCTTGCCCTGCGGTACGCGCGGACGACCCTTCAGCCATGCGAAGGTGGTGTCGTCCGGCGCTATCAGTCCGGCGCGGGCACCCGCTTCAATCGACATGTTGCACACCGTCATGCGCTCTTCCATCGAGAGCTTCTCGATGGCTGCGCCGCGGTACTCGATGACGTAACCGGTGCCACCGTCCACGCCGATCTCGCCAATGATGTGCAGGATCAGGTCCTTCGCGCCTACGCCGGCGGGCACCTCGCCATCGACATGGATCGCCAGCGTCTTCGCCTTGCGCTGGAGCAGGCACTGCGTCGCCATCACGTGACCCACTTCCGTGGTGCCGATGCCGAACGCCAGTGCGCCGAACGCGCCATGGGTGGAGGTGTGGCTGTCGCCGCACACAATGGTCATGCCCGGCTGCGTCGCGCCGAGTTCAGGGCCGAACACATGCACGATGCCGCGGTCACTGCTGTCCCAGCCGTGCAATTGGACACCGAACTCGCGGCAGTTCGTTTCCAGCTGCGATACCTGAGCCTTGGCCTCTGCATTCGCATAAGGACGCTCGCCATCCGCGCCAGCGGGTAGGGTCGGCGTCGAGTGGTCCAGCGTCGCCAGCATGCGATCCGGACGGCGCAGCTTCAGGCCGCGCTCGCGCAATTCACTGAAGGCTTGCGGCGAGGTGACTTCATGCACCAGGTGCAGGTCGATGTAGAGGATGGCCGGCGTGTCGGTGGATTCCGGTACCACGACATGCGCATCCCACACTTTTTCAAAGAGTGTTTTGGCCATTACGCAGCCTCCTGCGCGGCTTCAACCTGCACAGCCGTCAGCCAGCCCCACTTGTCGCTGGTGGTGCCGTCGAACAGGCCGAAGAAGGCCTTCTGCAAGGCACGCGTGACATCACCGGGACGACCCGCGCCCACCTGCTTGCGATCCACCGAACGCACCGGCGTGATCTCAGCGGCGGTGCCAGTCATGAAGATCTCATCGGCGGTGTATAAGGCTTCGCGGGGCAGGTCGCGTTCTTCCACCGCGATGCCCAGCTCGCCAGCCAGCGTCATCACTGACTCGCGCGTGATGCCGGCCAGAATGCCCGCGCTGGTCGGCGGCGTGAGCAACTTACCGTTCTTCACCAGAAACAGGTTCTCGCCCGCGCCCTCGCTCAACAAGCCGTTGTGACCCAGCGCGATGCCTTCGGCGTAGCCGCCGCGACGTGCTTCCAGGGCTATCAGCTGGCTACTGAGGTAGTTGCCGCCCGCCTTGGCCCAGCTCGGGAAGGTGTTCGGTGCGGGACGTTGCCACGAGGACACGCACACGTCGGCGCCGTGTTCGACGGCATCACCGAGATACGCGCCCCATTCCAGCGCCATGATCGCCACGTCCACCGGCGAGTCACCCTTGGGCAGCACGCCCAAGCCGCCCGCACCTCGAAACACGATGGGGCGCACGTACGCGGACTTCATGCGGTTTGCGCGGATCACTTCGTGGCAGGCCGCGTTGATCTCGTCTTCGGTGTAACCGATCTCGATCTCGTAGATCTTCGCCGACTCGAACAAGCGCCGTGTGTGATCGGCAAGACGGAAGTAGCACGGTCCTTGCGGGGTCGCATAGACGCGTTCGCCTTCGAATACCGAGGAGCCGTAGTGCAGCGCGTGGGTGCTGACGTGGACCGTGGCCTCGGTCCAGGGTTTGATCTGGCCGTTGTGCCAGAGGAATGGCGTGGTCATGCGGTGGTCTCCTTGGGCGCGCGTCCCTTCGCGCGAAGGTCAAAAGGCGGCCTTCCATGGCAGCTCTCATCACGGGAGGCCTCGCTACGCGAAGCACCCTGTCGTTCGATACGGTTGACGATGGCAAGCGCGGCATGCGCCGTCGCTTCGATGATGTCGGTGCTCACGCCCGAGCCGCGCCAGTCGCGTTCGGCGTGGCGCGCGGTGAGCTGGGCGTGACCCTGCGCGTCGCCGCCCTCGCTCACCGCGCGCACCTGAAACTGGGTGACGTCGAGCGTGGTGCCAGTGGCGCGTTCGATCGCGCGCAGCACAGCGTCCACTGGACCGTCACCGATGGCGGCTTCGCCCACTTCGTGGCCGGCGTCATGCGAGAGCTTCACCGATGCCGAGGCGCTGCCACCGAGGTGCGAGTTGGTGTTGAGCTGCACGAGGTGCCAGGGGCCGGTGGCTTCCGGGTCCATGCCCAGCGCAATCGCTTCCAGGTCCTCGTCGTGCACTTCGCGCTTCTTGTCCGCCAGCGCCTTGAAGCGCGCGAAGATGCCGTCCATCGCGGTTTCATCGACGTCCTGGCCCATGGCCTGCAAGCGCTGGCGCAGTGCGTGGCGACCGGAGTGCTTGCCCAACACCAGCTTGGTCTCGCCCATGCCGACGTCTTGCGGGCGCATGATTTCGTAAGTGCCGCGATGCTTGAGCATGCCGTGCTGGTGGATGCCCGATTCGTGCGCGAAGGCGTTGTCACCGACCACGGCCTTGTTGCGCGGTACCGCCTGGCCGGTCAGCTGGGTCAGCAGCCGCGAGGTGGGATACAGCTTGCGCGTGTCGATGCCGGTCTCCACGCCGTAGTAACCCGGGCGCACGCGCAGCGCCATCACGATCTCTTCCAGCGAGGCATTGCCCGCGCGCTCGCCGATGCCGTTGATGGTGCATTCCACCTGTCGTGCGCCGGCGGACACGGCGGCAAGGCTGTTAGCCACCGCCATGCCCAAGTCATCGTGGCAATGGCTGGAGAACACCACGTTCTCCGCACCGCGCACATGCTTACGCAGGTAGGCGAAGCGTTCGGCGATCTCGGCGGGCGTGGTGTAGCCGACGGTGTCGGGCGCGTTGACCGTGGTGGCGCCCGCCGCGATAGCTGCGCTGAATACTTCGACCAGGTATTCCGGCTCGGTGCGCATGGCGTCCTCGGCCGAGAACTCCACCTCGTGGCAAAGCTGCTTCGCCCGCTCGATGGAGGCACAGGCGGTGTCGATCACCTGCTGCTTGCTCATGTTGAGCTTGTACTCGCGATGCAGTGGGCTGGTGGACAGGAACAGGTGGATGCGCGAGTGGCGGGCGCTTTCCAGCGCTCGTGCGGAGGCGTCGATGTCGCCGTGCACGCAGCGCGCCAGGCCACACACCGTGGGGCCGCGCAGCACGCGGGCGATCTCCGCGACCGAGGCAAAGTCGTCCGGTGACGCGCTGGGGAAGCCCGCCTCGATGACATCCACGCCAAGCGCCTCGAGCGCATGCGCCATGCGGAGTTTCGCCCGGCGATCCATCGAAAAGCCGGGCGCCTGCTCGCCGTCGCGCAGGGTGGTGTCGAAGATGCGCACGCGTTCGGCGGCTACGTCGCCCACGTCGCTGCTCTCGTTGCTGGTCGTCTCAGGGGTCATTGCTTGGCTCCGCTGGCGCGCGCCGTTGGGCAACAAAAAACCCCGCATCCGTTACCGGGTGCGGGGTTCTTTGGTTGGTATCTAGGTTAGTTTTGCTCTACCTGGACACACGCCCTCAGCCCGCACCTCCGTTGGTAATAAGGAGTACGAGTACAAGGGCAAGAAGAAGGTTGTTACGAAGGCGCCGCGCGCCGTCGTTGGTCGGAGGACCAATCGGTTCGGCTATACGATCATGGCTGTTGCGCTGCGACATGTGATCGACCCTAATGGGGGCCGTAACGGGTTGTCAACAGTTTCTTTTGAAATTTTTTAAATCGCGTGTTGGCGAACACATTTGGACGTCCAGATGGCTAGACGCTCCGTGGCGCTTTCGGCGAGGGCAGAATGGCGATCGCTTACAAGTTCGCTCAGATCCATCACCAGGGCGCGCTGCAGCTGGGTTCGCGCGGCATGGGGCAGGCTCACTGGCGACTTGCCATGGCGTCCTTAGGCAGCCTCAATCTTGGGCCGGACCGTCGTCGCCGCCGGGTGCGGATGGCGAGCGGAACGCTTCGTTGCGCAGGTCGGATACCGGCCATTTTGCATCCGTTGGCGTATGGTGCGGCCCAGCATAAGGGCGGAGAGCCGCCGATTTCGTCGGTCACGGCGGTTGCCCATCTCCACACCAAGGTCATCGAGACCAACACTGCCGTGCTGAACGGGTAACGCGTCCTCCCTTCTCCCGCCTGCCTGGGGTGACGTGCCGAAAGGGTGTGGCGCTTTCGTGGAAAACGCCAGGATTAAGCCATCTGGTAGGCCAGCCAGTGCTTCAATGCTTCGTCATTTGCGGGCATGGGCTCTGCACTTGCCGGACGTTGCAGCATGGCTAGCAGAGCCGGTGGCACGGCGATGGTGCGACCGATTAGCGGCTCGACCACGCTGTCGAACTTCGCCGGGTGTGCGGTAGCCACCACTGCCCACGGCCGGTCCGTGTCGCTCATGCCGTCGAGCACATGCACGGCCGTGGCGGTGTGAGGACAGAACAGTTCGCCGTGTTCACGCGTATGCCGCACGATGGTGTCGCGTATGGCGGCATCGTCCACGCTGCTGGCGCGAAGCTGCAAGCGCAGTTCGTGGTCGTGTGGAAAGGTCCAGTGCAGGCGCTCGAAATTACTGGGTGCGCCGACATCCATCGCATTGGCCAGCGTGGCTACGGCAGGGCGGGGCGTGTAGGGAGCGCCGTTGAAGTAATCAGGCAGGGTCGTATTGGCATTGCAGGCGAGATGAATCTCACCCACCGGCAAGCCCATCTCGCGAACCCATGCGCACGCCAGTGCATTGCCGAGATTGCCGGTGGGCACGATGAAGTTGAGCGGCGTGAGGTGGTGTCGCCACCAGGCAAGGGAGGCATGTGCGTAGTAGCTCATCTGCGGTAGCAAACGGCCCAGGCTGATGCTGTTGGCGGACGACAACGGCACGTGGGACTGCAAGTCGCTGTCGTTGAGCGCGGCTTTCGCCATACGTTGGCAATCATCAAAGCTGCCGGCAACGCGCAGTGCCTGCACGTTATCGCCAAAGCAGCCGAGCTGATGTGCCTGCCGTGGCGACACGCGGCCATCGGGATAAAGGATGACGACGCGAATACCGGGCTGGCGATGGAAGGCCGCCGCCACCGCGGCGCCGGTGTCGCCCGAAGTCGCGACGACGATGGTGAGTGGTGTGTCTTCATCGCGACGCAGGCGTCGGAAGCACGCGGCCAGAAAGCGCGCGCCGATGTCCTTGAAGGCAGCGCTCGGGCCGTGGAAGAGTTCCAGCACCGAGGCGTTGCTGCGATAGGCAAGCGGGCGCAACGGCACGTCGAAATCGAACGCTTCCCGACAGATGGCAGGCAGTTCGCCGGCTAGCGTTGAGCCCCGGAAGAAGGGCTGCAGCAACGTGCAGGCAGTATCGGCCAACGAACCGGCAAGATTGAACGCGGCGTGATCCAACGATGGCAGCGCCTCGGGCACATACAAGCCACCATCCGGCGCCAGTCCAGCTGCGATCACCTGCTCAATGCCTGCCGCATGACGCGCACTGCGCGTGCTGCGGTAATGCAACGGCTCGCTCATGCCGCGTCCTCGTCCAACACCGTGGCGGCGGGCCCGTTGATAGGCGACACCAGCGCATCGCTGGCAAGACCTTCTTCGGCAAACTCGGCGACCATCGCGGAAGCAGCAAGCTCGGCATCCTCGCGTCGCTCATACCAACCGAACACGCTGGGACCGCCACCAGAAATACTGGCGCCCAAGGCATTGTGATCGAGCGCGGCCTGCTTGACGCGTGCGAAGCCTGGGATAAGCGGGGCGCGGCGTGGCTCTACCAGCACGTCCTTCAGACCATCGCGCACCAGCGTGGCGTCGCCGCGGTGACAGCCCGTGAGCACCAGGGCGAGGTTCGCGTGCTGCATCACCACGTCGTGCAAGGCAAAGCCATCTGCCAGCACCGTGCGCGACCGGCGCGTTTCAAGCACGACGTGCGGATGCACCAGCGCGCAATGCCAGTCATCAGGCACCGGCAGGCGCAGGACGCGGTCGCGCGTGGCCAGCACCAGGCCGCCCAGCAGCATCGGGCCAATGTTGTCGCCGTGGCGGCTGCCGCTGGCGACGGATTCGCCATCCATCGCAAAACTGTAGAGCGCTTCGCGTGGCAGTTCGCGTTCCAGAAGAGCATTGGCGGCCACCAACGCGGCCACGCACGACGCAGCGGATCCGCCCATGCCGGAACCGAGCGCGATGCCCTTGTGCAGCTCGACCTCGAAACCGTGCCGCAGGCCCAGTGCGCGGCGTAGCGAGAGTAGCGCGGCGCCTGCGGTATTCGCTGCGGCGTCCAGCGGCAAATCCGTCACACAACCATGCACGGCGGCAATGCGAACGGTGGGCTCATCGATACGACGCACCACCGCGCGATCACCCGCACCGGCGACGGTATGACCCAGGATGTCGAAACCCACCGCGACATTGCCAACGCTGGCAAACGCCATGGCCTGTGCGCTCAGCGCGCGTTGCGGGTTCGTCATGGGATCGGCCAACTGCGCACTCATGGGCGCACCTCCAGTGATTCGGCAATGCGTAACAGGTCAGCGAAGATACCAGCTGCCGTCACTTCCGGGCCGGCACCGGGTCCTTGCACTAGCATAGGGTTGTCGCGATAGCGGCGCGTGGTGAACTGTACGATGTTGTCCGTGAGTCGCGTGTGCGCGAATGGATGCGATTTAGGCAGCATGGCAAGGCGCACGCTGGCGTGCCCATTGGCGTCGAGGCTGGCGACATGGCGCAATACGCTGCCTTGCGTCTGCGCGCTGGCAACGTCGCGCGCCATGGGGCCATCAAGCAGATGCAGTTGGTCCATCACGTCCTCGACGGGAACAGCCGCCAATTCGGAAGGCACCAGACTTTGCACCTCCACATCGTCCAGCGACAGTGACCACCCCGCTTCGCGTGCAAGGATCACCAGCTTTCGTGCCACGTCCAGGCCGGATAGATCGTCGCGCGGGTCAGGTTCCGTATAGCCAAGCGCATGTGCCTCGCGTACCAGCGAAGAGAACGGGCGGCTGCCGTCGTGGCGATGACATAGCCATGCCAGAGTGCCGGAAAACATGCCTTCGACCGCAAGCAATTCGTCGCCGGTATCGAGCAGATCACGTAAGGTCTGCACCACGGGAAGACCCGCACACACGGTAGCCTCGTAGCGAAAGCGTGCACCATTGCCACAGGCTGAGCGGATGGCTTGCAGGCGCCACAACGGCCCGCTGCCCGCAAGCTTGTTGGGCGTGACCACATGCATGCCGGCAGCAAGCCAGTCGGCATAACGCGATGCCACGACGTCGCTGGCGCTGCAATCGATCAGCAGTGCGTGGCGACCATCATCGCCACGCACATGGGCGGCAAATTGGTCGAGATTGCTCGGGCGCCAAGTTTGCGCGCTGTCGTGGCGGCCGTTGAGCTCGGGATCATCCACATCCAGCCACATGCGGCGGCTGGCGGCGACGCCGCAGAGTCTGAGTTCGAGTCCGGCTCTCGCCAGCCGTGGCTGCGCAGTGCGCAGCTGATCGAGCAGGGCGCTGCCGACACGGCCGGGGCCGATCAGGCCCACGGCAAGCACGCGCTGGCGTGCGGTGACCGTCGGCAGCGCCAGGGCATGCGGTGGTAGCGAGGGTTGTTCCAGTGATGGTGACGCAGCAATGTTCACGGTGGCCTCCGGGTAAGGGGCCCGTGCTCGCTGGCGGGGTACGGAGAGTGCACCGGCCCGCCTCATCGAGGGCGGGGCCGTTTGCGTTAGGGAAACTTACTCGCGCACGGCAACCCACCCCGACCTGGTGGTAATAGTGGTCGTGGTGGTGGTCACGGTGGCGATGGTCATGGCGCCTGGGCACAGCAGCATGCGCCCGGAGGGAACCGGGTTCGAAAGCATGCAGGTTGGCACGGACAAAGGCGACATGGGTTCGACCTTAGGTCGATGTTGCACTGCGGTCAACAGGTACAACTGAAACTTTAGCTGTCGCTACGGTTGGGAGACGCTTTCTGTGGGAGTGCACTTGTGCGCGACAGGCAAGCGGAGCGCTAGCTGCGGGAGGCTGCGATCCTGCACAAGTGCGCTCCTACAGAAAGCCGTATCCAGTCAGTCGTGACCGCCTCAGCGCCAGTGGGGAGGCTCGCCCTTGAGCCAGCAGACCAGCGTCAGCGCCGCGGTTAGCGCGCCAACGCAAAGCATCAATAAGCCGGGTTCGTGGCGAGGTATCAACCATTTCAGGCTGGTACCCAGCAGCACGGCGTACGCAAGCATCACCACTATGCCCTGCCATGTGGTGGGAAAGCCCCATCCCCATCCATAGCGTTTGGCCGGGAACCAATACTTCTGCTCACCTTGCATCGCATGCCTCCTGTGGCGTCACTAGGGAACGCGCGGCGGAGTCTACGCCGTCGCGCGCATGGTTCCAGTGCTCAATCGGTGCGCCAGATCGATGGTGACGGTAAGGCGGCTGAGTTCTATCAGCGTCGCGCAAGGCTTAGGCAAGGCTTAAGGGCAACTCGAGCAGTCAGTGAACAGTCCATACAATCCGGTCACTACTTTGATTCAGCGCGCTACTTCGACGTGCGAGCAGGTCGGTGCACCTGTCACCGACTGGAGAATTTAGGCCCTTTGCCGTCGCCATCGGGGCGACATTCCTTGCCGATATGGCGGCAAGGCTCCAGGCTATAGCCGGATCCTCGTCAAGCGGGATTACGACTCCAGAAGACGGATTGCAGATTGCGATGCTGCCTATCAGCGTGGTTGCGTAGTGGATTCCGGAACGTACTACGCGATTCGCTATATTCATGGATCACGCGCAACTTCAATGACTGATACCGTGCAGGTGGCACCCACCAAATCGCGCTGACACTCGACATGTCGAACGAAAGCTTCAAACCTATCTCGGTCAAGGCACCGTCGGCGAATCCGCTGATGTTCCGCGTTCGCTGCATGGTCGACCTGCAGCTCAAGACCATCGTGCGCTACTTGCGCCCGGCAATGGCGGACCTGGGCGGCAAGGTGCTCGATGTGGGCGCAGGGGAGTCGCCCTGGCGGGAGTGGTTGCCGAAGGGGGCCAGCTATTATGGGATCGATGTCGGCAATGCCGATGAATTCGGCATGCAGGGGGCGCGCACGGATGTCACCTATTTCGATGGGCACACCATCCCCTTTCCCGACAAGAACTTTGACGGCGCCATCTGTATCGAAGTGCTCGAGCACGTACAGAATCCGCAGGAGCTTCTGATGGAAACGGCTCGCTGCCTGCGCCAGGGAGGCGTGTTGCTACTGACCGTGCCGTGGTCGGCACGCCGTCACCATGTGCCGTTCGACTATCACCGCTTTACCCGCGAGCGGCTGCAGGAGCTGCTGGCATCGGCCGGGTTCACCGATATCGTCATTGCCGAGCGGGGGAGCGACATCGATGCGATCGCCAGCAAGCTGGTGGTACTTTCGATGCGTCTTGCGCCCATGCGGTTATCGACGACATCTGTGTTGACGCTTCCGCTGTTCTTGCTGGCCGCACCTGTAACGGCCGCGTTTCTGTTTTGCGCTCACCTGTCCGGGCGCCTGGGGCTGGGTGCGCGGGAAGATCCACTGGGATACTTTGTGCGGGCTGTCCGACTTTGAGCCTCTAGCACGACGTCCGCACCGGTCGCGCGGGCCGCTTACCCGGCGACTCCTGGTGCCCGTTTACTCGTCGGCGACGTGTTCCGGAGCGTTGGCAAAGACATGTCTGGACATCACGTAGAAGGACAACACGGCCATCAGCGGCGCGAGCAACGCCTGGCTCACAATGGGGCCCATTCCTGATGCCAGCAGTGCGCGAATCGCGGCGTAATTCACCAGATACAGGCCCACATAGGCTGCGATAAAGCGTGGAAGCCGCGAAACGGCAACTTCCGAAAAAACAAAATGGCCTGTCGTGAAGAAATTGAATGCCACACCGGCCACGTTGCCACCCACCAGGGCAGCCCAGACAGGCAAACCCAACCATACAAGCAGTGAGTAAGCGCCAAGTCCGAAAAGAGTATTGAGTAGCCCCACCAAGATAAAGCGGAAGAACCGCCGATCGACCTTCATCAAGAATGTTCCGCTCTCGTGCCGGGGCGAAAGCCAGCCGCCACGGTGTTGCCAACGTTGAAAGTGAGCTTGCGTTGGCCCAATCCGAGAGCGTTTTCCGCCTTGATCAGCGAGCGCTTTATGGCCGGGCTCAAAGGCAGCAAGCGGGTCCAATAAGAAAGTGCGTAGCGGTTGGCAAAGGGTTTGGCTTGCACGTTCTCATAGCCTGCTCGAGCAAACAGCTCGGCAATGCTGCGAGGGGAAAATAGCTGCATATGCTCGACATCGATAATCGGTGAACGGCGCCCGAGGATGCGATTGACTGGGCTTCGATAGTCGTGGGTTACGGTCACGAACGCGCCGCCCGGCCGCAAAAGGCGCAGGACGGACTGTGCGATTTCCAGCGGATCACGCACATGCTCCAGCGTCATGAAGCAGCAGATGAGGTCGAACGATTGAGGTTCGAAATCCGCTTCCCGAAAAATGCCTTCCCTGATCCACGGGCGACGATGCGATGGAGCCGCGATGACGGCAGCTGTAGATGGCTCAACGCCTTCCACGTGATCAAAGCCTGCCGCTGCGAGCCCTTCGAGCAGGACGCCTGTTCCCGTGCCGATTTCTAGTGCTGCGCCGCGGCGCAGCTTCGCCAATACGGGCTGCAGTTCGCGCAAATAGGCGGCAGCGGCGTCGTTGGCTTCTTCTGAGCTGTCGTAGTCGGCGACGTGGTAGGCCTCCGCCAAGGCTTGCTGCGAGGGCGGTTGATCGACGTAGACCAGATCGCAGCCGAAGCACTGGGTCATGCGGTAGTTAAGGAACTCGGGCTCCTTGCGCGACGCGAAGCTGAACTCATTGAGACGCGAGGCATCGATCTTCTCGTCGAGGAACGTGCGGCCGCGCTCCGGCGAGCTCCCGCATACCGGGCAAGCGCGTGCCTGCCGATCGGAGAGATGTGCGCGTTCTTGCAGGGCTTCCTGAGGCATCCAAAAGTGTCCGGGCGTCGGGTGGTTGTGGCCAATGATGACGAAGCGCGGCCGCTCAGTTGTTGCCCGGCTTGGTCACCTGGTCCGTGACGACACCGTGCCGGATAAGCGCTGAGCGTATCAGCCGTGGCCTTCCTTTGACTTCGAGCATGATTTTTCCGATGTACTCGCCCAGCAGCCCGATACCGAACAGGTTGAGCGAGCCAAACATCAGAATCGTAATGAGCAGAGTGGTCGCGCCACGAGGCGCGATGTCCGGCCAGATCAGGCGCAGCGCACCCACCACGACGGCGGCAACGATAGACAGGGCAAGCAGGGTCAGGCCCGCCGTGGTCAGCAAGGTCAGCGGAACGTTGCTGAAGGAAAAAATGCCCTTCTTCGCCCAGTCGATATTTTTGGTGAAGGTATTGGTGGTGCGCCCGAACATCCGTTCGGGACGAACGTAGTCGACGCCGGTTTGGCGGAATCCGACGTAAGCACGCAGACCACGCATGAACAAGTCACGCTCGGGGCACGAGAGCAGCCACTGCATTACCTTGCGGTCGATCAAGGAGAAGTCGCCGGCATCGAGTGGGATCTTGACGTAACTGAACGCGGCGAACACGCGATAGAACGCCTTATACAGAAGCCCCCAATGCCAGGGCATCTCGCGCCGTACTCGCCGGCCATAGACCACATCGAAGCCTTCTTCCCATTTTTCGTAGAAGGCCTCGATCAATTCAGGGGGATCCTGCAGGTCACCATCAAGCAGAACCACGGCATCCTTGGTGGCCAGCTCCATGCCGCTGCGGAAAGCCATCTGCGAGCCAAAGTTGCGCGAATGCGAAATGCCAATGACCTTGGGATCTCTCGCGGAAATCTCCTGGATCACCGCAGCGCTGTTGTCGGGACTGCAATCGTTGACGAAGATGATCTCGTGATCGATGCGAAGCCGTTCGAAGGTAGCCTTGAGCCGCTCATACATCACCGGTATGGCCGGTTCGTCCTTGTAGCAGGCAATGATGGCGGAAACACTGCGCCGCTTTTTGTTGGTAGCTTTCTTCGACAGGCGCCCGAGATCTTCCTCAGAGAGTGTCGCCACCCATTGGGACATGGACTTCAGTCCATCCGCGAGCGGTATCTCGGCGTGCCAGTCCAGCATCTTCCTTGCCTTGGACGGATCGGCATACCAATCTGCGAGATCCCACGCGCGTGCTTCCATGGAGCCAAAGTGGGGCTCCTCCGGAATGTCGAACAACGTTTGCGTCAATGCGGCGAGTTCAGCGATGGTGGTACAGCGACCGGAGCCGATGTTCAGACTCTCGCCGTAAAGGTCGGGATTCATCTTCGCAGCTGCATAGATGAAGGCCCGGCACACATCGTCGACGTGGACGAAATCGCGCGACGTGCGCGCGTCGACGAAGGGTGGCAACGTGCCTGAAAGCGCCTTGCGCAGCAGATTGGGAATCAGGCGCGAGCCATCCTCAAGCGGTCCGTACACGGAATAGAGGCGGAGGTTCGCGCAGGGGAAGCGGCGCTCCTTGCCCATGTACTGCAGGTACTCCGCAGTGGCCACCTTGGATACGGCGTAGTGACTGTTCGGCGCACAGCGATCATCTTCCTTCGGTGCCGCGCTGTTGGTGCCGTACTCGGACGAGCTGCCCGCGTGCACAAAGGCCGCAATCTGGCGATCCGCCAGCAAGGTGACCAGGCTTACGATCGATGAAAAGTTCGTCTCGTAGATGAGGCTGGGGTCTTGCTCGAACGAATACGCACCGTAGGCGACGCAATCGAATACGGTTAGCGGCTTTACCTGATCCAAAAGGTGCTTCAGCGCCGTCGGATCATTGACGTTCGCGCTAAGGACGTTGGACTCGGGCAAGTCCTCGAGACGCCAGTTGCGCGCACTCTGTACCACCGCGTAAACGTCACGGCGGTGCTCCAGCAGCATGCGGAACAGATTGGCGCCGACAAAGCCGCCGCCGCCGGTGACAAGAATGGGTCCCTGAAGGGCTCGAATGTGCCGAATCAAATCGCTCATGCGCGTCGGTTTAGCTTAGAGCCAGTGCATCAAGGAGACTTGCGGGATCAAGACCCGATTGTCGACGGAGGTAGGTCTGCGAACCGTATCGTGCGTAATGGTGGGCTCGTGCATGCAGGTGGATCAGTCGTGCGGAGAGGCCTTGCTTCAGCATGTGCATCGCCAGGTCCGAGGCGACACCACCTTGTGCCACATGCTCCTCCGCCACGCATACACGATCGCTATCGGCGATCTGCTTGATGAGTGCCTCTGGCAGCGGATTGAGCGCTAGCGGGAGTTCGGCAACCGCCCACAGGTTGGGGCGCCGTTCTTCAGGCAGTACCGAGAGGTCGGCGATATAGGTGCCCGCGAGCGGACCTACGGCGATCACTGGCGGGCCGCCCCCGGTGAGCAGCGGACGCCATGGGGCATAGTCGGGCACGACGTAGCCGGCGGGCGGCTCGCCGCGACCTAGCCGAATATAAGCCGAGTGATGATCGCTTCCTGCGCGTTCGATGACGGTGGTCACGTCTTCATCGAACACCGGCGCATACACACGCATGTTCGGCAGGGTCAGTAGCACGCCATAGTCTTCGATGGCGTGGTGGGTGGGGCCCATGACGCCGTAGCCATAGCCACCGCCGTTGCCGATCAGGCGCACGGGAAGGTGATGAAAGGCAATGTCGTTGCGGATCTGCTCGAAGGGCCGCGCATAGCAGAACGGCGCGATGCTGTAAGCCCACACATCGAGTCCTTGCCTGGCCATGGCTGCCGCAACGGAGATCATGTTCTGTTCGGCGACGCCGGCGTTGACGAATCGATCGCCAAGGGCCGACTGCAAGAGCTCAAGCGCCATGAAGCCCAGGTCGCCGGTGAGAAAGACCATCTCAGGATTCACCGCGCGAGCCACCAGCGCATCGCATAGTTGCTTTCTCATGGGCGCGACAACTCCTCGAGCGCGAGTCGATAGTCGGCTTCTTTGAGCGGCAGGTAGTGCCACTCCATGCGATTCTCCATGAAGGAAACGCCCTTGCCCTTGGTGGTCTCGAGCACGATCACTTTGAGCTTGGTTGACTGCGCATCCAGCGCTCCGCGTATGGCGTCCAGGTCATGGCCGGGTACCACCTGCAGGTCGATATCGAACCCTTTGAGCCTTTCGTAAAGCGGGAACATCGAAGCAATGTCACCGGTGCTGCCAAACCCCTGCAGACCGTTATGGTCGATGAGTACGGTGAGATGGGTCAGTCGGTGGTGGGCGGCAAAGATCAATGCCTCCCAGGTCGAACCTTCCTGCCATTCACCATCGGAGGTGAGGCAATAGGTGCGTGCTTGGGCACCTTTGAATCGCAATGCCAAAGCCGTTCCCGCGGCCAGCGAGAGGCCATGTCCCAGACTGCCGGTGGCGAAGAGGATGTCATGGATGCCGCGCGCGGGTGGATGCCCTGCCAGCAGGGTGTCGTCCTTGTGAAAGGTCGTCAGGTCGGCGTCCGAAAGTTTCCCTGCGCTCCACAGAGCCACATAGAGAGCACCCGCAGAATGGCCTTTGGAAAGCACGAACGGGTCGTGCAGGCCAAGCCGTTCATTGAACAACAGCGCCAGTGCGTCTATCGATGACAGGTTGCCGCCGATGTGCCCGACGCCGCTTTCGAAGTGCATCTGGATCAGGCGACTACGAATTGCCGCCATGCGCTTGGGAGTGAGGGGCGACGTCATGCGGATCCTATGCGGTGAAACTTGGCGCGTGCGCGCTGGTCGCCCAACTGGGAGACCATAGACCCCATGTGAACCATCAGGCTGAGGCGAAGCGCCGGCCGAGCCAAGCCATCGGCTCCCAGCCTTGTCAGGCAGGGTCGGTTGGAGTCGTTCATGTCCTCGCGCCTGTGCTGTTGGGCATCAGCTTGGGCAGAGCGCAGTGCCCAAGCCAGCAAGACCCATGTGAGTTAGGTGTCCCTTCGGCGAGTTTACAGAAGGAACGGCCCGGACGGAGGATTTTGCCGCCCGGGGCTGGGCTCGAAGTCTCAGTGCGCCAGATCGATGGCGTAGGTGGCGGTGCCGTCGCCATGGTCCTTGAGCTGGCGGATATGGGTCAGCCCGGTCGCATGCGCCACGTCCTGCTTGCCGCTGGCGCTCTTGAACACCACGTCGCCACGTGTTTTCAACGGCGCGAAGCGCCAGGACGTGGGAGGCAGATCTTTCGCGTCGATGGTCTGCTGGCGCTGGATCCACTTGGCCAGGATCTCGCGTGCGCCATCCGGTGCAGCCAGCACGATGTTGCTGCCGTCGAGGCCAGGGAAGTTGCCACCGCCGCTGGCGCGGTAGTTGTTGGTGGCCACGATGAACCGTTGCTGCGGCGCCACCGGCTTACCCTTGTAGCGAAGTTTGACGATGCGTTCGCCCACCGGTTTCGACAGGTCGATCTCGTAAGTGAGCTCACCTTGGATCTGGTCGAAATTGAAACCCGGATAGTGATCGTCGATCAGCGCCTGCTCGCCGTCCTTGGTGAGGTCGATGCGATTAAAGCGTTCGGCGGATTTCTCCAGCCAGGCCTTGAGGCCGGCGCCATCCACTTGCACGGCAGCCAGCGTGTTGGGATAGAAGTAGAGGTCCGCGGCGCTGCGCAAGGTCAACGGGCCCACGGCCACGTCGGTGTAATCGTCGGGGCCGCCAAACCCGGTGCGGAACGCGGCCGCGGCCGAAAGTACCGGCAACGAGGCCAGCTCCGGATGCTGCTTGGGCAGTTCGCGTTGCACGTAGTCACGCATGGCCGCATTGATCGGCGCCAGCGCCGTCATGTTGCCCGCGTCCGCGAAATAGCTGCTCATGCGCACGCGGCTGTTGCCGATCGGCGTGTTCACGTAGGCCATGGCGGCTTCATGCGCTTGCGCCACCACCGGTGCGATGGCCGGGTCGGCCGGCACGCAGTCGTTCTTGCTTGGGCAGATGGGGCGCACTTCGCTGTGCGTCTTGCCGGCATCGATCACCCAATGGCCGTCCTTGCGCTGCAGCGCGAGGTCGATCACGCCCAGGTCTTTGCCGAAGAAGCCGCCCATCACCGCTGGCTTGCCGCGCACGAAGCCGCGCTCGGCATCCACTTCCGACATGCCCTTGTAGTGCGGGCCGGGGAATTCGGTGTGCGAGTGGCCCAGCAGCAACACGTCGATGCCGGGCAGACCGGCCAAGTACCAGCCGCCGTTCTCCATGTCGGGTGTGTACGGCGCGGTGCTGAGCCCGCCGTGCAGAATGGCGACCACCAGGTCCGGGTGTTGCGCCTCCAGCTCCGGCAGGTACTTCTGCGCCGCTTCGACCACACCGGTCACGGTGACCTTGCCGGCCAGGTTCTGCTTGTCCCACTCCAGGATCGGCGGCGGGGTGAAGCCGATAATGCCGACCTTCAGCGGCACCTGCCGGTTGCTGCCATCGGGTGCGGTCACGGTGATGTCCTTCTGCACCACCGTCCACGGCTTGAAGATTGGCGCACCGTCGCGTGCGCTGTACACGTTGGCCAGCACCAGCGGGAAGTGCGGGCCGGCGCAGCGGTCGTTGCGCCCTCCTTCCACGTTCATCGGCGTACCCGTGGCCTGGGAAAGAAAGCCCAGCCCGTAATTGAACTCGTGGTTACCGGCGGTGCCGCCGTCGTAGCCCATCACGTCCATGGCGCGGTAAATGCCCAGCTCCTCGCCGCAGCCGATCGGCTTCACCTGGGCCTGGTAATCGGCCAGCACACTGCCCTGGATGGTGTCGCCGCTATCGAACAGGAAGTTGTTCGGATAGTGCGCCCGCGCCTGGCGTATCAGCGTGGCGGTGCGCTCGTAACCCAGGGCGCGGTCTTCGCGCTGCTTGTAATAGTCGTAGCTGAGGACGTTGGCGTGGACATCGGTGGTTTCCAGCACGGCCACCTGCGCCCGGCTGCCCTCCGGCAAGTTGACGGGTCGGGTCGTCTGGCTCGCGCAACCGGCCAGCACGGCGGCGGCCAGGGCGGCGAGGGGGAGCAGGCGGGGGGTCATGCGGCGTTCCAGGATGGCAAAGGGGGAGAACCTAACAGATCGGCGTGACGGCCCGCCCGCGGCAACCGCCGCTGAACCGCATGGCGGCGCCCCTCAGGCTGTTGCCTGCCGTTGTGCATGTGACGGTGGCAAGTCCGTAGAATTGCGCTTCGATGACACCAGGCCGGACAGGGGGCCTATCCGCTATGCCGCGTTTCGTGCGGAAAACTGGACTATGGCTGGTCGCTGCAGGGTTCTTTCTGTTTTGCATAAGCATGACAGCCCTGCGCGAGCCGGACCACTTGCAGCAGATGTTCGTGATCGCGCTCATGGTGTGCGCGTTCGGCGTGTGCCTGTTCGCTTTCGGCCGCCCGGCCACGGCGCTGGTGGTGAGTGGCGGGCTGTTCCTCGGCCTCAACTTCCTGTCGGTGATGAAGCTGCGTTACCTCGACTCGCCGCTGATGCCGTCGGATTTCGTCTACTACGCGCGCAGCAGCCTGGTCGAAACACTGGGACATTACCCGCACCTGTGGATCCTGTGTCTGCTGATTGGCGTGGTGACGCCGTTGACGTTGTGGGCCGTGTGGCGTTGGGACCGGCGCATGCTGGCGCACCTGCGCCCAAGTCGCGCCTGGGCACTGCGTACTGGCGGCATGGCGCTGTGGGCGGTGGCATTTTGGGTATGCCTGCTGCCGACGGGGCCGTTTGCCGAAGTGCACGCGAGGAACGCGTGGGAGAAGCTCTCCGACGACGCGCAGATGACCAACTTCTTCGTCAACTTCAGCGATTCGGACGTCCGTCTGCCCGACACGGGCGACGAAGCGGCGGCCGAACAGGAGTGGGGTGCGACGGCAGAGCGTGATCCGGCGGCCGCCCCGCGCTCGCCGGAGTCGTATCCGGACATCGTGCAGGTGTTGGAAGAAAGCACCTTCAACCCGGCCAACTTCACCCAGTGCAACATACCGGAATGCCGCGTGGGCATGTTCAAGCCCGATGCGCGCACTCGCGCCACGGGGCCGATGCGTGTGCACACGTTTGGTGGTGGCACCTGGGTGAGCGAATTCGCCACGCTCACCGGCATGCCGCAGGACATCTTCGGGCCGGGCGGCATGTACGCCCCCTATGTGCTGGCGCCGCACGTACGCGACAGCCTGCCATTGCAGCTGCAGCGGTTGGGTTACCTCACCGTGGCCATCTATCCCACCAACGGCAGCTTCCTCAACGGTCGCAATGCCTACAAGGCGTATGGCTTCGACCAGTTCTACGACGCTGGCGAGCTGGGGCTGAAGGAGTGGGAGGAGACCGACAAGCAGATGTTCGACGCGGCCAAGCGCGTGTACGACAAGGTGAAGAAGCCGGGCCAACCGGTATTCGTCATGATCCTCACGCTGGCCCAGCACGGCCCGCATGACTCCGATCCGTTGTCGTCGTTGCCGGCGCCGTTCAACAAGGGCCTGCTCAAGGGCCTGCCGGAACGCGAGTCGCTGAACCTCAACACGTACCTGTCGAACCTGCACAACTCCGACGTGGCGATGCGCGGCCTGGAACACGACTTCCTCGACCGAAAGCAGCCTACCGTGATCGTGCATTTCGGTGATCACCAGCCGTCGTTCAGCGGTTTGATCCGCGAGATGCCGCGTACCTGGCCGACGGCCATGGTCTCGTACAAGGACTATCTCACCTACTACATGATCAAGAGCAACTTCGCGGGCGCACCGATGCCGCGCTACCCGATGCTCGACATCGCCTTACTGCCCAGCATGGTGCTGCAGGCGGCCGATGTGCCGACGGATCCGTACTTCTCCGCCGCCACCGCGCTGCGCACGCGCTGCAATGGTCTCTACACCGATTGCGCGCAGCCGGAATTGGTGAAGTCGTATCACACGTGGATCTTCGATCGCCTGCACGTGTACGAGTAACGTGCAGGGCATTGGCTTTCTGTAGGAGCGCACTGGTGCGCGACCGCAGCGTTGCAGCGTCATCGCTCCGTCAGGCTGTCGCGCACAAGGTGTGCTCCCACCACGGAGCGTGAGCCTGCGGGACACGTATCAGTCATGCAGCGCCCCCTGTGGGAGCGCACCCTGTGCGCCAAAGGCCAGCGTCGCGAAGCAGCTGCGTTGCTGCGGTCGCGCGCAAGCGCGCTCCTACAAAAGAAGTGATGCTTACGCGGTGTAGCGGGTGCCGCTAACCCAGGTTTCCTGCACCACCAGGCCATCATCGAGCACGGCAAAATCCGCGCGCTGGCCAGCCACCAGGCGACCGTGTGTACGATCCAGGCCCAGCCATGCCGCGGGATAGGCACTGGCCATGCGCGACGCTTCGGCTAGCGGCAGGCCCACCATGTTCACCAGATTTCGCACGCCGGTCGCCATGTCCAGCGCGGAACCAGCGAGCACGCCGGCATCGCTCTGGCAGATGCCGTCGCGGACAATGATGGTCTGCCCATTGAGCACATACTCAGGGTTGTCGGCACCCACCGGCGGCATGGCGTCGGTGACCAGCACGCTCTTGCCGCGTGCTTTGGCGGCAATGGCCACGCGCAGCGCCACCGGATGCACATGGTGGCCATCGACAATCAGGCCGCACCAGCTATGCGGATCATCCAACGCCGCGCCGACCACGCCGGGTTCGCGGCTGCCCAGCGGGGTCATCGCGTTGTAGAGATGGGTGAAGCCACACACGCCCGCATCGAGCGCAGCGCGCGTAGTGGCGTAGTTGGCGGCGGTATGGCCCGCCACCACCCGCACGCCGGCTTCGCTGAGCTGGCGGATGGTATCCAGCGGCACTTCTTCCACTGCCAGCGTCAGCATCACCACGCCACGACGCTTGCGCGTGATGGCGGCAATATCCTCCGCAGCAGGCAGGCGGAACAGGCTGGCATCGTGAATGCCCTTGCGTGCGGTAGCGAGGAACGGGCCTTCCAAATGGATGCCGAGCACGCCCGGCACACCCTGTTCGATGGCCGCGTCCACCGCATCCAGTGCCTTGTGCATCACTTCCGCGGTATCGGTGATCAGCGTGGGCAGAAAACCCGTCGTGCCAAATCTGCGATGTGCCGCGCTGATGGTGGCTAGTGCCTCCACGGTCGGTTCGGCATTGAACAGCACGCCGCCACCGCCGTTGACCTGCACATCAATAAAGCCCGGTGCGAGCAGATGTCCCTTGAGATCGTGCGACTGCGCACCGGTCACGCGTGGGTCGTCCGTGCGGGTGATCGCTTCGATGGTGTCACCGCGTACCAGCACCGCCAACCCGCTCTGCGGGCCGTGGTCCATCAGCACGTGACCGTTGACGAGGGCAGTGAGCGGCGCAGTCATCACATGGTCTCCGTCACTTTGCGCAGATGCGGCGGCACATCCGGGTCGTAGCCGCGTGCCAGCGACAATGCGCTGGCGGCGCGATAGAAACTCTGCACCGCCAACAGCGGCGTCACGATGGGCGCGATGCCCGCCGGCAACGGCAATGTGTCGGGTTCGGTGCTGCCGGGCACGGCGACAAACACGCGGGCGCCGCGCGCGCGGAATTCGCGCGCCACTGCCAGCGTGTTCTCCAGCGTGCCATCATCCTGCGCGAAGAACAGCACCGGAAAGCCATTGCCCACCAGCGCCATCGGGCCGTGCTTCACTTCGGCCGCGCTGAATGCCTCAGCATGCAGGCCGCAGGTTTCCTTGAGCTTGAGTGCGGCTTCCAGTGCGGCGCCGAAGCCGTAGCCGCGCCCCACCACGAACAGGTTGGTTGCATCGCGCAGGCCGTCGGTGAGCGCGCTCCAGTCACCGTCCCAACCCCAGCGGAGATCGTCCGGCAGGCGGTTGACGATGGCGTGCAGCGAGTCGTCGTTGCTCCAGTGCGCGGTGAGCTGAAGAATCGCCGCCAGCGTGGCAAGGTAGCTCTTGGTGGCGGCCACGCTCAACTCGGGGCCGGCGCGCAGTGGCACGAAGGTGTCGGCCATCGCGGCAAGCGGCGAGTCTTCCACGTTCACCAGCGCCACCACATGGGCGCCGGCATCCTTGGCGGCCTGCGCGCTGCGCAGCAGGTCGGGGCTCTTGCCCGATTGCGAGATGGCGACGAACAGCGCGCCGTCGAGGCGCAGGTCGGCGTCGTAGATCGAAGAGATGGATGGCGACGCCGAGGCCGTGATCAAGCCCAGGCGCGTCTCGAACACGTACTTGGCGTAGGCGGCAGCATGGTCGGAGCTGCCGCGAGCGCAGGTGACGATGAAGCGGGGCGGCTTGGCCCGCAGCTGCTCGCCGAGCGCTTTCAGGATCTGCGCGTTCTCGCGCAGCTGGCGCTCGACCACGGCGGCCGCCTCGTGGGCCTCGCGGTACATCAGGGTGGAGCTGGCTTCTTTCATCGTCCTATCTCGGTGACATGCTCGAGGCGCATGCCGCGAGGCGAAAGCGCGTAGCGCCTTCAGCCTTTGCGGGGCGCCGGGGTTTGGGGTGGTGCAGTGGAGCCGCGTACCACCAGTTCGGGGACAAAACATTCGCTGTGCGGCAGCTCCACCGCGGCGCCGGCCTTGCGCTGCAACTCAGCCATCAGCTGAAGCGCGGCATGGCGGCCGATCTCGCTGGTGGATTGGCGCGCGGTGGTCAATGCCGGCCATGCCTGCTTGGAAAACGGGCTGTCTTCAAAGCCGGCAATGGAAAGGCCGTAAGGCACATCGAGCCCGCTGGAACGCGCCGCCGCCAACACGCCAG
This sequence comes from Dyella sp. PARNA 12/25, assembly GCF_055702865.1. Classification (NCBI taxonomy): domain Bacteria; kingdom Pseudomonadati; phylum Pseudomonadota; class Gammaproteobacteria; order Lysobacterales; family Rhodanobacteraceae; genus Dyella; species Dyella sp. PARNA 12/25. Next base: position 211,984 of record NZ_JBVQCI010000005.1, on the reverse strand, counting down.
CAGCAATTTCGTCATTGCTGCCGAAGATCGCCGTCGGCGGGTCCTTCAACGCCAGCAGCTTGCGCGCGCCACGGAAGCCATCATCGAACGCATAGCGGCCGGGCAGCACCAGCTTTTTGTCGAGCGGCAGGCCGTAATCCTTCAGTGCATCGGCATAGCCCTGGTAGCGCTCCGGGCTGGAACGGTGGTGCGGTTCGCCCCACAGAAAGCCGATGCGCTTGTGACCCATCTGGATCAGGTGCTCGGTGATCGCGTACGCCGCACTGCGGTCGTCGATGTAGACGCAAGGCGCGCCATCGTGTGGATCGTCGCGCGAGGAAATAATGCGAACGAAGCTGACGTCGTTTTCGGTCAGCGTGGCAATCAGCTCTGGCTGCTCCGACATCGGCGGTGCCAGCACCAGGCCAGCCAACCGATTGCGCTCGACCAGCGCGCACAGCTCATTGGCCAGGCCGGGCGACGACGAATCACAGGGGTGAATCAGCAGGCCGAAGCCGCGCTCGCGGCAAGCCGACAGCACGCCGTCCTGCATGCTGATCACGTAATGCGCGTTCGGGTTGTCGTACACCAGGCCGATGGCATAGGCATGCGTACTGCGCAGGCCACGTGCTGACGGGTTGGGTTGATAGCCGAGCGCCTCGATGGCGCGCTCGACTTTTTCACGGGTGTCCGCGCGTACCGAAGCCTCCCGGTTGATCACACGTGACACGGTTTTGAGCGAAACGCCCGAACGCTTGGCGACATCCTTGATGGTGGGGTTGCGCAACGTGGGGACTCCGGGGGAACAGGGATGGGCATCGTAGCCCAGCGGAACGTGGTACGGCGGCGCCCCGGCTCAGGGGGCGTGCTGGCCCACCCGGTGCCCCCTCAGGCCGTAATAGAGGATGTACAGGTAGCAGGGCACCATCAACGCCATGAATACCAGCTGGAAATTGAAGTGCTGTTTCAGGTGCACAAACAGCTGGGGAATCAGCGCGCCGCCGGCAATGGCCATGATCAACAGTGCGGAACCGCGCTCGGTGAGGCGGCCCAGGCCATGAATGGCGAGCGGAAAAATCGCCGGCCACATCATGGCGTTGGCGAAACCCAGCGCCGCGACAAAACCCACCGAGGTGTGACCCTGGGTGACGTAGGCACCCACCGTAAACAGCACGCCCAGCACCGCCGACACCGCCAGGTAGCTCTGCTGTGAAATGAAACGTGGAATCAGCACCAGGCCAGCCAGATAACCGGCCAGCATCGCCATCAGGGTGTACGAGGTGAAGTGCTTGGTCTCATCCAGCGGCAGGCCGAAGCCCTGGCCATAGGTGCCGATGGCGTCGCCTGCCATCACTTCGGCGCCCACATATAGGAACAGGCACAGCACGCCGAGCCACAAGTGCGGGAAGCTGAAAATGCCACCCTTGGCGTGGCCGATGTCGGCCTCGGCATTCGCGCCAGCCGGCTTGATCTCCGGCAGCGGCGAACGGACCACCCAAACCGCCAGTAACACCAACAGGCCGGCCATGATCATGTACGGCATATGGATCTTGGCGGCGAATGCATTGAGCAAGGCCTCGCGCGCTTCAGGCGTCGGTGCGGCCTTCACCTGCTGATCAAACGTATCGATGCCAGACAGCACCAGCGCGCCGAACACGAACGGCGCCAGCGCACCGGCCACCTTGTTGCAGATGCCCATGAAGGCGATGCGCTGCGCAGCACTGTCGATGGGGCCGAGAATGCTGATGTAAGGATTCGATGCCGTTTGCAGTAGTGCCAGGCCAGCACCAATAACGAACAGACCGACCAGTGCGGGATAGAAGATGCGCATGCTGACGAACTGGCCAAACAACACCGCGCCAATCGCCATCACAAACAGCCCAAGGCCCATGCCTTTCTTCATGCCCGTGCGGCGCAGCACGCTCGACGATGGAATCGCCAGGAAGAAATAGGAGAAGTAGAACACCAGCGGCACCAGGAACGCGGAGACATCATCCACGTTGAAAGCCAGCTTCACAAAGGTGATCAGCGGGCCATTAAGCCAGGTGACAAAGCCGAAGATGAAAAACAGGACGCCGATGATCAGCATCGGCACCACACTGGAAGAGCGTGGCTCCCCGGCGGCTAGCGTAGTGGCAGACATGGATGTGAAGCTCCCCCGGATGGCCGAACACAAAGAGGCCTCTGCGGCCCCGAATCCCCGAATGACCTTTTATCGGCGCTAATAGCAACGTTGTCAAATTATGGCAGCAATAGGCCATCCGGAGCGGTGCGATGGAAGGGCATGAAATTGCTATTTGCGAGGCGTCTTGCTGCGCCGCAATAGGCTGATTCTGACGCCAGCATAGCGCGTGCCAGAGAGTAAAAAGAGCATTAATAACAAAGTATTGCAGTGCATCACAAGACACCGTGCGCCGCGTGAATTGATGCGATTGTTGTCGCGCGCCAAATCGTTGTTTCGCATGAAAAAACGACTTATTGACAACGTTGTCATGCATTACCAGACTCCGGTCAAAAATCGGTCATGCCAAAAGGCGTGACGCAGACATGACGAGGGGATGGCGGTGGCGCAGCAAGGCAACCACAGTCAGGGGGCACGTCATTGGACACCGCAGTCCGCGGTGTTCCTTGCTGCGGATATCGGGGGCACGCACGCCCGCATTGGGCTGGTAAGCCAGCAGCCGGACGGCGCGCGTCCGGTGACCGTGCTGCAGTACCACCGCTACGCCTGCGCCGACTGGCCCAGCCTTACCGCGGTGCTGCAAGACTTCGTCGGTCAGCTCGATCGCACTGTGCACGTGGACCGCTGTGCGGTGGCGAGTGCTGGCTACGTGCTGGGCGACGCCATCGTCAACGACAACCTGCCGTGGCCGGTCTCCATCCGTGACATCCGCGACAGCCTCGGCATCGAACAGCTCGCGGTGGTCAACGACTTCGAAGCCGTCGCTTACGCCACTCAGTTTCTGAGCCAGGCCGATACCACGCCGGTGATCGATACCACCGCACCGCGTGCGGTCGGTCCGGTGCTGGTGATGGGCCCCGGTACCGGTCTGGGTTCCGCCGTGCTGCTGCCCGGCAAACCGCATGCCACCGTGCTCGCTACCGAAGCGGGCCAGATTGCGCTGGCGCCCGGCAACGAACGGGAGATCGAGATCCTGCGTTACCTGGCGCGCGACCGCGCCTATGTCTCGTTCGAACACGCGCTGTCCGGCCCCGGCCTGCTGAACCTTTATCGCGCGATCTGCGCGCTGCGCGGTCAGGCGCCGGCGCTCAACGCACCCAGCCAGGTCACGCAAGCGGCGCTGGAGCGCAGTGACGACGCGGCCATCGAAGCGCTGGAGGTGTTCTGCGGCCTGCTCGGCAGCTTCGTCGGCGATCTGGTGCTGCTGTACGGGGCCCGCGGCGGCGTGTTTCTCGCCGGCGGCATCCTGCCGCAAATCCGCGACGTGCTGCTGACCAGCAGCTTCCGCCAACGCTTCTTCAACAAAGGCGTCATGCGCGCCTTTCTGCAACAGGTTCCCGTACGACTGATGGAGCACGGCCAACACGGCGTGATCGGCGCAGCCGGTTTGTATTTGGACGGCCAAAGCGCAAACCAAGGTGAGATTGTAGGACCCACGTAGCACCGTTGCACTGAACCGGGCGCAAGCCCAGACAGCCACGCCGCAGCCGGATGACCCACAACCTTCCGCTGCTGTTACGCCTTCGAGGGGAGGACACCATGTCACATCGCAAAACTCTGCTAGCCGCCAGCATCATCGCCGGCTTGTGCTTCTCCATGTCGCTGCAAGCGCAGGATGCCCAGCAGACGAACCCGAGCAGCACCGGCAATACACAGTCGACCAGTCAGCAGCAGCCCAGTCAGCAGCAGGCCAATCCGCAACAGGCCAAGCAGCTCGAGGCAGTGACGGTGGTCGGTATTCGCGCCAGCTTGCAGCAGTCGCTGGAAACCAAGCGCAATGCCGACGCCATTGTCGACGCCATCACCGCCGAAGATATCGGCAAGTTCCCCGCCACTAACGTGGCTGAAGCACTGGCGCAGGTGCCGGGCGTGACGCTCGATCGCCTGTTTGGTGCTACGCAGCGCGTGAGCATCAACGGCATCGACCCCAGCCTCAACCTGGCCTTCCTGGACGGCCATCCGGTGGCGCAGGCCATGTGGCTTTACGGCGACAGCCCGAACCGCGGCTTCAACTACTCGTTGCTGCCGCCGGAAATCCTCGGCTCGCTGGAAATCTTCAAGAGCCCTGAGGCGCGCCTGCCCGAAGGCAGCCTGGGTGGCACGGTGAACATGCACACCATCCAGCCGCTCGACGTGCCGTCCAACACGCTCAGCGGTTCGGTGGGCGTGAACTACAACGAGATGGTTGACAAGAGCCGGCCCAACGCCTCGGTGTTCTATGCATGGCACAACGCCGACAAGACCTTCGGCGTCGGCGTGTCGCTGCAGCACTACGAACAGATCTCCGACCGCCAGGGCCAGGAAATCTTCAGCTATACGCCGGTCGCCAACATTGCGGCAGTCAACCCTGCCATTGCGGCACAGGTAGCGGCGGGCCAGCTCAAGCCCTATGACCAGATGCCAAGCGAACTCAACGTTGCCAACTTCCAGCAGACCGAGAAGCGCAGCAGTGCGCTGATCAACCTGGAATACCGTCCGACCGATCGCTTCGAGACTACGCTCAGCCTGATGTACATGGTCGACCGGCTGAACAACCTCAACGTGTCGCTGTATCCCATCCCGTCCTTCAATTTTGCCGGCATTTCGCAGCTCGCCTCGAACGGCAATGGCCTCGTGACGTCAGGTACCCAGGTGGGCACACCGTGCTTCAGCACGACCACCTGCAGCAGTACCGCGCAGAGCTTCATGGATAACGACGCGCGCAAGTCGTTTATACGCACCAGGGGCGCAGACTGGCGCGGTACCTACAAGGGTGACGGCTGGCGCGTGTTCGGCCAGGTGGGCATCAGCACCTCGTACAACGACATCAGTCAGGCATTCAAGGAACTGTTCTACGGCGGTGGCTTCAACTGGAACATCAACAAAGGCTTCAACTACACCAACCAGGTGACTGCCAACGATCCGAACTACTGGGCTGACAACGACTTCGGCGGCAACATCGGCTACAAGCCGTACAAAGCGCGCGATTCGTATGGCCAGTTCGACTTCACCAAGGACTTCGATGGCGTTCTCGGCGGCTTCCTCAACAATGTGCAGCTGGGTGCCCGTTGGGCAACGCACTGGGAAAGCCAGTCGCTGATGATCTACAACGAAGGTGTGCCGAACAGGACGCTCCCGGAAATCGGCTTCGGCGGCCTCACCAACCTCAAGGGCGCTTCTGACATTGGCTTGACCGGCAGCTCGGTGCGCCACGTGCAGACTCAGGGCTTCAATGCCATCTACGCCGCCGTGCTCGATGGAAACACGCTGATCGCCAACGACCCGGTCGACTACTGGGACAACACCTTCAACGTGAAGCAGGAGAACACCGCCGCCTACGGTCAGTTGAACTTCGGCAATGACACGGTGCACGGCAACCTCGGCGTGCGCTGGGTGCAGACCAAGATCAATTCGTGGGGCTACAACGTACCGAGCACCTGCTCTACGTGGGCTTGCGTGTTCCCGCCGGGCTTCGGTTACGTGGGCTCCAGCAGCACCAACGACAACTGGCTGCCCGCGGGCAACATCGCCTGGAACGTCACACCCGACATCATCCTGCGCGCTGCTGGCTCGGAAACCATCGCGTATGCCCCGTACAACCAGTACGCCCCGTTCTTCGAAGCCAACGACACCGTGCTCACCGCTACGGCCGGTAATCCGAACCTCAAGCCGTATCGTTCGGTCAACGGTGATCTGTCGGCAGAGTGGTACTTCAACCCCGAGTCGGTGATTGCCATCTCCGGCTTCTACAAGAATGTGCTGAACTACATCGTCAACGAGGCCACCATCCAGGGTCGTGAGAACGGCTCCTGGTCGCAGTTGATCCAGGGTCCCACCGGCCAGATGCTGGTCAACAACGGCTCCTGTACGCTCGCGGGATTCTGCCAATACAGCGTGTCAGCGCCGGTCAATGGTGGTCGCGCCAAGGTGAAGGGCGCCGCCATCAGCTATCAGCAAGCCTTCGGTGATACCGGCTTCGGCTTGCGTGCCAACTACACCTACTCCGACTCCAGCACGCGCAATGGTGGTCCGCTGCCGTACAACTCGAAGAACTCGTACACGCTTGCACCGTACTTCGAGCGCGGCCCATACACCGCCAGCATCTCGTACAACTACCGCAGCAAGTACCTCGCCGGTGGCTACGTGGCCGGTGCACCGAATGCCTACACCGACAGCTTCAAGGAGCTCGACGCATCCGCAGGCTACAAGTTCAGCGACCACTTCTCGCTGACCTTCGACATGCTGAACATGCTCAACTCGACCTACAAGCAGTTCTACGGTTCCAGCATGACCCAGCTTGCGAACGAGTACAAAAGCGGCCGCGAGTATCTGCTGCAGGCACACTTCAAGCTCTGATTAGTTTGCAACACCTCCCCGCTATGGGCCTGGCGTTTTGCCAGGCCCTTTTTTTAAGTACGGAGCGCGTGACTCCGCTCAATCCAGTGTGCCAGCGCCGAGCCGGTCGTCGATGTGTCGGGTGGCGGCAACCTTCAGGGCAATGGAGAGGCCGCGTACAACGTCTTCCTGCGCCATGCTGGGCGCATTGGGAAAACGCGCCGCCTGTGATGGCAGATAGGGGATGTGGATGAAACCCGCACGAGCGCCGTGTTGCTGCGCTGCCAGATGCAGCATGAGATAGGCGACGTGATTGCACACATAGGTGCCGGCGGTATTGGAGATCTCGGCGGGTATGCCTTCGGCGTGTAGCTCCGCGAGCATGGCCTTGATCGGCAGGGTGCTGAAGTAGGCGGCTGGTCCCTTGACGATGATCGGCTCGTCGATGGGCTGTGCCCCATCGTTGTCTGGAATGCGCGCGTCCTGCACGTTGATGGCGACGCGTTCAATGGATAGCCGACTGCGGCCACCCGCCTGACCCACACCGATAAGGATGGCGGGGCGAATGTCTTGTACCGCTTGCTCGAGTGTCTTGCGGGAATCCTCGAATGCCGTCGACAACAGCTGCGCTATTACGTGATGGCCGGCGATGTGCGTGTCGTGCAGCTGGCGCACCGCTTCCCACGAAGGATTGATGTCTTCGTTACCGAACGGGGTGAAGCCGGTCAATAAAATGCGGGGTGGTTTGCTCATGACAGGAATCTCTACACTTGGGCCGCGCTCAGAATGGCCATGTATCCAGGGGCCAGTTGATGTCCTCAAAGCCTTTATCTTTGCCTCATCGTCATCCCCGCGAGGCGCTTTTCAACAGCCGAAGGCTGGTCAAGCGGGGATCCAGCGCCTTCAAGCTCTGAGACAAGTCGAAAGGCGCTAGATTCCCGCTTGACCAGCCTTCGGCTGTTGAAAAGCGCCTCGCGGGAATGACGGTGAGGAGCGATGCGCGTGCGCTACTGGGCACAAGCGTCGGACGAATAGGCTCAACGAAAAACCAACAGCCACATCATGGTAAATGTGGCCAGAAAGATCCCAACCGCACTCCAGAACTGCGCTCGGATAACGCCATACGGGTTACGCAGTTCCAACAAGGCAGCCGGAACCAGGTTGTAGTCGGCAGCCATGGGCGTGACCAGTGTGCCGCAATAGCCACAAAGCATGCCCATGGAGCCGAGAATGGCAGGATTCGCGCCGTACTGATGCACCAGCAGCGGCAGGCCGATGCCCGCCATCATCACCGGGAAGGCGGCAAAGGCATTGCCCATGATCACGGTGAACAACACCATGCCCAGCGCAAACACCAGCAGGCAGGCGAAGGCGCTGCCTTCCGGCAGTATGGCGGTGGCCAGGGCAGCGACCGCCGCGCCCACACCACTGGACGTAAACACTTGGCCGAGTGCCGCCAGCAATAACGGCAGCAGAGCCGCCCAGCCGATGGCATCGAGCAAGCGCTGGCCTTCAACCAGGCCCTGACGCAGCGGTGCGCGTGCCACGCGCGCCGCGACCAGCCAGGCCACCACGCAGGCCAGTGCCAGGCCGGTCAGGGTCATTTGCGCGGATGCAAAAACGGGGTGGCCGGCGATCGAGAGGTGAGCGCCGAACAGTGCGACGAACAAGGTCACCAGTGGTATCAGCAATGCGGGAATAAACAGCTTGTGGCCCAAACGTATCGCCGAGGCGATGCGTTCACCGATGTTGACGCTTTCGTGGTGTGCGTGACGACGCAGCTTCGGCGCGAGCACGGCCAGCGCGATCACCATGCAGCCGGCGATCTGTGCCGGCAGCGCGTTACCCGCTTGCTGTTGCGCCAGCACGTAGTCACCACCGCCAAACAACAGGCCCAGCAGCAGCCAGAAGGCGGCACGCCAACTCTGTCCCTCGCGCAGGTTGAGCCAGGCGGTGTAAAGCAGAAAAGCAGCAATCAGCCAATACGCGTATTCAATGCGAAGCATGCTCAGCGTGCCTCGCCGCTGTTCAGCAGTGCCGCGCGACGTTGCAGTCGGCGCTGGTAGAGCCAGATGCGTACCGATTGGATCGCGAAGGCCGCAATCGCCGTCGGCAACGCCCACAGTGCAATCGATAATGGCGTCAGATCGATGCCGTGCTGCGCATAGAAGCCCTGAATCAGCAGCACCGCGCCCAATGCGATAAAGACGTCTTCGCCAAAGAAGCGGCCGACGTTGTCCGTAGCCGCCGCCACTGCACGCAGTTCGTCGCGATCATCATCGGTCAGCGTGGGAAGAATCTTTTCCGCCGCAGCCTCGCCCATCGGCGCCAGCAAAGGGCGCACGGTTTGCGCGGCACCCGCTACGCCGGTCAGGCCCAGCATGGCAAGCAGCTCGCGCACCAGCAGATAACCGATCAGCAGTCGCGCGAGGGTCAACCCTCGCAATCGGGCCATCCATCGTTGCGCGTGCTCACGCAAGCCGGCGTGTTCCAGTAGCCCGATGGCGGGCAGGGTCAGTACGAACAACAACAGCATGCGTGCTGAGACAAAACTTTTGCCGAGCAGGGCGAGCAGGTCGGTTACCGGCAGGTGCGCCAGCAAGCCGCTGATCAGGGCGGCGCTGACCACCACGGGTACGGCGTTGAGGCGCAGGGCAAAGCCGATCACAATCGCCGCGACGCCCAGCAACGGCCAATAGTTCATGCGGTGTGCCCTGTGCTTTGCGGTGCGGCAATGACGATATCGGCGGCTTGCAGTGCCGCGCGCAGCTGGCGCGCAAAGGCAACGGCATGCGCACCATCGCCGTGCACACAAAGCGTGTCTGCCTGCAGCGCAACGATGGAGCCGTCTACCGCGCGCACCTGGCCTTCGCGAACCATGGCCATGGCCTGCGCAATGGCTTCATCGCCCTCGGTGATGACGGCATCGGCTTCGCGGCGTGGTTGCAACGAGCCGTCGGCGCGATAGCGGCGATCGGCAAAGGCCTCGGCGGCAACGGGCAGGCCAGCCGCCAGGCCCGCGTCGATAAGGGCCGAGCCGGCCAGGCCGAACAGTCGCAGGTTGGGATCGAAATCGCGCGTGGCACTGGCGATGGCGTCGGCCAGGCGGCTGTCGCGCGCGGCCATGTTGTACAGCGCGCCATGGGGTTTCACATGGCGCAGCGGTGCACCGGCTGCCTGTGCAAACGCATGCAGCGCGCCGATCTGGTACAGCGTCATGGCATAGGCTTCGTTGGGCGTCACCGCCAGCTCGCGGCGGCCAAAGCCCTGCAGATCCGGCAGCGATACATGCGCGCCGATGGCCACGCCATGCTGTACGGCCAGCGCTACGGTGTGGCGCATGATGTCCGGGTCGCCCGCATGAAAGCCGCAGGCAATGTTGGCCGAACTGACCACGGCGAGCAGTGCATCGTCGTTGCCCATGCGCCATGCGCCAAAGGATTCGCCAAGGTCGCTGTTGATGTCGATAGTTTTCATGCTGAAAATAGTGAAGAGAAGTGAGTAGTGAGAGAACACCCCGCTTGTCTCTTACTTCCCACTCCCCTTAACTCACCCCTCGCTCAAGCCGTTGTTCGATATGACGGAGTGTCCGATGCAATCGTTGCTGGCGGCGGGCCAGTCGTTGCAGTGACTCGTCCAGCGTGGTTTCCCTGAAGCATACGGTATCGCCCGGGCGACGCTGTGCCAGGCGTGGCAGGTCCACGGCCGCCAGTTGGCCGATGCGGGGATAGCCGCCGGTGACCGGCGCTTCCGCCAGCAGCAGGATCGGTTGCCCTGACGGTGGCAGTTGCAGGGTGCCGGGCAGGGTGGCCTCTGAAATTAGCTCCAGAGGATGCTGCAGGTTCAGTGGCGCGTGCTCGAGACGACTGGCGGTGCGGTTGCTGTCTTTGCTGATGACGTAGGGTGTGTGGAATACCGCGTGTTGCGAGGCCGCATCGAGCGCATCGAAATGATGGCCACGCATCATGGCGAGAGGTGCGTTGTGATAGCCCAGCCATGGCTGTGGGTCGAGTCCCCATGAAAGTATCTGCGCAGCGCCGGTAGGGCGCAGCCATGGGCAAGGATCGCTGGCGCCAATGGCCAGGTGATCCTGTGCCTGCAACGCGCGGCCATGGAAAGCGCCGATGCGTGCGTGCAAGTCGGTGCTGCGGCTGCCGAGCACGACGGGCGTGTCGAACCCCCCGCGCACCGCGAGGTAGCTGCGGCAGCCGTGTCGCATGCCGCCCAAATGCAACACGGCGCCAGCAGGGAGAGCGCAGCGGGTCCATGCGGGTATGGGTTGATGGTCCACGCGCGCTTCGACATGGGCGCCGGTGAGTGCGATCACCGCGTCCTGCTCAAAACGCAGTGTGGGGCCCAGCAAGGTGAACTCTAGCGCGGCCTCGTCGCCGGTGTTGCCGACCAGCGCGTTGCCCAATCGCCAGGCGGGCCAGTCCATGGCGCCTGCGCGGCCGACGCCGAGCGCTGCGTAGCCGGTGCGGCCACCGTCTTGCACGCTGGAGAGCAGGCCGGGCTTGATGACGAGCACGCTCATGCACGCGCCTCCATCAGCTTTTCATACTCATCTCGTCCAATGGCATGAAAGCGCACCCGGTCACCCGGCTGCAGTAGTGACGGTGATGCGTCATGCAAGTCGAACAGTTTCGATGGCGTGCGGCCGATCAGTTGCCAGCCACCGGGAAGCGCTTGCGGATAGATGCCCGTCTGGTTGCCGCCAATGGCGACGCTGCCTGCGGGAACACTAAGGCGCGGATCAGCGCGGCGGGGAATGGCGAGTGCGGGGTCAAGACCAAGCAGATAGGGAAATCCCGGTGCAAAACCGAGCATGGCGACGTGATAGGTCGCCGCGCAGTGTCGTGCAATCACCTGATCGGGCGTGAGCCGTGCGTGCGCAGCGACGGCTGACAGATCCGGACCCGCATCGCCGCCGTACCACACGGGGATATCCACCTCGCGCGCAACATCTGCGCAAGCGGGCGCGTTGGCTAGCATCGAAAGCAAGGTGTTGTGCAGGTGCTGCGGTAAAAGCGCTTCGCTATCGCTCTGCTTTCGCGTGCTGTCAAATCGCACGAGTAGGCTAGCGTAGGCAGGCACGCATTCGACATCAGGCATCTGCTCGCGCAGCAACTGTGCGGCCGCATGCACGCGCGCATTGATATCGGGCTCGATGGTGTTGCCAAAGCGCAGCAGCCAGGCATCTTCCGCGAGCGGTTCGATCTCGATCATAGGCGCCATGAATTCAGGCTATGGCGTGAGCGAACACATGCTCGCGTTTGATCAACGGGAATGGTTTGGATTTTCGCATCGTCGGGTGCATCGCTTGCGAGGTGATGTCGTCACTGCGCACAGCGCATCGGTAGTCACTGTAGGTGCGTCGTCCTCGCGCGAAAAGCCTGCGTCATGGCAGGGGTGGCATCGGATGGCCTCTGAGCATGTCGCGATGTTCTGCGATTCCCATCATGAACTGCACGCGCATTCAGCATGCTTTTGCGTGTGTACGCCCCGCCAAGCCCGCGACGAGATGAGTCGGCGTGATGTGAAGTTACGTTGACATTTCGCGTGTCTCTGCGATCTAGCAACGTTGTCAAATATTCGCGTCAAGCATGTCATGGCGGCCATTTTCATGGCCGCTATTCCCCCCATTTCAATGTGCGGCAGGCGCTCTCCTGACCATTCAGGACATCAGTCCGTGGCGCGGCGCGCCACGAAGAACGGAACTCATTAGCGCACAGAATAATAAATAAAAACAGGATGATATCTTGGAGTCATGGGCGCAATCGGCATGAGCGCTCCGGAACAATGCTGTCGTGCCGCACGAGCATAGTGGGGTCGCTTTTGCCGGAATATTGACAACGTTGTCAGTCATTACCAGACTCCGGTCAAAATCAGGTCGCGGTTACAAAAACGTGACGTAAAGGTGACGAGGGGGTCGCAGTGGGCGAAGGGGTCAGGCGCAGTACGCGTGAGTTCTTGGCGCAAGAAGCCATGTTTCTCGCAGCGGACGTCGGAGGAACGCACGCACGCATCGGGCTGGTGAGCCAGCAGCCGGACGGCGCGCGTCCGGTGACCGTGCTGCAGTACCACCGCTACGCCTGCGCCGACTGGCCCAGCCTTACCGCGGTGCTGCAAGACTTCGTCGGTCAGCTCGATCGCACTGTGCACGTGGACCGCTGTGCGGTGGCGAGTGCTGGCTACGTGCTGGGCGACGCCATCGTCAACGACAACCTGCCGTGGCCGGTCTCCATCCGCGACATCCGCGACAGCCTCGGCATCGAACAGCTCGCCGTGGTCAACGACTTTGAAGCCGTGGCCTACGCCACTCAGTTTCTGAGCCAGGCCGATACCACGCCGGTGATCGATACCACCGCACCGCGTGCGGTCGGTCCGGTGCTGGTGATGGGCCCCGGTACCGGTCTGGGTTCCGCCGTGCTGCTGCCCGGCAAACCGCATGCCACCGTGCTCGCCACCGAAGCGGGCCAGATTGCGCTGGCGCCCGGCAACGAACGGGAGATCGAAATCCTGCGTTACCTGGCGCGCGACCGCGCCTATGTCTCGTTCGAACACGCGCTGTCCGGCCCCGGCCTCCTGAACCTTTATCGCGCGATCTGCGCGCTGCGCGGTCAGGCGCCGGTGCTCAACGCGCCCAGTCAGGTCACGCAAGCGGCGCTGGAACGCAGCGACGACGCGGCCATCGAAGCGCTCGAGGTGTTCTGCGGCCTGCTCGGCAGCTTCGTCGGCGATCTAGTGCTGCTGTACGGGGCCCGCGGCGGCGTGTTTCTCGCCGGCGGCATCCTGCCGCAAATCCGCGACGTGCTGCTGACCAGCAGCTTCCGCCAACGCTTCTTCAACAAAGGCGTCATGCGCGCCTTTCTGCAACAGGTTCCCGTACGACTGATGGAACACGGCCAGCACGGCGTGATCGGTGCGGCGGGTTTGTATCTGGACGGACAGCAAGGGGTGACCCCGTCCTGACGCTGCCTCGCGCCCTTGGGCAGGAGGAAGCACGAGGAAGCGTTATCCAAAACGCGAACCACAGGGAGTGCCGCCACGGACTCCGGGCAAGAGAAATACCCAGTACCGAAGTAAGACCGCCGTTGCACTGAACCGGGCGCAAGCCCAACAGACCGCCACGTTGCAGCCGGACGACCCATGACATCCGCTGCAGTAATGCCTTTTGAGGGGAGGAAACCATGTCACACCGCAAAACTCTGCTAGCTGCCAGCATCGTCGCCGGCTTGTGTTTGTCCGGTTCTGTCTACGCCGCTGATAGCGCACCGGCAGCGCAGCCCGCCGCGGCTACTGCCAGCCAGGACACCGCACAGCCTTCGGCCGACAAGACCAAGGCCAAGGAACTCGGCACCGTTACCGTCGTCGGTATCCGCGATTCCGAAGCCGAGTCGCTGAGCATCAAGAAGGCCTCAGACAGTCACATTGAAGTGATCACCGCCGAAGACATCGGCAAGCTGCCGGCCAAGAACGTGGCCGATACGCTGCAGCGTCTGCCCGGCGTCAACATCAGCTCGTCCAGCGCCAGCGAGGGCGGCTTCGACGAAAACGATCGCGTGGCTCTGCGCGGTACCAACCCGAGCATGACCCAGACGCTCATCAACGGTCACACCGTGGGCACTGGCGACTGGTTTGTGCTCAACCAGGTGCAGACCGTGGGCCGCAGCGTCAGCTATTCGCTGCTGCCGGCCGAAGTCGTCAGCGAAGTGACGGTGCACAAGACCTCCGAAGCCAAGCTGCAGGAAGGCGGCAGTGCCGGCACGGTCGACATTTCTACGCGCAAGCCGCTGGAATTCGCCAAGCCGCTCACCATGCAGGGTTCCATCGGTGGCGTTTACTCCGATCTGCCGGGTGACCTGAAGCCGCAGTTCAACGGCCTCTTCAACTGGAAGAACAACGACAACACGTTTGGCGTGTTGGCCCAGGCGTTCTACGAGAAGCGCAGCCTGCAGCGTGACGGTCAGGAAATCGTTGGCGGTTACAGCCAGATCGGCAAGACCGATCCCGTCGCCGTGGCGCACCCGGATCTCGCCGGCGTCTACTACCCGAACCTGATCGGCCAGACCCTGTTCACGCAGACGCGCACGCGCAAGGGCGGCTTGATCGATCTCGAATGGAAGCCGCTCGACAACCTGACGCTGAACCTCAACAGCTTCTACTCTGAGCTCACCGCCGACAACTACAACCGCAACTACATGTTGTGGGCGAGCAAGTTTGTTCCCAGCGGCGTCGGCCTGCAGCCGGGCTATACCGTGTCGGGCAACATGCTCAAGAACGCCACCTTTGCGCCCCCGGGTGCGACGGGCATCTGCGATGCAGGCAATCCCAGCGCCACGCCGCCGGTGGCACCGACCACCTGCGCCAACACGCCCTATGGCGTGTACGACCAGATCTCCCGTCCTGGCGCGTCCTCGTCCACCAAGTACACCACCCTGGATGCCGAGTGGCGCTACAACGACCACCTGACCTTCACCGGCCAGATCGGCACCACGGAAGGCAAGGGCAACAGCAACGCGCAGAACGTGCTCGAACTCGGCTATGGTGCGGGTGCTGGCGCTTCGTGGAACATGAATGGCACCGGCAGGCCGACCAACTGGGCCATCGGCGGTGACAACACCACCCCGTCGGGCATCATGCCCTCCGCCGGCTGGATCTTCGGCGACCAGGACATCCACGTGACCGACAAGGAAAACTTCGGCCAGCTCGACGGCGAACTTGCCTTCGACAGCTCGCCGATCTTCCTCAGCACGCTGGACTTCGGTATCCGCTACGCCGACCACACGCGCGAGAACAAGACCGACATCGGTCAAGGCCCGCAGGGTGACTGGCAGAACCTCGCCAACTACCCGACCAGCTGGTCCAACTATCCGAGCAGCTTCAACAGCAACCTCGGCGTCAACGGCCCGGGCCCCGCCTGGTACTACAGCGAGGGTGACCTGGCGGCATTCAATGCCAAGTTCGCCAACCGCGACCCGGTGACGCGCTTCAACTGGCAGAACATCTACAAGGTCAACGAAAAAGACACGGCTGCCTACGTGCAGGCGAACTTCACGGGCGATCGCTGGAGTGGCAACGTCGGCCTGCGTTACGTCTACACCAAGGAAGCCATCACCTATAACTCGGGTGCGCAGTCGCAGTACTCCACCCAGGGCCCGATCACCGGCTCGGCGTTCGGCCCGTACTACGTCAACAACTACAACCACAGCTACGACAAGGTGCTGCCGAGCTTCAACCTGCGCTACAGCCTTACCGACGACGTGATCGCGCGCTTCTCCGGCTCGCAGACCTTGACCCGTCCGGACTACTCCGCGATGGCTGGTTCGTACTCGCTGGCCGACCTGACCCACACCGGTACCGGTGGTAATCCGCAGCTGAAGCCGCTGGTGTCCACCAACTTTGACGCGGCGCTGGAGTGGTACTTCGCACCGCGCGGCCTGGTGTCGGCTGCCGTCTACAACATGGCGCTGAGTAACTACGTGAACTTTGGTAACCAGAACTTGTTGTTCAAGGATCAGCCGGCCAGCAAGGCTGCCGGTCACGACGTGTTCTCGACCTACCAGGTCAGCGTGCCGACCAACGTCAATGGCAACGTCAAGGGCCTCGAGCTGAACTACATCCAGCCGATCGGCGAAAACTGGGGTGTGCAGACCAACTACACCTACGCCGAAGGTCATGCGGACAATGGCGCACCGTTGCAGGGCACTTCGAAGAACACCTACAACGTGTCGGCGTACTTCGAAAACCAGATGTTCAACGCCAAGATCAGCTACACCTACCGCTCTTCGTTCTTCGACGGCGTGAGCCGCTCCGACACGTACTACCAGGCGGGCGTGGGCAACCTGGCGTTCTCGGCGGGCTACAACGTCACCGACTGGATGTCGCTGCGTTTCGACGCCATGAACCTCAACAATCCCAAGTACCGCTACTACACATCCAACCCGGCCTACGGCAATCAGCTGAACTCGTACTACGTGAACGGCCGGCAGTACTACCTGACCGCGAACTTCAAGTATTGATTTGAGGCTTCCTCCCCGAGAACGGGCCCGGCACACTTGCCGGGCCCGATTTTTCGTTGGGGATATGACTTAGAGTCAGTCGAGAGGTTCTGCACGGCTTTGCTATTACCTCACCGTCATCCCCGCGAAGGCGGGGATCCAGCGCCTTTTGGTTTCGCCTAGCGCTTAAAGGCACTGGATCCCCGCCTTCGCGGGGATGACGGTGAGGGCTAAGCAATGCACCGCCGGGTCGACGGATTACGCACCGGTCTTTCCCCCAAACCTGCTGGAGTCGATGACGTGAAGCGATGTCGCCGTCTTGCGGTTGCTCTGCTGCTGGTCATGACCCATTCCGCCGTTGCATCGGAATGGCAGGTGCTGGTTGATCAGGTGGGTTACGACACCAAAGCCGCCAAACAGGCTGTGGTCAAGGAGCCACCTGGATCGTCGCTATCGTCCTTCCGCGTGATCAACGCAGATACCGGTGAGCAGGCTTGGCAGGGCAGCCTCACTACGGTGGGCAAGGTGGCCCGCTGGGGTGACGAGCAGTACGCGGTCGCGGAATTCAGTGGCCTCACCAAGCCAGGTCACTACTACGTCAGCCTGCACGAAGGCGACCAGGACGCACGTTCGTCGACCTTCGACGTGCAGGACAACGTGCTGGAACGCCACACGCTCTCCAACGTCATCTATTACTTCAAGGGCCAGCGTTCCAGTGGTTTGCTGGACAAGGTCGACACGCATCTGGCGCGGCCGGATGGCCAGCCGGGTACGCTTGATCTGCATGGCGGCTGGTATGACGCCACCGGCGACTACGGCATCCACCTGTCGCATCAGAATCCCACCAGTTTCTTCAACCCGCAGCAGGTGCCATTGGCTGCGTGGAGCTTGCTGCGCACGTGGCGGCAGCTGGAAGCGCGTCACGATTCGAACTTTCGCGAATACGAACGTCGCCTGCTCGACGAAGGCTTGTTCGGCGCGGATTTCCTTGTTCGCGACAAACGACCAGATGGGTCGTTCTACCAATCCATTGTCGGCCCCGGGTCCGGCAAGCTGCCGAAGGATCGCCTGATTGGTGATCCGAACTGGCGCACGCAGATCAAGCTCAAACCGGGCGATCAGACCGGAAAGATCGTGCAGCCGGCACATGGTCCGCATGCCTTCGAGGCAAGTTTTCGCGCAGGCGGCGGCATGGCCATCGCCGCGTTGGCATTGGCGGCAAGCACCGGCGTCGAGGGCGACTACACCTCGAAGGATTACCTGCAGGCCGCCGTGGATGCGTACCGCTTCCTCGATGCGCACAACCACGAGCTGACCAATGACGGCAAGGAAAATATTGTCGACGACTACTGCGCCTTGCTGGCCGCAGTGGAGCTATACCGGGCCACGCACGACGAAGTGTGGCGCAAGGCGGCAGATCGGCGCGCAGAGCATTTGATGGCGCGCCTGATCAGCCACGATGGCCATCGCGATTACTGGCGCGCCGATGACGGTACGCGACCGTTCTTCCATCCATCCGATGCCGGTTTGCCGGTGGTTGCGCTGGTGGAGTACGCCTCGATAGCAGATGCCCCTCGCCAGGTGAAAGTACGCGAGATCGTGAAGCGCTCGCTCGAATCCGAGCTGGCCACCACGGCAGGAGTCGCCAATCCGTTCGGTTATGCGCGCCAGCTGGTGCGCGGTGGCGGTGGCAAGGTACGGGCCGCGTTCTTCTTCCCGCATGACACAGAAGCCGCGCCATGGTGGCAGGGAGAGAACGCGCGATTGGCCTCACTGGCCGCCGCTGCGCGCATCGCTGCTCCGCTGTACTCCGATGCTGGCGATGCCGCGTTTCAACACCAGCTGCAGGTGTACGCGTGGAACCAATTGCACTGGATACTGGGCCGCAACCCGTACGACAGCAGCATGCTGATGGGCAGCGGTCACCACAACGCGCCCTACATGTTCTTCGACTCCTACATGTACACCAGTGCGCCCGGGGCCATCATCAACGGCATCACGTCTGGCCTGACCGATGAGGAAGGCATCGCCTTCGATCTCGGCTACGCTCAGACGGGCAAAGACGATGACTGGCGTTGGACGGAACAATGGCTACCGCACGATGCGTGGTATCTGTTCGCCATCAGCCTCCCTCACGATTAATCTCGACGCTGCGAGACGACCGATGACAAAGACACGTTACCTGCTGTGCTTCGCCCTGAGCAGTTTTGCATGGGCGGCCCACGGCGCGAGCCGGGTTGATCTGATTCCCATGCCTGCCCAGCTGAGCATGGCAGGCGAGCCGTTCACCGTCACCGCACAAACGCCGATCGTGGTTGATGCCAACGACGCAGATGCCCGACGCACGGCGGACTATCTGGCCGGCCTCGTATCACGTACGCGACATCTGCCGTTGCAGGTAAAGACAGCGCCGGTACAAGGCGCTGCCATCGTGTTGAAGCGCGATCCACAAGCAGCTATCTCCAGTGCGGAAGGCTACACGCTCGACGTCACCTCGCAGGGCATCACCATCACTGCTCGTGACGAAGCCGGCCTGTACTACGGCGCAGTCACCGCCTGGCAGTTGCTGACGCCAGCCGATGGCCGTAGCGGCGACGTCCGCATCGAGGCCGTGCATATTCGCGACGAACCGCGCTTCGCCTGGCGCGGCATGATGCTCGACTCGGCCCGCCACTTTCAGACACCCGACGAAGTGCGCAAGGTCATTGATCAGATGGCACAGCACAAGCTCAACGTGCTGCACTGGCATCTCACGGACGACCAGGGTTGGCGCATCGAGATCAAGCGCTACCCTGAGCTCACGCGCATCGGCGCGTGGCGCACGCCACCCACCATCGGCAAGCAGCCCGCGCCCAAGCCCTACGGCGGCTACTACACGCAGGATGAGATCCGCGCCATTGTCGCCTACGCGGCCGAGCGGCACATCACCGTGGTGCCGGAAATCGACATCCCCGGTCACGCGCAGGCTGCGGTCGCCTCTTATCCGGAAATGGGTGTCACTGGCAGGCGCCCGCCGGTATCGCCTGACTGGGGCGTCCACCCCTATCTCTACAATGTCGACGATCACACCATCCAGTTCTTGCAGAACGTGCTGGACGAAGTGATGGCGCTGTTCCCGTCCACCTATATCCATCTGGGCGGCGACGAAGCGGTGAAGGACCAGTGGGAAGCCTCGTCCACAGTGCAGGCGCGCATGCATGCGTTGGGCATCAAGAACGAGAACGCCATGCAGAGCTGGCTCATCGAACAGATGGGGCGCTACCTCAACACGCACGGCCGCCGCCTGATCGGTTGGGACGAGATTCTTGAGGGCGGTCTGCCGTCGAGCGCCACCGTGATGTCGTGGCGTGGCACGCAGGGTGCCATCGACGCGGCGAAGCTTGGCCACGACGTGGTGCTGTCGCCCGCGCCGCAGTTGTATCTGGACCAGATGCAGAGCGATCGCAATGACGAAACCACCGGCCGCCTGCCGGCCATGTCGCTCGAGAGTTTCTATAACTTCGAAGCGGTACCCAAGGCGCTGAACGCGGCTCAGGCAAAGCACGTGCTCGGCATGCAGGCCAATATGTGGACCGAACACATGCCCACGCTTCGCCATGTCGAACATGCCGTGTTTCCGCGTATGGACGCTTTGGCCGAGTCCGCATGGACACCAGTAAAGGCGCGCAACTGGCATCAGTTTCTTGCTCGCATGCCGGCCCAGCTGGCGCGCTACCGCGTGCAGGACGTGGCCTATGGCGACGGCGCTTTCGCGCCCTCCATCAACGTCGACCGCACCGTAGCCATCGCTAGTGGCCATGCCAGCGTCACTCTGTCCAACCAGGCGAAATTCGGCGCTGTGCACTACACCACCGACGGCAGCGAGCCGGGTGCCACGTCGCCTTTGTATGTCCGCCCGTTCACCGTGAACCTGCCGACCACCGTCAAGGCGGTTGCGCTGGCGGACGATGGCACGGCGCTGGCCGCTGTGCGTTCGCGCGCTATCGACCTACCGACCTTGCGCACACGTGGCACCGGTGAGCTGGAGAACTGCCCGGGCAGCGATTTCCGACTGCGTGTGCAACCCATGCCCGACGCCACCAGCATGGCACCGACTTATCTGATCAACGTATTCGATGCCTGCCGCGTGTATCGTGCGGCCCGGCTCGACGGCATTGCCGCCATCCGTGTGGAAACAGCCACCTTGCCGCGCAATTTCCAGCTGGCGCACGACACCAAGCTGGTGGTGTCGCACCCGGCAACCGCACCGCAAGGCGAGCTGGTGGTGCGCATGGACAGCTGCAAAGGCAAGGAACTTGCCTCGATGCCGCTGCCGACGGATGAGCCTGCCACGTTCACACTTCAGGGTGCCGTGGCGAAGCAAGCGGGCACGCATGACTTGTGCATGGTGTTCACCTCGCCGATCACCGGACCGATCTACGGCGTCGGCGCAGTGACACTGTTACCGGCCAGCCAGACGTCGCCTTGAGTACGGCGTTCCGTCGTCTGGCGTCGGTCGATGCCTTGCGCGGATGCACCGTCGCGCTGATGTTGCTGGCGAACGATCCCGGCGATTGGGATTACGTCTACGCGATGGATCGCCGGAAACTCTACATCCGGCTGTGGCGGTCAGGACATATGACCCAGATCCGAAATGCTCCGGGTCTGGATGTCTTGCAAGCCCGCGATACGCACCTGATTGCCGCCGTTCTTCTTGACCTGATACATCGCGTAGTCCGCGGCGCGGGTGAGTTCGCGCGGATCGTCGCCGTGCAGCGGATAGGTGGCGATGCCAATGCTGGTGGAAATCTGCAGTGAACGATCCGCCAGATGGAACGGTTCGTTGAGCGCGGCGCGCAGTTTTTCAGCTACCGAAACGCTGTCAGCAGTGGACTGCAGGTGGCTCAGCAGCACCACAAACTCATCACCGCTCATGCGGCCCACCACATCGCCTTCGCGAAGATGGCTCTTGATACGTTGTGCGACCTCGCATAAAAGCAGGTCGCCCACGTGGTGGCCGAAGCGATCGTTCACCTGCTTGAACTGGTCCAGGTCGAAATAGAGCAGCGCGAGATTGCCGCCGAACCGCATGACGTTTTCCAGTGCAGCCTCGAATTGCTGGTGGAACAGGTCACGATTGGCGAGGTCGGTGAGTGGATCGTGGCGTGCGATATGGTGCAGCCGCGCTTCGGCACGCTTGCGTTCGATGGCGGAGGCCACCTGGGTGGAAACGAACTGCAGCAGCTCCTTGTCTGCTTCGGTGTAGCGGATGCCGCTGGAGTAACTCTGCACCACCAGGGCGCCCACCGTGCTGCCACGGCTGGTCAGCGGAACGCCGAGCCATTGCGACGCGTCGGTGCCATGAACGGGTACCGAAAGCGCAGTCGGCGAGTCAGCCGTCAACAGCATGGCCTGCCCATGGCGGATCAGTTCGGCAGTCAGCGTGCCTGAATCCAGCGGCTGGGGTGACGGTGGCTCATCACGCTCGTCCACAAAGTACGGAAAGCTCACTTCATCGCGGCGCGCGTCATACAGGGCCACAAAAAAGTTGTTGGCCGGCAGCAGTCCGCCGATGATCCAGTGGATCTGTTCATACAGTGCCGGCAGGTTGTCGGCGGCGTGCGCGGCCTCGGAGATGGCATGCAGCGCGGCGGTCATCGATTCGGCGCGCTTGAGTTCGGTGATGTCACGCGCGACCGCGATACGAACCTGATCAGCTTCCGACCAGCGCGCCGACCATATGATGTGCACGATCTGGCCGTCTTTACGGATATAGCGGTTCTGGAAGTGCGATTGGGGGCGGCCCCCCATGATCGCGGCGGCGGTCTGCAGCGTGATCCCACGATCGTCCGGATGCACCAGGTCGATCATCCGCTGCCCAATCACCTCGTCCGGCTTGTAACCGAAGATGCGCTCAAAGGACGCGCTGACGAACACATAGCGACCGTCCGCATCCACCACGCAAATGGCATCCCACAGGAGATCCATGATCTTGCCGAGCTGGGTGAGTGCCTGTCTTTCCATCGTGCGCGATCTACTCGAGATATCCGGCAGGGCGGGTCGAACAAAGCACGCAAGATGTGTGCCGCACGGGGACGGGCGCGGTGGCCAAGCCCGGGGAGTCGAGGGGGCGAGGCGTGGTGATGGCGCGGCAGGCAGGCATGCACTGAGGCCAAGCAGCGGAACGACGGTCCCCAATATAGGCGTTCTGAGGGGCGGCGGTAGAGCAGGTTACCGATGGCCGTCGGAAGGCGGCGCGTCACTTATGCGCCCATTGCGGCAGCTTGGGTGCTGGCGGCCGCGAAGGTGTGGGTATCCGGCAGCCCCGGGAATTAATCCTCCAGCAGCGAGCGCCCGGTATTCCACATGGTTCGCGTGAGGGGCCGGTTCTCATGAGAGGTCTGCAGCACGATCAGGGTGGTGGTGCTGACACTGGGGTGGATCTTCAGCAGGCGGTCAAGCACCGTCTCCAGGTGCGGAATGGACATAGCCACCACGTGCAACAGGGCCGAGTCCTCGCCGGCAAGGCGGCGGCAGTCGAGCACCTCGGGAATATCCGTCACCAGCGCGCCCACGCGCGCGCAGGTGCCGCCGTCGCAACGCAGCCGGATCATGGCGTCTATTTCATAGCCCAGCTTGCGCGGGTTCACCATCGCCCGATAGCCCGTGATCACGCCGGCTTCTTCCATGCGCTTCACGCGTTCGGCCACCGCCGGAGCGGACAGCTTCACCTTGCGTCCCAGCTCGGCGTAGCCAAGGCGGGCGTCCTGCTGCAGGGCTTCCAGCAGCGCCCAATCGGTAGCGTCCCAAAACGGTTTCGATTCAAAGGTAACTGCGTTCATCGACATTTCGATCGTTAGCGAAACATCGCCATCCTACGCTGGTTCATCATTCAAGCGCACCATGGTCCGCCTTACGATGCACACGTTTCCCTCCACCGGAATCCCCACCATGCAGACCCCGGAACGCCTGGACGGGCGTGCCCTCAGCTACATCGGCATCGCCCTGCTCACCTGGTCGTCGGCCTATGCCGCGATTGCCTATGCATTGGCCTCATTCACGCCTGGCGAAGTGGCGCTTGCGCGCCTGGCCATTGGCTCGCTGTGCTTCGCCATATTGATGCTGGTGAAGCGGGTGCCTATGCCCGCCCGCCGAGACTGGCCGCAGCTCGCCGTGCTCGGCCTGATTGGCCTCAGCGTGTATCACCTGTGTCTCAATACCGCTGAAACCCGAGTGGCCAGCGGCACGGCAGCCATCATCATCTCGCTGGTGCCGGCCATTACTGCGGCGTTGTCTGCTATCTGGCTGCGTGAGCGGTTGTCGAATCGCACCCTGACCGGGCTGGCAGTGGCGCTGTTGGGCGTGGTCGTGGTGGTGCTTACCAGCGGCAAAGACGTGAAGATTGAGCCAATGGCGGCGCTGGTGCTGGTCAGCGCGTTGTCATCGGCGATCTTCTTTGTCGGCCAGAAACCGTTCTTTGCCCGCAACAGCATGCTGGGCGTCACCGCCTTCACGTTCTTCGCCGGCACCTTGGGCACCTTGCCGTTCGGCCTGGGTCTGCCGCAGGCGCTTGTCTCAGCGCCTGCCTCGCACATCGCTGCACTACTGTGGCTGGGCATCGCGCCCACCTTCATCGGCTATATCGCGTGGAACGCCGCGCTGCATCGTGCAGCGGCATCGCAGGTGAGCAGCTTCATCTACTTTTCGCCGCCGATTGCTGTGCTGATCGGCTGGGTGTGGCTGGGTGAGCGCCCGACCTTACTGACCCTGGTGGGCGGTGTGTTGACCGTGGGTGGCGTGGTGCTGGCCAACGCGCGGCGTCGACCGCGTGCATCCGCTGCGCCCGTCGTCGCTACGCCGGCCAAGCAGCATTGAACCGATGACGCCCCTACGATTGATCGACGCAGCCAAAGAGTTACCTTCCGCCTGGTCTTCGCGCGTGCTCGCCGCTTTCGGCGATGCACGCCTGAAGCTGCTTCGCATGGATGAAGCAGCCTATCCGGAAGAATGCCATGACTACGCCGAGGGCCTGCTCGTGCTCGACGGTGAGATGGTGTTGAACATGGACGGCAACATCATGCGTGTGTGCGCCGGTGAACTGTGCGTAGTGCCGCAGGGCGTGCCGCACAGTGTGGCGCCTGGCAGTCGCGGTACGCTGCTGATCCTGGACACCTGACATCAGCCCGCCCGGAGTGCATCGATGACGACGCTTTATATCGCCAACAAGAATTACTCGTCGTGGTCGTTGCGCCCCTGGGTGCTGATGAGCGAGCTGGGTATTCCGTTCGAGGAAAACGTTGTGTGCTTCGGCCAGGGCTCCAACTGGCAGGCGTTTCGGGCGTTCTCTCCCTCCGGCCGCGTGCCATGCCTGCGTGATGGCGACACGGTAGTGTGGGATTCGCTGGCCATCGCCGAATATCTGGCCGAACACCATCGCGGCATTTGGCCGTCCGATGCTGCGGCGCGCACCTGGGCGCGTTGTGCAGCAGCGGAGATGCATTCGGGCTTTGGCGCCTTGCGCGAGCAGTGCGGCATGAGCTGCGGCTTGCGCGTAAAACTGCACGAGATCGGGCCCGCCCTGCAGGCGGACATCGCGCGCATCAACGAACTATGGATGGAAGGGCTCACGCGTTTCGGTGGCCCGTTCCTTGCCGGCCAGACATTCACCGCGGTGGATGCGTTCTTCGCACCCGTGGTATTCCGCATCCAGACTTATGGGCTTCCGCTCGATCAGGCAGCCGCCGAGTACGTGCAACGTGTGCTCGCCTTGCCGTCCATGCGCCGGTGGTACGAAGCCGCGCTGGCGGAAACCTGGCGCGATGAAGCGCATGAAGCAGAGGTTCGACGCTACGGTGACGTGCTGCAAGACCTTCGCCCAGCATAAGGTCATCCAGCTTCAGGCGGGACTTGCCGCAGCACTCGCCTGACGTCGCGCCTGCCAACGGCCCAGCGCGACCAGAACCAGGCCGACGGCGACAAACGCCAGCAATACGGCGATGGCATCCACTAACACCTGCCCGTAGCCCAGCTTCCTCACATCGAGGAACGGATACGGATACCAGCCATTGATGGCGCCGCGCACCAGCACATAGAAGAAATAGCCCGCCGGATAGCTCTGCCATACCAGCACCTGCGACCAGCGCAGGCCGCCCTTGGGTACGGCGAGCCACCAATACAGCAGATAAAGCGGCGGTATGATGTCGTGCACGATCACATCGGCCACCAGCAGCCAGCCGGTGGGGTGCCACAGCTGGCGCAACATCACGTTGTAGATCAGGCTGACGATGGCAATGCTCATCGCGATAGCGGTTTGCACGCCCGGCCGGAGAAAGAAGCGAACGATGGGACCATGACCGGGGCCAAGCGCCGCGGCGGACAGCGCTTTGGCCACCAGCATATTGGTGAGAATGGTGTAGAAGCCCAGGTAGATCCATACGCCGGCTGCGGCACCTTGACCGCTCGCAAGGGTGATCCGGATCGACTCACCCAGCTGCAGCACCAAGCCGAACCAACCGAGCAGTGAGCCAAAAGCTGCGAGTGAGCGATAGCGCGAAGTCACAGTCGAGTGCTGCCCTTGGGCGAGAGAGGTCTAACTATGGCACCCGGTGATGACGTCTGGTGTAACGCCATCGTGGCTCAGATCCAGAGCGGTGGTTTGGCCACCATCAACCAAAAGATACCCATCACAGCCAGGAAAGCTGGCCAGCCCAAGGCAAACCACCAGCGCATCAGCCGTTCACAGGATGCCGGGAGTGGCGAGCCTGTTTGACTAGCTATCTCAGCCGCATTGCGCACGCGCATTTGCAGCACCACGACAGGTATCCAGCAGGCTCCGGTAAGCATGTAGAGCGCGACGGCAGCGACTAGCCATGGACTGTTCCAAGGAAAGCCCATCAGGTGTACGAGCGCGACACCGGTGAGAGGCTGCACGATGACGGCAGGTGTGGTGAAACACCAGTCTGCACGCACGGTAAGTCGAGATGCAGCCGCAATGGCCTGCACATTACCGCTGCGCCAGGTGAACCACATAAAGAACGCCGTGCCGAGGCCGGTGCCGAACAGCAGTGTCGACGACAGGATGTGCACGAGCTTGAGCAGCGTGTAGGCCGTCATCGTTTGTCCTCAGTGGCGAGCAGCACGGCGACGGCCGCCATCAGTGGCACGTTCTTCAGCAGTCCACCCAGCGGATCAAGCCAGTGCACCGGCCACATCGTTCCGATACCTATCGTGTAACCGACCAGCATCAGCAGCATGCCGCTCAGCACGAGTCGCGGGCGCCACCTCAGCAGACACAGGGCGCCGAACAGCAGATCGGGCGATGCTGTGGTGCGTGCAAGCATGAGCGATGCATCGGCAGAGAGCGGACCGCCACTCGCGGCGGTTGCCACAGCACCGGACGGTAGCCACCAGCCAATCAAACCCGAAGCCAGCCACAGCAACGCGAGGGTTATGCGCAACGCCGGCAGGGCGAAATACAAGCGGGCATGCCAGCGATCCTGCGTATGACCGGGAGCTTCAGCAAGGGCCCGCTCGAGTGTTCGAGGCACCAGGCCCAGACGCTCCCGCATGCGTTCTATCGCACCCGGTTGTCCCAGATTCCCGTGCTCCAGCATGGTCTGCATGGTTTCGCCGAGTGGCCCTTGGCCGAACCATTTGCCGACGCGGCATGCCAACCGAACCAGCGACGTGGGCACGGCCCACAACCGTGCGGCCCGCAGACCCAGCCAGCGACGCCATGCCTGCAGGTAGTCACCCAGCCCCATCGGGTGCGGGCCAACCAGTTCCAGAATCTCGGTTCCGCTCGAGGGCGACGACACGGCTGCCGCAACGGCAAGCGCCACATCCTCAGCGGCAATCGGTTGGACGCAGGGTTTCATGGCGGCGCGCGGTACCGCAATCACGCAAGGCATGGCTGCCATGGCGCGCAGAAGCGAGGTGCCACCGTAGGAGCCTCGTGCGCTGTATACCAGCGAAGGGCGAAGAATAATCGCGTCGAGTGGCAACGATGCAAGCCGCTCGTCGCCGCGATGCTTGCTGGCAATGAACTCGCCGTCGTCTTTCCCACCCAGTGCGGAAATCTGCACCACGCGCTGTACGCCGGCCTGTACGCAAGCTTCGTAGAGCGCGACCGGCCCGGTGACGTGAACCGTCTCAAAGCGATCGCCGTGTCGTTCGCGCAGAATGCCTGCGCAATTCACCACCGCATCAATGGTCGCGAGGCGCGGCACCCAGATGTCGGGCGATGTGTCCCGCGACATATCGCAGGCAATTGCCTGCAACCCAGGGAAGCGCGCATCAAGTCGTGCGCCGCGCACGGCGCAAACGACCTCATGACCTGCAGCGGTGAGCGCCGCGACAATGTGCGAGCCGATGAAGCCGTAGGCGCCCGTGACCAGCACGCGCATGAACTAAAGCCATTCTTGGTGGGTGAAAGCCGTGCGTGTGGAGCAAACCCGCAGGCGTGCGAAGCATTGCAGCTTCATTCCCCGAAAGGCGAGGTTACGCAACACCGTTGGCACTTAGCTGCGAAAACGTTCTTGCGTCGGGATCGTAGAGGGCGCCCCAGAACGCGTTCCCTCCATCGCAAACCATCACTGGCTTGGTTGATGAAGCGGTCACATGCGATAAAGCGACCTCATCCTCGGGCATGGCGTTGATGTAGATGTAGCGATGGCCATCGACGACAACACCGAGGTACTGACGGAACGAGCCCGCAGGATCGCCGATGCGTCGTGGCAACCCTTGTCGTGCGGCCAGTTCAGCGAGTTGTGGCAGATGGTCTTCGAGGTCGCGCAACTGTTCCGTTGAGGGTGTCCACGCAGCGCTGGCTTGCGGTGTACTGCGAGAGCACTGCTTGAGCGTCTTGCTCAACGCCGATTCGGGTAGTACCGCGTAATGCGGCGTTGCTGCCGAAGCAACCGGACATGTCGCGAGTGCAGTGAGCACTAGTGTTGCGAAAAGAGACCTGCCTCCCGGCCTGCTCAAAACTTGTACCCGCGATGGATCGCTACGATGCCGTTGGTGAGATTGCGCACGTCCACGCGACCAAAGCCGGCACGCTCCATCATGCTCTTGAGGGTTTCCTGATCCGGATGCTTGCGGATCGATTCGGCCAGGTACTGGTAGCTGTCGGCATCACCGGCGAACAGCTGGCCGAGCTTGGGCAGGACCTTGAACGAGTGGAAGTCGTAGAGCTTGCTGAAGAGGTCGCTCTGCACGCGCGAGAACTCCAGCACCAGGGCGCGGCCGCCGGGCTTGAGCACGCGGCAGATATCGGCGAGCGCCTTGTCCTTGTCGGTGACGTTGCGCAGGCCGAAGGCCATGGTCACGGCATCGAAGCTGTTGTCGGGAAACGGCAGGCTTTCGGCGTTCAGCTGAGCCCAGCGCAGGCCAGAGACCAGGCCGCGATCGGTCAGGCGGTCGCGACCCACGCCGAGCATGGCAGCGTTGATGTCGCCCACCACGATCTCGCCCTCGGCACCAACCACAGGCTTGAGCAGCGCGGCGATATCGCCCGTGCCACCGGCCAGATCCAGCACGCGGTCACCGCGGCGCACGCCGCTGATGGCCACGAAGTGGCGCTTCCACAGGCGGTGGACGCCGAACGACATCAGGTCGTTCATCAGGTCGTAACTGCGTGCGACCGAAGTGAACACCTGGCCGACGAGCTTTTGCTTGTCGGAGACAGGGACGTCGCGGAAGCCGAAATGCGTGGTTTGGGGGGACTGGTCGCTCATGGGGTTAATGGTAGCGGATTGGGCCCTTGGCTTCCTTGTGGCGGCCCGCTTTTCCCCTTCCCTCCGGGGAGGGTTGGTTGGGGTGAGGGGTGAGTGCTCGCGATAACGCGTATTTTCCCTCACCGTCATCCCCGCGAAAGCGGGGATCCAGTGGCTTTGCTCCTGGCTCTCGTTCAGCGATACGGCCAGCGTGCCACCTACGCGGCGGGCGTTTCGATCGTCTGCCGACGCTCGAGTCACTTTTCTTTTGCTGGCCCAAAAGAAAAGTAACCCAAAGAAAACGGCCTTAAGAGCGGAGTTGTCGTAGCGTTGTGTTGAATACAAGCCTTGACGCGAACGAAGCCCAGATCCTCACGATCGCACGACACGCGTGATGGCTACCCCGCAACGCGCCATTGCGGAGAGGACTTAATGCGATGGCGGCACTACGCGCCATCT
The DNA here is from genome assembly GCF_055702865.1 of Dyella sp. PARNA 12/25. Classification (NCBI taxonomy): domain Bacteria; kingdom Pseudomonadati; phylum Pseudomonadota; class Gammaproteobacteria; order Lysobacterales; family Rhodanobacteraceae; genus Dyella; species Dyella sp. PARNA 12/25. The sequence continues at coordinate 182,354 of NZ_JBVQCI010000005.1, read as the reverse complement.
TGGCTAGGGAATGTATTCGGCGCGGCTTTTTTGCTCCCTCTCTCCTTGGGGTGCGCGGAGAGAGGGAGCGAAGCACGCTCAGAACACTTCCTTGCCATCCTGTTTGTACACCACCCCATTCTTCATCACGAAACTCACCTTCTGCATCACCGTGATGTCATCCAGCGGGTTGCCAGGCACCGCAATCACGTCCGCATAGCGGCCCACCGCAATCTGCCCAAGTTCGTTCTGCTTGTGCAGCAGTTCGGCAGCATGGGTGGTGGCCGCCTGCAGTACGAACATGGGCGGCATGCCGGCCTGCACCATGTATTCGAATTCCTTGGCGTTCTGGCCGTGCGGGTAGACCGCTGCATCGGTGCCGAAGGCGATCTTCACGCCGGCCTTGTAGGCCTTGCCTGCCGTGGCCTGGATGATCGGTCCCACCTGGATGGCTTTCGCGGCCACCTGCGGCGGGTAGTAGCCGGGCTTGGCGGCCATTTCCTGCACGTATTTGCCGGCGATGATGGTGGGCACATACCAGGTGCCATGTTGCTTCATCAGCTTCATGTCTTCGTCGTTCATGAAGGTGCCATGCTCGATCGAATCCACGCCGCCCAGCACGGCGCGCCGGATGGCTTCGGCGCCGTGCGCATGTGCCGCGACGGTGAAGCCGTAGTCGTGCGAGGCGCTGACGATGGCCTTGATCTCCTCAATGGTCATCTGCGCGTTGTCGACGCTGTTGCTTTCATCGAGCACGCCGCCTGAGGGCATGATCTTGATGACGTCGACACCGTCCTTGTAGTGCTGGCGGATGGTTTTGTAGGCATCGTCGACGCTGTTGATGATGCCTTCTTTGGGGCCCGGGTCGCCGGCCAGGTCGGTGCGATAGCCGTCGGTAGGGTCGGCATGGCCGCCGGTGGTGCCGATGGCCTTGCCGGCGGTGAAGATGCGCGGACCGGGCACGATGCCGGCGTTGACGGCGTTGCGCAGGGCAATGGATTCGTTGTTCGAGTCGCCTACGTTGCGCACGGCGGTAAAGCCGGCCAGCAGGGTGCGGCGGGCGTAGACGGTGGAGCGGATGGCGTAGTCGGCCACGTTCCAGCGGAACTGGTCGGTGTAGCCGGTGGGACTGGTTTCGCCGGTGAGGTGGGTGTGCGAGTCGATCAGGCCCGGCATGCAGGTGGCGTCGGCCAGGTTGCGCATGCTGAAGCTGCCGCCGGCTGCGGTGGCGGCATCCTGGTACGGTTTGGGATCGACCGCGCCGGATTTGATCTCCTTTACGCGGTTGCCTTCGATCACCAGCGTCGTTTCGCCCAGCAGTTTGCCTGCGGCGGGGTCGACCAGTCGTGCGCAGTGCAGCACGGTCACATCGTGATGCGATTGGGCGGGTTCGGCCGCGATGGCGGCGGGCAGCGCAAGGGCTGCGGCGATGGCGACGGCAACGCGTGTGATCATGATGAGCTCCTCCCCAGGATGAAGGAGCCATCTTAGGGGAGTGATCCAACGCAAAGAGGGGTGACTTTCGTCACCCCTCGTCGCTCAGTCTCATGACGGGATGGTCAGTCTTTGCGCGGCGATTCGCTGCCAGACTCTTCCGTCACCGTGACGACCTCGGCCGGCGCATGCTCGTGATGCTCCGCCGCCACATGTCGCTCATGCAACGCTTCGCTGGTGGCATCGGCCGGCAACGGCTTTTCCGCAGGCTCCTTTTCGCCATCGCCGCCCGGGGTGATCTTGAGAATGGAGTGGCGCACTTCGCGAGCCAGGATGACACGCGCGTCGCGCACCATGTCTTCCAGTGCATGGTCGTAGTCGAGCTTGCCGGCTTCGTCAGTCCACACGATGCGGCTTTCGCGCAGCTTCTGGATGAAGCCGCGGAACAGCGCCTTGTCGAAGAACTCCGGCGCCGACAACTCGTTGAGCAGGCTCAGGCGCTGGGCGGTGAGTGTGCAGGCGTTCTCAAGCTCCGCACCCGTCATGGTGTGCGGGCCGTTCTTCACCAGTGCGGCGATGGTGATGTAGTAGCGCTCGAAGGCCTGGATAAGGCTGCGCGCGATGATCTTGAGCTGGAACGCCGCGTCGTCCTGGCCGGGGCCACGCTCCAGCACGCGACCTTCGCCGGTCGCCTCGAGCAGGCCGCGGCGCACGAAGAAGTCGATGGTGGATTGCAGCTGCGCACAGAATCCATCCGCATCCCACGGCAGGAACAGCTCGCCCTGGATGAACGGATAGATGATGCGGCCCAGTCGCAGCACCGAGGCGCGCGACATGCGGCGGTTGTTGAGGAAGCAGCAGGCCACCCACGCAGCCGTTGCCGTGAGGTGCAGCACGTTGTTGCGGAAGTAGCTGAGCAGTACCGCCTGCTCGTCTTCGGTGACCAGCACGTCGCCGAGTGGGTGACGCACGCGGCGGATCCAGCCCATCTGCTCGCCATAGGCGATGATGCCGGCGGGATCCATCGAGGTGAGCGTCATGCGGTCGGAGTAGGGCAACTCCTCCAGCAGCGCCTTCATCAATTCCAGCTGCACCAGCAGGTCGTTCTCCGCCATCGCGTGCTTCGGCGTGGCGAGCAGGGCCAGCGCGAGCAGGTTGATGGGGTTTACGTCCGCGGCGCGGTTGATGTTGATCTGGATCTTCTCGGCCAGATCATCCACCACGCGCCCCAGCCATTCGGGCTTGGCGTCCGGGTCGTCGTTGCGCCAATCGGCGCTGGCGGCGTCGAGCATCGGGTTGAGTTCGATCGGTTCGCCAAAGTTGAGTGATACATGACCATAGCGCTGGCGCAGCACCTTCAGGCCGCGCAGCAGGCCGATCAGCGATTCCTTCTCCTTCGGCTTGCCGGAGAGTTCGCCGATGTAGCTCTTGCCTTCCATCAGCTTCTCGTAGCCGATGTACACCGGCTGGAACAGCACCGGACGGCGTGGCGCACGCAGGAAAGCGCGCACGGTCATGGCCAGCATGCCGGCTCGCGGTGCAAGTAAGCGACCGGTACGTGAGCGGCCACCTTCGATGAAGTACTCCATCGGCACGCCGCGATCGATCAGCTGCGCCACGTACTCGTTGAACACCACCGAATACAGCGCGTTGCCCTTGAAGCTGCGGCGCAGGAAGAACGCACCGCCACGGCGCAGGATGGGGCCGATCACCGGCAGGTTGAGGTTCACACCCGCCGCAATGTGTGGCACCACCACGCCGGACATATGCAACTGGTAGGACAGCAGCAGGTAGTCCGCATGGCTGCGGTGGCAGGGTACGTACACCACTTCATGGCCGGGCGCGGCAGCGCGGGCCTTTTCGAAGTGGTGCATGGCGATGCCGTCGTACAGCTTGTTCCAGAAGTTGGAGAGCAGGAACGAAGCCGAGCGCACCACCGGGTGCGAGTAGTCGGCGGCGATCTCCATCATCATGTCGTGCGCCCGACGCCACGCCTTGGCGGGGCTGATGTTTTCCTTCGCCGCGGTGGAGGCGATGGCGGCGCGCACGGGCTCGGCGTTCAGCACCGCATCGACCACGGTACGACGATGGGAAAGGTCGGGGCCGATCACCGCCGCGCGGATACGGCGGAAGTGCGTGCGCAGCACGCGGGCGATTTTGCGGGTCAGTCGTTCCGGACGCAGGTCGCTCGACTCGTTGACCACCTGGCGCAGCGATACGGGGGCGGAGAAGTGCACGACGGTGTCGCGGCCGTTCAGCAGCAAGGCCAGCATGCGGCGGAAGCGGCCGACCACCATCCAGTTTTCCGAGAACAGCACGCTGAACCAGCCCGACTCGCGCGTGGGCGCGCGGCCGACGTAGATGGAGACGGGCACGATCTGCACGTCGCGTTCCGGGTCGGCGTCGATCAGGCGGACCAACTGGCCCAGCGTCTCGGTGGGCGAGCGTTTGCGGCTGCGCCCGAGCGTCCAGCTGTCATGGCGCACCAGCGCCACGGCGGAACGTTTGCGGCGCGTACCGGCCAGGGGCTGCAGCGGTGAAGGCAGGCCAGCCTCGCGGCAGGCACGCTCCAGGATGAGCGCATCAGAAAGGCCGTCGCGCTCGATGACGTAGCACACCGGCACGCCAGCCTGGAGCAAGGTGGCGGGTTCGGCGGGTTCGCGGCGGAGACGCACCCATGGCTCGAGCAGTTGCCCGGCCAGGTTGAACCACCAGGGCGCGCGGCTACGGGCGGGAGTGTCCGTGGTCGACATATTCAGCATCCCCAGATTGTAACCGGTGAGCCTAAGAAACCGGTTTAGCTGATTAGTGCTTGGTAGCGGAGCTGCTGGCGGCGGGCTTTGCTGGTGCCGCCTGCGGCGGCGGTGCAGCGCTGGCCGGTGTCGCCGGTGCGGCCGCGGTGCTGGCTGCAGCTGGCGGTGCCGACAAACGGTCATGCGCGTCGCGCACATTCTGCAGTACATCGGCGCTGTACCACCGGCCGCCCTGTTCGATCAGTTCGGACTCGGTGGAAAGCGGCTTGCCGAGCAGGGTGTAGTCGATGCGTACGCGGGCACGGCCGTTACGGGTTTCCAAGAGGGAAACCTTCACCGAGTCCAGCGTTTCATCCAGCGGCAGGCCATAGATGGCCAGTACCTGCTTGATGGCCAGGAAACCAGTGCTGTACTTCTGCATGGCCGTGTCGAAGTCCATGGCGTGCAGATCTTCTGGGGTCTTCAGATCCAGCTTGCGCGCCGCTGCCACCACCACCGCAATGGCCTGCTTGGCCCTGGCCTGGTCGAACCACGGGACCTGCTGCGCCCACGGCGCCAGCACATTGATCACCTCAGTGACCTGCTGCTTTTGCGGATTGGTCAGGCTTTTGCTCTGCACAACGCCGGTGACCGCGATGTTCTGCACGATGCCGATCATGATGGGCACCTGGTCGTGGTACTGCTGTTGCAGTTGGTTGAGCTTGGGCCTGGCGATGGCGTAGAGCTTGGTCTCCGCGTTCGGCTCGGTGAGCTGCTGCATCTGCGCGATGAAATCGGCGCGCTGCTCGGCGCTGACGGGCTGCTCGTCGGGGCGCGGGCGCGTCCAGTCGCTGCGCAAGGTTTCGTAATCGGCCGGTGGCAGGGCGTGCTTCCAGAAGCCGGCAAAGTCACCGGCCCGGATCAGCGCCACGGTCTGCTGCACGGACGCTTCAGGCGTTTCGCCACCGGCGACGACCGGGGCCGGCACGTGCTTGTGCGAGGTCATGACCAAGGCGCCGATCGTGGCCAGCACGAGCAGGGCGATAAACGCACCAACGGCGTAGAAGACGGATGAGCGACGCATAGGGTCTCGGAAAGTGGTGGCGCCTGGCAGCCCCGGGCAGGGCGGTCGCCGGAGCGTAAGCGTGTCGACGCCACGTCAACAAGAGCCGGAGCGTGAGGCTGAGAGCCAGGTCATGGGCTCCATTAAGGAACCGCCCAAAAAGAAAACCCCGCGGGCGTTGGGCCTCACGGGGTAATCCGGCAGAGCCGGAAGGGAAATGGCCTTGCCTGCGGAATTATCAAGGTCAGCAGGGGTTGGCGGGGAAGATCTTACTTCCCCGTTAAACTTAAAGCAATACTTTAGCTTATGCCGCGTAAGTTACTGATTATTATGTGTCGATTGTCAATCGAAACGCAGCGACTGGATCTTCTGGTGGCGGCGTTCATCGCGCGGTGCCGTCCAGTCATTATTAAACAAAGCGGGTTCCCATGCGCCATAGGTGGGGTTGGGCAACACGTACCAGCGGGTGCCGACCCAGCCCATATAGGGCGCCATGGCCTTATGACGACCTGCGTCGTTGTTGGCCAAAACAGTCACAAAATCGCCGATCTGGTCGCCAAACTGCATCAACACGCGGTATTTGCGGCTCACCAGCTGGCGGCGGCAACCCTTCTCGGTACCGATCTGCTCGCAATCCTCCACAAACGTGCCCAGCCCCAGGAAGGCCTCGGGGCCGGAGACGGGCAGGCCTTCCTTGCGCAGATTGGCCAGGGTGGCCTGGTCCAGATCCTTGGCGCGATTGGAAATGTAGATCACCGCGACGCCGTGCCTGGCCGCGAACTGGGTGAACTCGACCACGCCGGGCAGGGCGCGGGCGCGTTGCTCGTTGCACCAGGCGGCCCAATCAGCCTCGTTGTATTCGCCGCCGCTCTTCACCAGCCGGGCCTGATACGGCGAGTTGTCCAGCACGGTTTCGTCGATATCCAGCACCACGGCCGGCTTCAGGCCGGTGGCGGGGGCTACGCGGTCGTCCTTGGGCAGTGCATCCCACTGCTTGTCCGCCAACGCAGCGAGCAGGCGTGATTGCGCATCCCGATAGGTCTGCAGGTAGATCAGGTCATGCTCGATCGCGGTCTGGCTCCAGGCCATCGCGTTGAGGTTGTCGTCGGCCGGGGTGGTCGTGGCCGGGGTGGCTGCCGTGGCTGGCGCGGGGGCCTTGGTGGGGGCGGTGCTGGCGCAACCGGCAAGCAAGACCAAAGCGGCAAACGCCACCGAGAAACGAACGGACATCAAAAAACCCCTGAAAGTGGTTCGGCTAGAATCGCGGCATTTTACGACAGTGGGGTTTCACCCCCACATTCGTGCAGGGGATCAACTCGCTCACCAGGTGGCCTCAGGCGTCGGCTGCGGATAAACCGCGGCGCGTCTGTGCCGTTCGTTTCTTTCCACAAGGAAGTCCGTGCATGCTCGCGATCTCAAACGGCAACAGCAACATCAACCTCGTCAAGCTCATACGCAACCTGGTTGTGTCGGTGGTAGCGCTTATCTTGATCGCCACATTCTGGCCCTTTCGCACCGTGCCGACCGGCTCGCGTGGCGTTCTGACGCAATTCGGCGCCATCAAGAAGATCGAGCCCGAAGGCCTGGTCGTGGTGCCGCCCTGGCAGAAGCTCGCGATTTTCAGCATTCGCGCCGAGGAAGCGCAGATCGACGAAGCGGACGGCAGCACCAGCGACACGCAGCCAGTCAAGGTCAGCCTCACCGTGCGCTATAGCATCCAGACCGATCGCGTGGCCGAGGTGTACGAAAAATATAGTCATAACGGCGACCTTTCCTCGTACGTGCAAACGGCCACGCAGGAAGTCTTTAAGGCCGTAACCGCGCGCTATTCCGCGCCGGACTTAATTGCCAAGCGTTCGCAGGTGTCGGTCGACATCAACCTGGCGCTGAAAGACAAGCTGAACATGTATGGCGCGCAGGTGATCAATATCGACATGCGCAACTTCTCGTTCTCTGACACTTATATGCACGCCATCAACGAAAAGGTCACGCAGGAACAGTTGCGCCTGGCGGCGGAGAACAAGGTCAGAACGGTCGAGGCGGAACAGCGCGCCAAGGTGGTCACTGCACAGGCCGATGCTGATGCGCTGAAGGCACAGGCAGATGGCGAGGCTTATGCCACGGTGACCGCAGCCAATGCCCAGGCGGAAGCCCTCAAGGCGCAAAGCGACGCCCTGGCCAAGAGCAAGGATGTACTGGAATTGCGCCGCATCGAGGTGGAAAAGATCAAAGCTGAAAAGTGGAACGGCCAGCTTCCGCAGCATATCTATGCCGGCGCACCGATCCCGTTCCTGCAGGTGGACGGCAACAAGTAAGGGCGTCCTCGGGCGCTTTCGCCTGACGCGGGTCTGGGCGAGCGCGATCCAGAAGCCAGCAGGTCGTCATCGGAGTGGCCCATCAAGGCGCCGTTCCTGTATGGCGGCTTGCTGGCGAGGCTGGCGGCCGCCAAGGTCAGCTGACAGACTGCAGGTATCTCCACCTTCGCATGAACTTGCATGGACTCCGTTGAACCCGCTCCCCAGCCATCGTTTGCCATTCGCCTGACCAGCTATCTGGTGGCCGCTGCCGCCTTGATGCTGATGCTGGGCCTGCATCTGCTGCCAGCGCTGTTTGCCGGCCTGCTGGTGTACGAGCTGGTGCAGTCGACGGCACCGCTGTTGGGCAAGCAGGTGCCCAGTGACCGCGCCCGCGTACTGGTGGTCGCCTTGCTGGGCACCATCGTGGTGGGCCTGCTGGTGTTGCTGATCCTCAGCGCGGTGAGCTTTCTGCGCAACGAAATCGGCAACCCGGAAGTGTTGTGGGAACAGCAGCTGATGCCGCTGGTGGAAAAGGCGCGCCAGCAGCTGCCCGCATCGGTGGTGGGTTGGCTGCCGGATACGGTGGATGACCTGCGCATGATGGCGATGGAGCTGACGCGCAAGCACTCAGTGAGCCTGCAAACGCTGGGCAAGGAAGCGGCGCGCGTGTTCGTGCATATCCTGATCGGCATGGTGCTGGGCGCCATCGTCGCGTTGAGCCGTGCGCGCCCCGCGCATCAGGTGGGGCCGCTCGCCGCTGCGCTGGGCCTGCGTTGCCAGCGCCTGTCCGAGGCGTTCCACAACATCGTGTTCGCGCAGATCAAGATTTCGGCGATCAATACCTTGTTCACCGCGACCTTCCTGCTCGGCGTGCTGCCGCTGATGGGCATCCATCTGCCGCTGGCCAAGACGCTGGTGGTGCTTACCTTCATCGTGGGTCTGTTGCCGGTGATCGGCAACCTTATTTCCAACACGGCCATCACCATTGCAGGTCTGTCGATTTCGCTGGGCGTCGGCATGGCCGCGCTTGGCTTTCTCATCCTGATCCACAAGCTCGAGTACTTCCTCAACGCGCGCATCGTCGGTGGTCAAATCCGTGCGCGCGCATGGGAACTGCTGGTAGCGATGCTGGTGATGGAGGCCGCTTTCGGTCTGGCCGGTTTGATCGCGGCGCCGATCTATTACGCCTATCTGAAAAGCGAGCTCGAAGCCGAACGGCTGATTTGAAAGAACGCAGCCAGCTCACCGCCGCTGGTGCCGGGTCTGTCCAAGAGTGGCGGCGATTTCACACATCCGTAAAGAAAGTTCTTGCGATATCCGTCTCAGTTGACGAGCGACACCGCGCCCCTGCGATGCCTCGCCATCCCAAGTGCGTTCGCCGTTCGCGCCTTTTCGCGTAAATCGTTACCAAATTTCTCAACGCGCCGCATGAAATTGCGACATGCCGATGGGGCATTGGTACGAGAAAATTCGTGTGATACACAGCAAAAAGCGAGAGCCCAACCAACGATCAAAAGGTGTCTTCCGGGGGGACGTACCTTCGTCGGGGCTTTCGCGGGGAAGTGCGCCGGGATTCGGCGCGCTGCATGAAGCAGACTAAAAATAATTGGGGAGACAATGATGTCGAAGTCCAAACTCAGGGCTGCCGTGCTGGCAGCTCTGGCGCTCGGCTATGCGTCCGCTTCGTACGCCACGGCCAATGCTTCCGCTACAAGTCCGTCACCGTCGGATACGCCTACCGCGAGCGACGCCGCCTCGGATGCGGACGCAGCGAAAAAAGCCAAGAAGCTCGATGCGGTTTCGGTTACCGGTTCGTTGATTCCGCAATCGCAGGTCGAGACCGCGACGCCGGTCATCACCATCACCGCCCAGGATATGAAGGTGCGTGGCTTCGCCACCGTCGCACAGGCTCTGCAGCAGTCGTCGGGAGCGACGGGCAGTGTGCAGGGTTCACAGGCCGTTGGTGGTTTCACACAAGGGGCGCAGACGCTCAGCCTGTTCGGCCTGCCGCCTGGCTTCGTGAAGTACCTGATCGACGGGCGCCCGATGGGCAATTTCCCGGCGCTTTACAACGGCAGCGATGTCTTCAACAACCTGAGCAGCATTCCGATTGAGATGGTCGATCACATCGACATTCTGCCGGGTGGCCAGTCGTCGCTGTACGGCTCTGACGCCATCGCCGGTGTCATCAATATTGTGCTGAAGAAGAAGCTTGATGGGCCGGTGATAGACGCGCGCTACGGCTGGAACAGCAACGGCGGTGGCGCAACGCGCCGTATCTATCTCGCCGACAGCTTCCAGGTGGGCAAGTTAAACGTCGTTGCTGGCGTGCAGTTCCAGAACACCAATCCCACCTGGGCCTACAGTCGTGACTTGACCAAGCAATTCCCGGTCAATGGCTCGACGCCGCAAACGGCCGAACGTGACTACCTGGTGGTAAGCGCGACAGCGCTAAGCAACGGCTATTACTTCCAGGATCCGAACAACTGCGCTAACACAGTCGCGGGTTTTGGCGGCACGACCGGGCTCAGGCATCGCATCAACAGCGGCGACTACTGCGGATCGTACTTCGCCCCGGGTTTCGTCACCCTGGCCAATGGCGAAAAAACCGCCAACCTGTACACGCACGCCACTTTCGACGTGAACGACAACCTGCAGCTCTACAGTGACCTGCTCTACAACTACCAGGAGCAGAAGTGGCAGGCCGCGCTTAACAATATCTGGTCGACGCAGATCACCTCGGTCGGCTCGTTCTACGAGCCGAACATCGGTGACTACGTGGATATGCAGCACATTTTCTCGCCGGAGGAAGTGGGTGGCTTCCAGAACTCGATGACCAAGCAGATCGAGAACTCCTACATGTTCACCCTGGGCGGCAAGGGTACGTTCGGGCAATCGAACTGGGAGTACGACCTGGGCTTCACCCATTCCGACGACAAGACCAACGAGCGCGATTACCTGGCGTTCGGCGACGCCATCAACACCTTCTTCGGCAATCGCGTGCTTGGGCCGAATCTTGGGCCGGATCCGAACGGTTTCGGCGTATCCACTTTTGCGCCGAACTATGCGGCGTTCTACACGCCTATTACGCCAGCGGACTACCGCAGCTTCAGTGGCTACGTGGCCACCCAAGGCAAGACCTGGGACAACATGCTCCGTGGTCAGGTCACCAATGCGTCGTTGTTCACCCTGCCGGGTGGCGATGCGGGTCTGGCGGTGGTGCTTGAAGGCGGTAATCAGGGCTGGTCCTACGTGCCGGACGAGCGCTACTTCAACGGCGGCATCTACAACATCACCGCGTCTCAGGGTTCAGGCCATCGCTCCCGTTACGCAGCAACTACGGAAATGAGCTTTCCGCTGCTGAACCAGCTCACCGTTGATGTCTCGGGCCGCTATGACAGTTACAAGGTGTCGGGCAATGATGTGAGCCACGGCACCTACAATCTTGGCCTGGAATATCGTCCGTTCGAAACGCTGCTGTTGCGCGGCAAGTACGGTACGGCGTTCAAGGTACCGACGCTTGCCGATCAGTTCTCCGGTCAGAGCGGCTCCTACAGCACCGTCATCGACTACTACGGCTGCGCCAAGCTGGGTTACACCGGCACCACGCTGGGCAACTGCCCGAACAACTACTACTCGGCCAGTTATTTTGGGGAAACCAAGGGTAATCCCGATCTGAAGCCGATCACGGCCAAGGTGTGGAACGCGGGGTTCGTGTGGTCGCCACTGCAGCAGATGTCACTGAGCGTCGACTACCTGCACTTCGATATCAGCAATGAGGTGGTGACCCAAAGCGCGGACAAGATCTCCCAGCAGAACTCCCTGTGCCTGCTCGGCGTGCTGGATGTCAATTCACCGTCGTGTCAGGCGGTCATCGGCCAGATCACGCGCGATGCGTTCGGCACGATCCAGACCATCTATACGCCCAAGGTCAACGTGGCCCAGGAAAAGGTCAATGCGATCACTGCCAACTTGAGTTACACGGTGGATATCGGGTCCTACGGCAAGTTGTTCTTGCTGAGCGGTTACAGCAACATCTTGAAGCATACGTATCAGGAGTACGCGGGCGATCCGGTGATCGACTACCTGCGCAGCCCGTACTACAGCACGGACTTCAAGACCAAGCTCAATGCCTCGATAACCTGGAGCAAGGGTGACTGGAGCGCCACCGCCTACGTGAACCGCTATGGTTCCACGCCCAACTACCTGGCGACGGTTGCCAACAACTACACCTCGCCGGGCACGGGCAAGTTGTCGCCCTGGATGATCTACAACGCCAGCGTGCAGTACTCGCCCACCGCGAACCTCACCTTGTCGTTCCTGGTCAACAACCTGTTCAACTCCATGCCGCCTGTGGATGGAAGCTATCCCGGCACTGGCGGCATCGGCGCAAACGGGCCGTACAACAACCTCAACTACGACGTGTTCGGACGCCAGATGTACATCGAAGCTACGTACAAGTTCGGCGGATCGCGCTAACGATCCGATGCATGAAAGAAAAACCCCGCCATTGGCGGGGTTTTTTCTTGTGGAGCCATCTCCGAAGGCTCAGTTGCCGGCCAGCATGGCGGCGATCTTGGCCATGTGCGACTCGGCGGTTTCGCGCACCACCTCCTTGTCCGCCTCCGGGTCTTTGCCCTGCCAGTGCACATCGTCCTGCGGCAGCTCATGCAGGAAGCGGCTTGGCTGATTGCTGTGGACTTCGCCGTAGCGCTTGGTTTTGGCCGACCACGACAGCGTGAGCATTTCCTTCGCGCGGGTGATGCCTACGTACATCAGGCGGCGTTCTTCGTCGATGCGTCCTTCATCGATGGCGCCGTCATGCGGCAGCGTGCCTTCTTCGCAACCGACGATGAAGACAAAACGAAACTCCAGGCCTTTCGCGGCATGCAGCGTCATCATGCGCACCGCATTGCCCGGTTCGTCGCGATCAGCGTGGGTGAGCAGGGCCAGCTGCGCGGCAAGGTCGCCGGTGGTGTGGTCGTTGCGCTGCATGGCGCGGAACCAGTCGGCGAGCTCGCGAAGATTGCTCAGGCGACGTTCGCGCAGCGTAGCGTCTGCGGTGCTGGCGGCGATCTGCGCCGCGTAGCCGGTGCGCTGAAGCACGGTGTCCACCAGATCAGCAGCGCTCTGGTGCAGCGAGGCGCTGCGCAGCTCGTCCATCAGCTGGGTGAATGACGCCAGCGCAGCAGCAGGGCGCGGCGACAGCTGGCGCAGCACCGTATCGCTGCGGGCGGCGTCCAGCAGCGGCGCGTGGCGCGTCTGCGCAATCTGGCCAAGCTTTTCGAGTGTGGTCGAGCCAATCTCGCGCTTGGGAACGTTCACCACGCGCAGGAAAGCCGCGTCATCGCTGGGATTGGTCAACAGGCGCAGGTAGCAAAGCAGGTCTTTCACTTCGCCGCGGTCGAGGAAGCTCAGCGCGCCGGAGAGGTGGTACGGCACGCGCGCCAGGCGCAGCGCCTTCTCCAGGGGGCGCGCCTGGAAGTTGCCGCGATACAAGATGGCGATGTCGTGCCAGCGCGCTTTGTGCTTTTCGGCGAGCGTGGCGGCAATGGCGGCCACGCGCTCGGCCTCGTGCTCATTCTCCTTGCACTCCAGCACGCGAATCTGCGCCCCTTCCGGGTGCTCGCTCCACAGCTTCTTTTCGTGCAGATGCGGGTTGTTGGCGATCAGCTTGTTGGCAGCGCGCAGAATGCGCTTGCCGCAACGATAGTTCTGCTCGAGCTTGATCACGCGCAGCGACGGCCAGTCCTTGCCAAGCTGGTCGATATTCTCGGGATTGGCGCCACGCCAGGCGTAGATCGACTGATCATCGTCGCCCACGCAGGTAAAGCTGCCCCGCTCCCCCGCCAGCGCCTTCAACAAGCGGTACTGCGCGTCATTGGTGTCCTGGTATTCGTCGACCAGCAAGTAGCGCAGGCGTTCACGCCATACGGTGCGGCAGGCCTCGTCGGTTTCGAGGATGCGCAGCGGCAAACGAATCAGGTCATCGAAATCCACCGCGTTGAACGCGGAGAGTCGTTGCTGATACAGGTCGTAGATGGTTGCCGCATCCAGCTCGCGCGGGCTGCGCGCGGCGGCCAGCGCTTCTTCGGGTGACAGGCCGGCGTTCTTCGCACGGCTGATCAAATTGCGCAAGCCAAACAGCACGTCGGGCTTGGCCCCCTTGGGTGCCAGCTCTTTGAAGATACCTTCGCTGTCATCCGCATCGAGCACGGAGAAGCCTTTGCGCAAGCCGGCTCGCTCATGCTCCATCTGCAGAAACTTCAGGCCCAGCGCGTGGAACGTGCACACGGTGAGCGCGGCGGCATCCTCGCTGCTGATCAGCTTGGCCACGCGCTCGCGCATTTCCTTCGCCGCCTTGTTGGTGAAGGTGATGGCGGCGATGCGCGAAGGGGCGAGTTTCTTGCGGGCGATGAGATACGCGATCTTCTGCGTGATCACGCTGGTCTTGCCCGAGCCGGCGCCGGCCAATACCAGCAGCGGGCCGTCGCAGTGTTCGACGGCGGCCAATTGTTGGGGGTTGAGCATGGTGTGCGCAGTGGCTGGGCGGCGCACGATGGTATCAGAGCCGACGCTCCCGTCGGCCTGAGCGCGCTATGCTGGGGTCCTGGATCCGGTGCACCGGCCGCGCGGCAGTCCGTGCGGCGCATGTGACATGGGAGCGTGCGATGAACAGGCTGGCAGTAGTTGGCTGTGTCGCGATTTTGCTGGCGTGGCACGGTGGCGTGGCCGCCCAGTCGGCCCCACCCACCCAGGGCGAGCTGGAACAGGCCGGCAAACTGCTGGCGGCGATGGATAACCGGGCCTTCATTGATGCCCACCCCGACCTGCGGTTCCGCAAACAGGGCATCGCGGATTACCGCGAAGGCCGCAAGTCGCAGGCGCTGGCTGATTTCCAGTCGGCCTCCCGTTACGTCGACAAGACCTCGCAGGCTTTGGTGGCCCTGATGTACTGGACGGGCGACGGCGTGCCGGTGGATCGTCCTCGCGGCTATGCCTGGATGGACCTCGCCGCCAGCCGGGGCTATCGCGAGCTCGCCCGGCAGCGCGATATCTACTGGAGCCAGCTGAGCGACGCCGAGCGCGAGCAGGCAAAGGCGTTGCGCCAGGCGCTGGAGGCCGACTACGGGGACAGCGGCGGCACATCCCGCCTGACCCGCGACCTCGGCGCAGAACGCATGGCCATCACCGGCAGCCACCTGGGTTGGGTCGGTAACGGCGTAGTGACTTACATGGACTCCAGCTCGGCAGCAGCCGCTGGCCGCAGGGGTCTGGCTGGCGTGCTAAGCACTGGCGATAGCGTGGACCTGAGCGACCTCGGTGACGCCCTCCACATGAGCGCGGCGCAATACCTCCGCCTCAAGGATCTGTCGTGGGAAGTGCAGCGGTGGCAGGGTCGGGTGCGCGTCGGTGATCTGCAGCAGGTGCCTTCGCCACGCGACGGCTCGCAGCCGCCGGCCTAACGTCGAACCGCAGTACCATGTCGCGCTCGTTTCCGGGAGCCGACATGGCCAAGCTGTACTTCTATTACTCGGCAATGAACGCCGGTAAGACCACCACGCTGCTCCAGAGCGCCTACAACTACCACGAGCGCGGCATGCGCACGCTCATCCTTACCCCCGCACTGGACAACCGGTTCGGCGAAGGCGTGGTGGCCTCGCGTATCGGCCTGAAGGCCAACGCGTGCCGTTTCGGCAAGGAAGAGGATCTGTTCGCCCTGGTGCAGGCCGATATCGCCGCGCGCGGGGCCTTGCATTGCGTGTTCGTGGATGAGGCCCAGTTCCTTAGCAAGGCCCAGGCGTGGCAGCTCAGCGACGTGGTAGACAAGCTCGACATCCCGGTGCTGGCCTATGGCCTGCGCACCGACTTCCGCGGCGAGCTGTTCGAGGGCAGTCGCTACCTGTTGGCTTGGGCCGACAAGCTGGAAGAGATCAAGACCATCTGCCATACCGGCCGCAAGGCCACCATGGTGGTGCGCGTGGATGAACAGGGCCGGGCGGTGACCGAAGGTCCCCAGGTTGAGATTGGCGGCAACGACCGCTATGTCTCAGTGAGCCGCGCCGAGTTCAAGAACATCACGGAAGGGCACGGCAGGATCGAACTGCAGCAGCCGGTGCTGCCGCTTGGCGAAGGGCACTAAGCCCTCTCCCATTCACCAGAGGAAAGGTATGTCGAAGATCCAGTTTCCCGCCTGGCAACGCCCGCACTGGCAGCCGAGCAATGAAGAAGTTCTGCTGCAGTTTTACGTGTTCGGCAAGTTCCAGCCAGGGCGTGCCCCATCGCTGGACTACGGCAGCGAAGGCCTGCCGGAAGGCGTGGAGCTGACCAGCCACCTTCATACGCAGCTGCGCCAATGGGAAGGCTATCCGCTCAAGGGCAGCGTGGGCCGCATGTTCAAGGAAGACGCCCCGGGGGCGTACCGACAGGCCTTTGACGCACCCGAAGTGCTGGTGATCCGTGGCCGCATCGCCGATAGCGCGGACACTGGCTACCTGCGCGACACGTTGGGCGTGCTCACCGCGCTGCTCGATGTGGGTGGCGTGGCCATTCTCGATCCGCAGACGCTGAATCTTTATGACGCCGACACATGGCGCCGCCAGTTCCTGGTGCGCGACGGTGCGCCGATCCGCAATCACCTGTTGATTCTTCGTGATAGGGAAGAAGAGGGTGGGCGTTATTGGATTCACACACGTGGTATGCGCAAGTTTGGTCGTCCTGATATCAGCATTCGCCATGTATCTGAGGGCGATAGCGATCGCGCGGGTATGTTGTGCGAACGGTTGGTGGAGCTTGGGGCGCTAGGTGCGCGCTTTGAGGAAGGGCAGGCGTTGGAGGCTGACGGCGTGACGTTTGTGGCGACGTTGGGTGGTGGGTTGGAAGATCCGGATTTCAACAATACGTTTGTTGAGTTTCGTTGGCCGGAGTGAGGCGCGCGCTCTACTCCCTCTCCCCATCGGGGAAGGGGTTGGGGTGAGCCCCGAAAAGGGGGTAAAGGTCGGGTGCTCGCGATAACGCGTATTCCCCTCACCGTCATCCCCGCGAAGGCGGGGATCCAGTGACTTTGCTATTTGGCTCTCGTTGAGCGATACGGCCAGCGTGCCGCCTACGCGGCGGGCGTTTCGATCGCCTGCCGGCGCTCGAGTCACCTTTCTTTTGCTGGCCCAAAAGAAACGTAACCCAAAGAAAACGGCCTCAAGAGCGGGGCCGCCGTAGCGTCGTGATTAATACGAGCCTTGCCGCCCGCGAAGCCCGAATCGTCACGATCGCCCGACACGCGGTACGGCTACACCGCAACGCGCCATCGTGAAGAGGACTTAAAGCGTCGGGCGTGTCGCATTACTGAGAGTGTTCGTGGGCGGATATCAGCTACCACTTGTAGAGACCTGGTCTCTGGATTGCCCCTCACCCCAGCTCTTTCCCCAAAGACGGAGAGGGAGCAAAAGCGCGCAGCGCCCGGCCTTAAGTCCTCCGTTCAACAGCGCTTGCTGAGAAGCCGCTGTGTTCGAGGTGGATCGTATCGAGGCAACCTAGCTTCAGTCGGCAGGCTGGTATCCAACACCATGCTGCCAGCTCTCCAGGCCATTTTCTTTGGGTTACTTTTCTTTTGGGCCAGCAAAAGAAAAGTGACTCGAGCGTCGGCAGACGATCGAAACGCGCGCCGCGTAGGCGGCACTCTGGCGGAGACGTTCAACGGCGCGAGCGATCAAAGCCACGAGTCCCCTGTCCTCTCAGAGACAGTGGATATCAAAGGTTACCGCTGACACTTCGGACACCAAAACGTCGACCGCTGCCCCAGCACCACCTGCCGTATCGGCGTGTCACACACCCGACACGACTCACCTTCGCGCCCATAAACCTGCAACTCACGAAAGAAATAACCGGGCGCTCCGTCCGGTTTGATGAAATCACGCAAAGTCGTACCACCGCGCTCGATGGCCCACGCAAGAATGCGCTTCACTTCACCCGCCAGTCGCGCATACCGTGCCCGCGAAACCTCGCCAGCCGGCCGACGAGGATCAATGCCTGCCGCGAACAACGCCTCGCTCGCGTAGATATTGCCTACGCCCACCACCACGGCGTTATCCATCAGGAACAACTTGACCGCCGCCGTGCGTCCCCGCGACATGCGCCACAAAAGGTCGCCGTCGAAATCATCGGTAAGCGGTTCCGGTCCCAGCGCGGCTAGCAGCTCGTGCGTTTCGCCAGGCGGTTGCCACAACAGACAGCCGAAGCGGCGGGCGTCGGTGAAGCGCAGTACACGCGCTCCCTCGGTGGCGGTGGGCTCCAGTGCGATATCTACATGATCATGCTTGCCCACCAATGCGTCTGGTGGCAGTACGCGCAGCACGCCGGTCATGCCGAGATGTAGCAAGGGGCTGCCAACCGCCGTATGCAGCAGCAGGTATTTCGCGCGGCGTTCGACGGCTTCGATACGCTGACCCGGCAACAGTTCGCTGATTTCCGGTGGTATCGGCCAACGCAGATCGGGGCGGCGCAGCACCACGCCGGTGACCCGTCGACCGATCAGGTGGGGAGCAATCCCTCGGCGCGTGGTTTCGACTTCGGGTAGTTCAGGCACAGCAGATCTCGGTTGGAGGGCGTGGGGAACATGGTCCGCTGCGGTCGCGCACAAGTGCGCTCCTACAACGACAACGCTCCCTTGTAGGAGCGCGCTTGCGCGCGACCGCAACGCATCAGGGAGGCCTCAGTTCGCAGCCCGCTGCAACATCCCTCAGCTCCAGTCATTGTGGAAACTACCTGGTTTGTCGATACGTTCAAACGTATGCGCTCCAAAGTAATCCCGCTGCGCCTGCAGCAGGTTCGCTGGCAGATGCTCCGCGCGATAACCATCGTAGTAAGCCACCGCCGATGAGAAGCAGGGCACCGGCACGCCAGCATTGACCGCAGCGCTCACGACTTCGCGCAGCGCACTCTGGTACTGCGCCGCGATATCGCGAAAGTAAGGATCGAGCAGCATATTCTTCAATGCAGGATCGCGCGCATACGCATCCGTGATCTTCTGCAGGAACCGTGCACGAATGATGCAACCGGCGCGGAAGATACGCGCGATGGTGCCGTAGGGCAGGTTCCAAGCGTACTCGTCAGAGGCTGCGCGCAACTGCGCAAAGCCCTGGGCATACGACACGATCTTGCTGAAGTAGAGCGCGCGACGCACGGCCTCGACAAAGGCTTCGCGATCACCGCTGAAGCGGATCGGCCCCGGACCGGGCAACACCTTGCTGGCGGCGACGCGTTCGTCTTTCAGCGCGGAGAGTAGTCGCGCGAACACCGATTCGGTAATCAGTGGCAGTGGCACGGCCAGGTCCAGCGCGCTCTGGCTAGTCCATTTGCCGGTGCCTTTCTGCGCGGCGCGGTCGAGAATGATGTCGACCATTGCCTTGCGTGTTTCGGGATCTTTCTTGGTGAAGATGTCGGCGGTGATGCTGATGAGGTAACTGTCCAGCTCGCCCTTGTTCCAGTCCGCATACACCTCGGCCAGTTCATCGTTGGAAAGGCCAAGCACGTGATGAAGCACCGAGTAGCTTTCGGCGATCAGCTGCATGTCGCCGTACTCGATACCGTTGTGCACCATCTTCACGTAATGGCCGGCGCCGTTCGGGCCCATATACGCCACGCAGGGGTCGCCATCGGGCGCGCGGGCGGCAATCTCGGTGAGAATGGGGGCGACCAGGTCGTAAGCTTCGCGCGGGCCACCGGGCATGATCGATGGCCCATGCAGTGCGCCTTCTTCGCCACCCGACACGCCGGTGCCGATGAAGTGCAGGCCGGCTGCGCTCATCTCGCTTTCGCGGCGCATGGTGTCCTTGAAGAAAGTGTTGCCGCCGTCGATCACGATGTCGCCCTTGTCGAGCAGCGGCTTCAGTTGTGCCAGCGTGGCGTCGGTGGGGTCGCCCGCCTTCACCATCAGCAGAATACGGCGCGGCTTTTCCAGTGAGTCGACGAATTCCTGCAGGCTATAAGTAGGCACCAGACGCTTGCCGGGATTTTCGGCGATGACCTCGTCAGTGCGTTCGCGGTGTCGGTTGTAGATCGACACGGCATGCCCGCGACTCTCGATGTTCAGGGCCAGGTTGCTGCCCATCACCGCCATGCCTACTACGCCGATCGCCTGCTTTGCCATGTCGCCGCTCCGTACCAGGAATGGCCTAGATATGGGGAATGGCGTCCCGGGCACAAGTGCGCTCTCTCAAGCTAGTGAGCCCGCATCGCCTCGCCAGTCGCCGGCCTGGGCGTGTAACGCACCGAAATCAGCGCCACCCGGTCGCCGACGCGCACATAGCGCTGCGGCCCGGTGACCGATGTTTCGCCAAACTCCAGCTTCTGGCCGTCCAGCGTCAGCACGGCCACGGGGGCTGTGAGCCCGATCTTGGCCGGGTCGAAGTCGCTGGCGGGGCGCCAGTTGAGCACCTCGGCGCCGGCCGCGTCGGCCAATTCGCCCAGGCGGCCGTCGTCGGCGCGCGAAGGTGTGCCGTCGGTGCGCCACCAGTGGTCGTCGCGTTTGGCGTAGTGCTCGATGGCGCTGGCGCCTATCGCCAGTTCGACGCGGCTGATGGTGGCTGGCTCCAGCGAGAGCAGCGTGCCTGGCGCCGCGTCAGCGTCCCGCTGCCATTGCCAGGCAGCCACGGCCATCAATGCCACGGCGCCGGCGGCCATCCACAGGAGGTGGCGCGTGGAACGCTTCATGCGCGACGTCGCCGCCAGGCCATCCAGCCACAGGCCAGCAGCAACAGCAGGGGTATCGCCACCAGGAAGCCCAGCGAAGCGGCGCTCAGCTGCGCTTGCGAGATGCGCAGGACGCGATCAGGCGCGCCTTGCGCCACGGGCATGTTGACCAGCACGTCGTCGCCGAGCAGCCAGTCGATCACGCGGCGGCCCAGTTCGCGATTGCCACCCGTGCCGAGAAAGGCGTTGGAGAGGAAGTCGCCGTCACCGATCACCACCACGCGTTGTTCCGCCTTGTCGGGGCTGGGAGACAAGCGGGCCAGCGCGAATCCGAAATCGAGCGGTCCCTTCAGCTCTCCCGCGCTGGCGTCATAGGCGATGGATGACGCATGCGCATTGTCGATGGGCTTGAACTCGGTCCAGCTCTGCACGCTCGAGCGCAGGAAGGGCGACGCATGCCATTCGGTTTTGGAGGCCAGCGCCAGCGCGGAAACCTGCGGAAACTGCGTGGCGAGCTTGAAATCGTGGGTGATCGCGTGCTGCGGGTAATCGCCGAGCGCGATCAGTCGCGGATCGCTGAGCCCAAGGGCGCTGCCTTGTCCATCCACCAGCACGCCGGGCAATACGTGCAGGCCCAGTGCGTCTGCCAGTGGACCGAGGTGCTGGTCATCATTGGCCGGTTCCGTCAGCCACAGCAGGTTGCCGCCGTTGGCTACGTAGTCGGTCAGTGCTTTCACGGCTCCATAAGGCAGTGCCTGTTGCGGACTCGCCAGCACCACCAGATCCGTATGCAGCGGCACCGCGGCGACCTGCGCAAAGTTCAGCGGCACCGCGCGGATGCCACCCTCCTGCATCTGTTCGACGAAGGTACCCAGATCGGCGTTACCACTGTCGGCGGGGCTGCGCTCGCCGTCGCCGGAAACAAAGGCGACGATGCGATCGTTGCCGCGCATCAGGCGCTTGAGCGCATTGGTCAGGCTGCTCTCGCTCAGTGTGTCCAGGCGTTGCTCGTGTCCTTTGTAATGCAGGATCAGCATGCCATTCGTGGTGATGCCCAGCTCGCGCATCGCTGCCGGATCCTGTTGCGGATCCACGAATCGCAGGCTGATATCCGGCTTCACACGCTGATAGCGCTGCATGAAGCTGGCGATGTTGCTGCGTATGTCGCCTTGCGGATTGGCGTAGCTGACAATCTCCACCGGACCGTCAAGCGCTTTCAGCACGGCGCGGCTCTCGGCGGAAAGCGTGGCGCGGCCGCCGTAGGTCCAGTCCGCCACCAGATCAAAGCGCGCGGTCAGGTAACCGACGGCGCCAGCGCAGGCCAGCAACAGCAGCGCGAACAGCCAGGCGTTGAGTCGTCGCATCAGGCGCGTCATCAGCCACGCTCCCGTTCAGCGCCAAGGCGGCGTGTGGCCAGCGCCAGCGCCGCCACGATCACCAGCAGAAACCACATCACGTCGGCGCTGGAAACCAGCCCGCGCACAAAGCTATCCAGGTGTGTACTCATCGATAGCCAGTTGACGACGCCGTTGTCGACGCCCGCCATCAGTGCACCCACATTGAGGCTCACCAGGGCGAGACCCAGCATGAGGCTGGCGGCGGCAGCGATGGCCGGGTGCGAGGCATACGCCGAACAGGCCACGCCGATGGCCGCCAACGAGGCCAGCATCAGCAGCAGGCCCAGCGACGCGCTGGCGAGCTTGCCCCAATCCAGGTTCACGCCGTGCGCGAGGCTCAGCGGCATCGCCAGCGTCAGCGCCAGCCATAGCGCCAGCCAAACCAGCAACGCGAAGAACTTGCCGAGCACGACGCGCGACGGCGGCTGCCCCATGCCGAACCACAGCGGCAGCGTGCCGTTGCTGCGCTCGCCGGCCAGGGTGGACATGGTCAGCAGCGGCACCACGATCAGTGCCAGTTCCGCCAAACCGAACGGCAGTATCGGCAAGATGCCGCTGGTAAGGATGCTGCTCAGCATTGGCACACCCACGATATCGGTGTAACCCGGGCCCGCAGGTTTTGCCGCCCAGGCAATCTGGTGGCTGAGAAAGGTTTGCAGTAGCAGCATGAAACGTCCGGCCAGCTGCGCCACCGTCAGCGCGGCAAGCACCCATGCCAGCGGGCGAACCAACAATCGGCGCAGCTCCAGCCGCGTTACGGCGAGCACACTCATGCAGCCTGCATCCTGTCGTTGCTCCCGTTGCCGCGCATGGCGATATCGAAGAAGGTTTGCTCCAGCATCTTGTGATCGCCGTCGGTGATCGGTGCGTCGTAACGCAACTGTCCCTCATGCAGAATCGCCACGCGATCACAGGCTGCCGTGACTTCGGCCAGCAGGTGCGTGGAGAGGATCACCGCGGTACCGGCCGCCGCCTGTTCACGAATCACCGCGCGCAGCGACGCCACCTGCACCGGGTCGAGCGCGTTGGCGGGCTCATCCAGCACCAGCAGGGAAGGGCGATGCAGCAGCGCGCAGGCCAGGCCCAGACGCTGGCGCTGGCCCTGCGACAGCACGGCGGCAAGCCGGCGCAGCAGCGGGCCCAGCTCCAGGCGCTCGATGATGGCCTTTCGCGCCGCGGCCAGTGCCGTGCCGTGCAGGCCGCGCAGGCGACCATGGGCGTCCAGATGTTCGCTGACGGTCAGTTCCTGCCACAGCGGGGCACGTTCCGGCAGCCAGCCGATAGCCCCCTGCGCCAGTTCAGGGTGCTCAATAAAGTCCTTGCCGTTCAGCTTGATAGCGCCGCTGTCAGGTATCAGGGCCCCCGCGATCATGGCCAGGGTGGTGGACTTGCCGGCGCCGTTGACGCCCAGCAAACCCAGTACCTGTCCCGCGTCCAGCCGCAGGCTGAGATCCGAGACGGCAGGTCGCCCGGCCCGATGTCGGGTGATGTGATCCAGTTGCAATACGGCGGTAGGCGCAGTCATTGCATGATTGTCAGTGCGCCCCCAGTTTCAGACAACTGGGTGAGGGCGCTTGTGCGCGGCACAGCACATTAACTTTGTGGCACCGAAGAGGTGCGACAATTAATAGTGCTGTCCATGCTGGCGGGTACGGAAACCCCTCGCTTAGACTGAAATTACATATACCTGGGTGCTTTCCCGATGCTCGACGCAGTCCTCAATTTCTTGTCCAACGGCCTCACGCACGCCAGTTGGGTGAGCATGCTCATCTACATACTGGTGATGACGCAGCTCACCATCTTCACGGTGACCATTTTCCTGCACCGCTGCCAGACCCACCGCGGCGTGGATCTGCACTGGTCCATCTCGCACTTCTTCCGCTTCTGGGGCTGGCTCACCACGGGCATGGTCACCAAAGAGTGGGTGGCAGTGCACCGTAAGCACCACGCCAAGGTCGAGACCGAGGAAGACCCGCACAGCCCGCAGATCTTCGGCATCAAGAAGGTCTTCTGGGACGGCGTGTCGCTTTACCGCGACGCCTGCTACAACAAGGAAGACATGGAGAAGTACGGCCGCGGCACCCCGGACGACTGGATCGAGCGCAAGCTCTACGCCGGCCATCCGTACTGGGGCCCGGCGCTGATGCTCATCATCAACCTCGCCCTGTTCGGCGTCATCGGCGCCGCCCTGTGGGCGCTGCAGATGGTCTGGATCCCGTTCTGGGCTGCCGGCTTCGTCAACGGCATCGGCCACTGGTGGGGTTACCGCAACTTTGAAAGCGCCGACACCGCGACCAACCTTGTTCCGTGGGGCATCTGGATTGGCGGCGAAGAGCTGCACAACAACCACCATGCCTTCCCGAGCTCGGCCAAGTTCGCCCTGCGCAAGTGGGAGTTCGACATCGGCTGGGCGGTGATCTGCGGCCTGCGTGCCGTGGGCCTGGCCAAGGTGCTGCGCGTGGCGCCGACGCTGGACGTTCGCCCGAACGTGCACCTGCCGGACGCCGAAACGCTGAAGGGCGTGCTCACGCACCGCTTCGCTGCGATGACCGACTACTACCGCAACGTGATCATGCCGACCCTGCGCGACGAAGCGGCGCACGCTGGCGAAAACATCAAGTCCGTGCCGCGTCGCATGCGTCGCGCACTGGCCGATGGTGGTCGCTGGCTGGATAACGAAGGTCGCGATCGCATGCAGGCCGTGCTGGCCAAGCGCCCGACCCTCAGCACGGTGTGCGAATTCCGCGCCCGTCTGGCTGCCCTGATGGAGCAGCGTGGTGCCGACCAGGCGCTGAAGGGTTTGCAGCAGTGGATTGCTGAGGCTGAGCAGAGTGGTATTCGTGCGCTGCAGGAGTTTGCCGGTCGCTTGAAGAGTTACTCGGTGGCTAGCGCCTGATCAGCTCAAATCGTTTGAATGAAAAAGCCCGCCGAAAGGCGGGCTTTTTTTTGGATGACGCGACCATCAGGGCGAAGATTGAGAGACATCCGTCCATCCATGTAGGAGCACACTTGTGCGCTACCGAAGCGTCACGACGTCACCACTCCGTAGGGTTGTCGCGCACAAGTGCGCTCCTACAGGAAAGCGATGCCCGAGGCTGGGCACAGCGGGTGGTGTGCCTTGCCCCCAACAAAAAACCCGCCTCTCGGCGGGTTTTTGTGGAAGCAGCAAACCCAGAGGGCTTACTTGATCTTGCCTTCCTTGTAGATCACGTGCTTGCGAACCACCGGATCGTACTTCTTGAACTCGAACTTTTCCGGGGTGTTCTTCTTGTTCTTCTGCGTGGTGTAGAAGTGGCCGGTGCCGGCCGAAGAGATCAGGCGGATCTTGTCTTGCTTGCTGTTAGCCATGGCTTAATCCTCAGATCTTTTCGCCGCGGGCGCGCAGGTCGGCAAGCACGGATTCGATACCGTTCTTGTCGATGGTGCGCAGGGCGTGGTTGGAAACGCGCAGCTTCACCCAGCGGTTTTCGCTCGGGACCCAGAAGCGGCGCTCATGCAGGTTCGGCAACCAGCGGCGACGGGTTTTGTTGTTAGCGTGCGAGACGTTGTTACCAGTCTGCACACCCTTTCCGGTGACTTGGCAAATACGGGCCATGATGACCTCCTGTTAGGCGCCCAAGGGCGCGTTTGCCACCCGTTAGCCAGGGCGGCATCGGCCCAGCGGCACAAGGCCACGCGATGCTGGAGATGGAGCTTTTCGCGTCTGCCGTGAGGGCCGCATCGCGTTGCGGACGTGCCCGGAAGCCCGGGTCGGCATGGTCGAGCCGGCGATTCTCCCATGAAAACAGCGCGGTGCGCAATATTTGAGCAGCGGGGGCGGTTGCCGCATGGCGGCCCGCTGGGATGTATGGAACAATCCAGTCCTTTGCGTTTTCACGCACTGAACACTTTATTGACCGAGGATTACCCCATGGCAGACGTCTCCGCCAACGGCCAGGCCGGCCAACCGCAGCTGGTGCTGCAGAAGATCTACGTGAAGGATGTCTCGTTCGAGGCGCCGCACGCCCCGCAGATCTTCCAGGAAGTCGGTGAGGCCGAGATGCAGCCGCAGGTGCAGCTGAATCTGGGCCAGAAGTCCACGGACATGGGCAACGACCTTTACGAAGTGGTGCTCAGCCTCACCCTGACCTGCACCTTGGGCGAGCGCACCGCTTACCTGGCCGAAGTGCAGCAGGCTGGCGTGTTCGGCATTGCCGGCTTCCCCGAGGAAGACCTGGCCGGCATCCTCAATAGCTATTGCCCGAACCTGTTGTTCCCGTATGCGCGCCAGATGTTGTCGTCGCTGGTGCTCGAGGGCGGTTTCCCGCCGTTCCTGCTGCAGCCGATCAACTTCGACGCGCTTTACGCCGAGCAGCAGCGCCGCATCCTCAGCGGCAGTGCCGCCCCGACGCTCAACAGCTGATTCATAAAGGCCTGGCTCATGGTTGAGCGTCCGACCCTGGCCGTCCTCGGTGCCGGCTCCTGGGGTACCGCGCTGGCGGCCCTGGCTGCCCGCAACCAGGTGCCGACCCGGCTGTGGGGGCGCGATGCCTCCGCGCTGAAGGCGATGGCGGAAACCCATTGCAACCAGCGCTACCTGCCGGATGTCGAGCTGCCGTCCGAGCTGGTGTACGAAGCCGACCTCGCCGCCGCCCTGCGCGGCGCGACGGTGGTGCTTATCGTCGTGCCCAGCCATGCGTTCGCCTCCATCCTGGGGGAGATCGCGCCGTACCTGGAGCCCGATGCCCGTATTGCCTGGGCCACCAAGGGTTTCGAGCCGGGCACCGGCCGGTTCCTGCATGAACTGGTGGCCGAGCGCTTCCCGGGTCGCGCGGCGGCGGTCGTCACCGGCCCGTCGTTCGCCAAGGAAGTGGCCGCTGGCTTGCCCAGTGCCGTCACCGTGCACTCGGACGACGACGTGTTCGCCCACGACCTGGCGCTGCTGCTGCACGCGCCCAACTTCCGCGCCTATTCCGGCAGTGATGTGCTGGGGGCGGAGCTGGGTGGCGCCATGAAGAACGTGCTGGCGGTCGCCACTGGCGTCGCCGACGGCATGGACCTTGGCCTGAACGCCCGCGCCGGCCTGATCACCCGCGGCATGAACGAAATGCTGCGCCTGGGTGTAGCGCTGGGTGCCCGACCGGAGACCCTGATGGGTCTGGCAGGCCTGGGCGACCTGGTGCTCACCTGCACCGGCGATCTCTCCCGCAACCGCCGTCTGGGTCTGGCGCTCGGTCGCGGCAAGGGCATCGACGAGGCTGTGCGAGAGATCGGCCAGGTGGTGGAAAGCGTACTCACCGCCGATGAAGTCGCGCGTCTGGCCACCAAGCACGGGCTGGACCTGCCCATCAGCAGCGGCGTGCGCGCGGTGCTGCACGGTGAGGTAACCCCGGCAGAAGGGCTCAAATTGCTGATGAGCCGCGAGCAGAAACCCGAGTACCCCAAGGGTTTGTTCGGCCAAGCCTGAACATTCGAGTCGCACACTTCATCGCCCGGTGTGAAAAACCGGGCGATGTGACGCGCACACGTGCAAGAGGCTTGCTAAGCTGAATCTTTTGGTCGCCCCTGCGGACCGAATGCGCATGCAGTCACCAGACGATAAACGGCACGACCGTCTGACCCCGCAACGCGACGACAGCGGCGATGAGCCGTTGCCCAACGCCTGGCGCAAGCTGTTGGCTGCGCCCGCGGGCAGCGTGCCGCATGAGCCGGCGGTGCTCGGCTTCTTCATCGAGGTGATGCCCGAGGAAGGCGTCGCGTATGCCCATGTCGACGTGGCCCCGGTGCTGCTGACCGTGGCCGAGCAGGGCCGCTACGTGCGCCCCGCACCGCTGGACAGCAAGCACCTCTCCCAGCAACCGTTGCAGCCGCTGGAACAGCGGTTGGCCGCCACCGTGTTCGGCCTGCCGCAGAGCCTGCGCAAGAGCCGCAGCTATGCGCGCCTGACCGGTCATGTGGGTGATGCGCTGCTGTCCGAGATTCTCGACACCTGTCCCAGCTTCCTCGGCGGTCTTGCCGGCCTGCGCCTTTCGCGCGGCAAAGGGCATCAACTCAACTGGCAATGGCTTCTCGAACAGGACGGCAGCCAGCGCCTGGTGCCTTGCCTGCCGACCAACCATCGTCTGCTGCGCATCGACGCCTTGTGGTACCTCGATGGGGAGCGCGCCGAGCTGGGTCATCTGGAAGCGCCGCTGGAAGAATCCCAGTGGCTGGACCTGCCGCCGCTCAAGCACGAATACAGCCAAACCTTGCGGCGCGCACTGCCGCATAGCCGCCTGTCGCATCGCTTGCCGTTGCCGCAGGTGCTGGGCGAACTGCGCCGCGCGGAGCTAGCGCCCAAGCCGGTACTGACGCTGCACGCCCTGACCCGTCACGCCCGTCTCGCCGCCGGCACGCCGCCGCTGGCGTACGCACGCCTCGCTTTCGACTACGCCGGCGAGCGCTTGCCGGGCCGTGGTGGCGAACCGCTGGTGCGTCGCGTGCGCAACGGCCATCTGGTCGAGATTGTCCGCCGCCGTGCGGAAGAGCTTTCCGCGATGGAACAGCTGGAACGCGCCGGACTCACCCCCGGCGTGGATACCGAAGGCTTGCCCTGGGATCTGGCCGACACGCTTCCAGACGACGCCTGGCTGTTCCCCGGCAAGGGCTACGCCGGCGCGCTGGAAGTAAATACGCCTGCCCGCTGGCTGGCGCTGCGGCCCAAGCTCGAAGCCGAAGGCTTCGTGCTCGACTACGCGCCCAGCTTCCCGTTCGAAGTGCTGGAAGGCCCGGTGCGCTGGTACGGCAATGCGGTGGAAGACACCGACGACCACGCCTTCGACCTGGAAATCGGCATCGAGGTGGAAGGCAAGCGCCACAACCTGCTGCCCGCCGTGGCGCAGGCGCTGGCCGATCACCAGTTGAACCTGAGCCCGGTACCGAACGAGCCGGAAGACGCCGTGTGGTACGCGCCGGTCGACGAACGCCGTCGCGTGCCCGTGCGCCTGAAAGAATTGCGTGGCCTGCTGGCGCCGCTGGCCGAATATCTCGAACGCCCGCGCAAGACACTTCATCTGCCGCGCGTGCAAGCCGGCCGCCTGGAAGAACTGGTCGAAGCGCTGCCCTCCGGCGGCGAGTTGGAAGCGCCTGAAGCGCTGCGTGGCTTCACCGCGCGACTGCGCGACGCCGCCGAACGTGCCAGCGACGCGGTGCCGGAAGGGCTCACCGTCGAACTGCGTCCGTATCAGCGCGAAGGTCTGCGTTGGCTCAACGCGCTGGCCGAAGCCGGCGTGGGCGGTGTGCTCGCCGACGACATGGGCCTGGGCAAGACGCTGCAGTTGATCACGCACTTGCTGGCGCTCAAGGAGCGCGGTGCGCTCACCCAGCCCGCGTTGGTGGTCGTGCCCACCAGCCTCATTCCGAACTGGATGGCCGAAGTCGCCCGCTTTGCGCCGGCGCTGCGCGTGCTCGCGCTGCATGGCCCGCAACGTGGCGGCGACTTCTCGCAGCTGGGCTCGCAAGACATCGTGCTGACCAGCTACGCACTGCTGCCGCGTGACGTAGTGACGCTGCGCAAGCAGCCGTTCTCACTGATCGTGCTCGACGAAGCGCAGCAGGTGAAGAACCCGCGCACACAGGCACGCCGCGCCGTGCTGAGCCTGCGCGCACCGCGTTGCATCTGCCTCACCGGTACGCCGCTGGAAAATCACCTTGGCGAACTCTGGTCGCAGGTCGACCTGGCGGTGCCCGGCCTGCTTGGCGATGAAGGTGCCTTCCGCCGTCACTATCGCGTGCCGATCGAGCGTCACCGCGACACCGATTGCCAAGACCGGCTCAATCGCCGCCTCGCACCTTTCATCCTGCGCCGTACCAAGTCGCAGGTGGCCTCGGAGTTGCCGCCGAAGACGGAAATCACCCGCCGCGTGGTGCTCGAAGGCCGTCAGCGCGAGTTGTACGAAAGCCTGCGCCTGTCGCTGGCGGAAGAACTGCGCGAGGTGATCGCGCAGCGTGGCATCGCACACAGCGGCATCGTCGTGCTGGATGCACTGCTTAAACTCCGTCAGGTTTGCTGCGATCCTCGCCTGGTGAAACTGGAAGCCGCGCGCGGCGTACGTGATTCCGCCAAGTTCGAATTGCTGATGGACATGCTGCCCGCCTTGCTCGCCGAAGGCCGCAAAGTGCTGCTGTTCTCGCAGTTCACTGAAATGCTCAAGCTGATTGCGCACGAGCTCGATCGCCATCGCATTCCGTATGTCACGCTCACTGGTGAGACGCGCGATCGCGCGGAGCCAGTGCGCCAGTTCCAGGAAGGTGAGGTGCCGTTGTTCCTGCTGTCGCTGAAGGCGGGCGGTGTGGGCCTCAACCTCACCGCGGCAGATACGGTGATTCACTACGACCCGTGGTGGAATCCGGCGGCGGAAGCGCAGGCTTCCGATCGTGCGCATCGCATCGGCCAGGACAAGCCGGTGTTTGTGTTCCGCCTGATCACGGGTGGCACGGTCGAGGAGCGCATCGAGGAGTTGAAGGCGCGCAAGGCGGAGCTTGCTGAGGCGGTGTTGGAAGGTGGTGGCACGCGCGAGAAGCTCAGCTTTGATCAGGCGGATCTGGATGCGCTGTTGGCGCCGGGTTGACCGAAGCGAGTGGTACCTTTTTTTGAAGCGTATATCCCCTGAGGGAACCTTGCGGAGCGGTGACCCAGATGCGTTGCCTGTCGCGCACAAGTGCGCTCCTACAGGTGTGTACGCTGAATGGTTTTTGTAGGAGCGCACTTGTGCGCGACAGGCCTGCGGCGCAGTGAAGTCGTTACATGCCGGCCGCGCGCGAAAACCCGTGCTTACATCGCCGGCCTGGCCCGCAACAGCGCATCCACCGCCTGCTGCCACTGCGGCGAACCCACGGGGAGTTGTGGTGCTTCTTGCCCGAGCCTGTGTTGCACGGCGTGGTTCCACTCGTCGGAACCATGATCGGGGCCGTGGCCGTCGTAAGAGATCTGCAGGCGCTGATCTACCCAGTTGTACCACTCCGGCGAACCAAGCGCGGCGTTGTCGGGCACAAGCTGTGTGGCCTGTGGTTTAGGCGGCTTCTGCTCAGGCGGCGGCGACGTGGGCGAGCAGCCGACGAGCAGGGCGAGGGTGAGCAAGGCGGGAATGCGGCGCATGGCAGCCTCCGGCGGTGGGACCAGTCTTGAGACTAATCGCAAGTGCGTGCATTGCGATGAATCGCGCCTGACAAGGGGAGAGGAGAGTGAAGAGGAGTGCGAGGTGACACCGGCTCTTCTCTCACATCTCAAAACTCACTCCTGCCCTTCAGCTTCGCGCGACCACTTCATCAATGTGCTTGAGCAGATCCGCCGGATCTTCATAAACGCGGAAGGCGCCAGCGTCTTCCAGTTCTTCCTGGCCGTATCCTCCGGAAAGCAGGCCGATGCCAAGCGAGCGTGCCCGTTGCGCGGCGAGCATGTCCCAGATGCTGTCACCGATCACCAGGCCATAGTGGATATCTACGCCCAGGCGTTGCGCCGCGGTAATGAACAGGTCGGGGTCGGGTTTGGCGTGGCGCACCTGGTCGCGCGTCACCACCGGCACCTTCGACGGATCAACGCCCAGCGCTTCAAGATTGTGCGCAGCCGTCTGCATGCGGCCGCTGGTGGCGATGGCCCACGGAATCTCGGCATCGGTCAGGAAAGCCAGCAACTCGCGCGCACCGGGCAGCGGGCGCACCGAGCCCTGGGTGGCTTGGCGGTTATAGGCCTCCGCATGCCATGCGCGCAGACGGGCGAGACGTTCTTCGGTGATTTCCAGGCCGGTTTCGCGCAACAGGATGTTGGCGAACAAACCGCCACTCATGCCGATCTTGCGATGAATGCGCCATACCGACAGGTCTACGCCTTCGCGATCCAGCGCTTCCTTCCAGGCCAGTACGTGCTGGTAAACGCTGTCGACGAGGGTGCCGTCGAGATCAAACAGGAAAGCGGTATCGGCGCGGGCCATGGCAGTGTCGTGCGCAGGTGGGGAGGCAAAGCGTAGCACTCGTACTGAGCGTGATCATTTGCACATTTTTCTGTCAGGCCTTACGTGGATGACAGACACGTCGCCACGGTGGCGCTTAGGGTGGCGCCGTGGCGCGCGCATAGGACCTCAGGGGAGAGGGTAGCGGCACACGTCCAGGGAATATCCGTCATGGCGTGGCCTGCCCGGGGCGAGCAGCACGCTGTTCGTCACATCGTGGAGGACGTCATGAAGCAAGTGAAGAAACGGCGCGTGGCCATCATCGCCGCGCTGGCCTTGTCGTGGCTGGCGTTGGCCAGACCCGCCGCTGCCGACACGCTGACTTTTCAGGGCGAGGTCACGGCGCCTAGTTGCACAGCACTGCCATCAGGGCCTGCGGGCTATCAGTATTGCCCGTCGTCCGGTGAGGCCACTCAGGCGGGGCCCACCTCGGCTTACACGCAGCAAACGAGCACCGTGCCTTCGCACTCGAACATCGCCATGCTCGACTACTTCGCCCAGCGCCCCGATGGCGGCACCAAAGTTCTGGTGACGCGCGATTACGAGTAACCATGGCCGAACGACGCCGGCCACTGCGTGCTCAGTTGGACTGCACCAGCGGCCGGCCCACATCCAGCACCGCCAGCGCGGCAGCGCCGAGCAGGCCGGGTTCGGGATGCATCATCGCGACGGTCGGCACCTGTTCCATGGTTTCGCGGAAGCGACCCTTGGCTTCGAAACGCTCGCGGAAACCGCCGTGCTTGATCCACGGCAGCAGGATCGGCAACACACCGCCGGTGAGGTACACGCCATCCCAGCCGCCAAGGCTCAGCACAAGATCGCCAGCCACGCTGCCGAAAATGCCGGCCAGCGTTTCCACCGTGCGCACGCAGAGCGGATCGGTGCCGGCTTCGGCGCGAGCGGTGATGTCTTCCGGCGTGTATTCCTCCGCTGGCTGGCCGGCGATGTCGGCCAGCGCCAGATAGAGGTTCACCAGGCCGTTGCCGCAAATCATGCGCTCGTTGGAAACGCGGCCGAAGCGTGCGTTGAGGCGAAGCAGGATCTCCACGTCCTCCGCCGTGTGCGCGGCGAAGCCGGCGTGGCCGCCCTCGGTTTCCAGCACCGTCCAGTGGCCTTCGCGACGCAGCAACCCGGCCACGCCAAGACCCGTGCCCGGCCCCATCACCACAAAGGTTTGCGGCTCGCGCTGGCCGAGGGTCGGCATGGCTTGCGGGCCCACTGACGAAAGCTGGTCGTGCGTCAGCAGCGTCACGGCCATTGCCTGCGCGGCAAAGTCGTTGACCAGGTGCACCGCCTCCATGCCCAGCTCCGCCTGTAGCGCGTGTGCGGCCACCTGCCAGGGATTGTTGGTGACCTTGACTGTTTCGCCCTCGCTCACGCGGCCGGCAGCTGCGATCACCGCGCGCGCAGCGGTGTGGCCGGTGTCGGTGAAGTACTGGCGAATGGCCTCCGCGAGTGACGTGTGATCCTTTACGCGGTAGCGCCGAACGCTGTCCTCGAGCAACGGCGTCGTGCTGCTGGTATCAGCCAGCGCAAAGCGCACGTTGGTGCCGCCGAGGTCAGCAAGCAGCGTCGGGGCGGCACGGGAGGGCGTTCTCATGGACAGTCCTGAACTTGGGGAGAC
The DNA here is from genome assembly GCF_055702865.1 of Dyella sp. PARNA 12/25. Classification (NCBI taxonomy): domain Bacteria; kingdom Pseudomonadati; phylum Pseudomonadota; class Gammaproteobacteria; order Lysobacterales; family Rhodanobacteraceae; genus Dyella; species Dyella sp. PARNA 12/25. The sequence goes on along the minus strand of NZ_JBVQCI010000005.1, from coordinate 149,176 downwards.
AGTAAGCCTGACTCCCTGAGGCGTGTTCGTCCAGTAGTGCAGTGCAACGAAAACCTTTGCGGACGCCGTTCCTTGGCGTATGGCTGGCCTTCTGGGCGTCCAACCCCGAGGTTTACTGCTGCGCGCGCGGGTCGTAGCTGGTCATGGTGGGCTGGCCGGCCGGTGGCAGGTCGCGCAAACGGGTGACCTGCTGCGCATTCACCGCACTGCCTCGGTTGCCCCAGCTGGAGCGCACAAAGGTCAGCAGCTCGGCCACTTGTTGGTCGCTCAGGCGATCGCGGAAGGCCGGCATGCTGAACTGCGTGGGCGCGCCGCGCCCTGTGGGCATGGTGCCGCCATGCAGCACCAGCCGAATCACCGACGCGGGATTGTTGCCGTTGAGCACCGGATTGCCGGCCAGGGCTGGATAGACCTGGTTGTAACCGTGGCCATCGGTACGGTGGCAGGTGGCGCAGTTGTCGATGTAGAGCTGCGCGCCGGTCTCGCTGACGTCGCCACTGAGCAGCGCAGCATGCGTGGCGTCGTCATAGGCCAGCGCGGTTTCCTCATGGGCCGCTGGCAACGACTTGAGGAAATGCGCGATGGCCGCAAGGTCTTCGTCGCTCATGTATTGCGTGCTGTGTTCGACCACATCGTTCATGCCGCCGAAGATGGCGCCGTGTTCGGTACGTCCGGCCCGGAGCAGGGCGGCCAGCTCTTCATCACTCACACTGCCCAGGCCGCTGGCCAGTTCGCCGCGCAGGCTTGGCGCCACCCAGTTATCGCTTTCGCCGCCGCTGAGGTAAGCGCTGCCGTCGTTCGGTCCCAGCGCTTTCTCCTGCAGCGTCAACGCGCGTGGTGTATGGCAGGCGCCGCAGTGGCCCAGCCCTTCCACCAGATACTGGCCGCGAGCCAGCGCCGCATCACCCGTAGCTGGTGTTTGCACCGGCGTCACCTTCGGCGCGAACAGCCAACGCCAGTAGGTGAGCGGCCAGCGCATCGACAGCGGCCACATGATGCCTTCGGCGCGATTCTCCTGTTGCACCGGCGCCACGCCATGCATGAAATACGCGTACAGCGCCTGGATGTCCTGGTCGCTCACCTTGGCATACGATGGGTAGGGCATCGCCGGATACAGCGTGTTTCCCTCGTCATCGATGCCGCGTCGCACGGCGCGCTCAAACTGGCCATAGGTAAAGTGGCCGATACCGGTTTTCGCATCCGGCGTGATGTTGGTGCTGAAGATGACGCCGATGGGCGACACAATCGCCAGACCACCTGCGAAAGGTTTGCCACCTGGCGCCGTATGGCACGCTGCACAGTCACCGAGCTGCGCCAGATATTCGCCCTGCTTGATCTGTTCGGGCGTCGGCGCTGGCGCAGTAGCCGAAGGGTCGCCACCGCCGCCGCGATACACCAGCGTAAGCAGCCAGGCCAGCACCACCAGCACAATCAACCCGATCAGAATGCGCAACAAACTTCCGCGACGTCGAGGGGCCTGGGTATTCATGCCTGCACCAGCGGGCCGGGGTGCTTGAGGTAAGTGTCGCGAATGGCCTTGACCGACCAATAGGTGAGACCACCGATAAGTCCGGTGGGGTTGTAGCCAAAGTTCTGCGGAAACGCCGAAGCGCCCGTGACAAACACGTTGTGCACGTCCCAGTGCTGCTGGAAGCGATTGAGCGCACTCGTTTCAGGTGACGTGCCCTGAATCACGCCGCCTGTGGTGTGGGTGGTCTGGTACTGGCGAATATCGTAATGATCGCCCGGCTTGCGCAGTGTCACCGACGTCGCCTTGGGCTTCATCTGTTTCACGATCTCCTGCGCGCGCTCCGTCACAAACTGCGACATCTTGTATTCGTTGTCATGCCAGTCGAAGGTGATGCGCAACAGCGGTAGGCCAAATGCATCTTTGTAAGTCGGGTCGAGGTCGAGATAGCGATCGCGATACGACATCACCGACCCGTGCGTGGATACCAATGTGGAGTGCAGGTAACTCTCCTTGGCGGCCCGCTTCCAGCCGGCGCCCCAGCTCGGTGTACCCGGCGGCACAATCAATTGCTGCAGCGGCCGGCCACCGGTCTGCCCGCCGTAGATGTAAGCACCGCCGACAAAACCGTGCGTGGCGTGATCGAAGTGATCGGAATTGAAATCGTCGACGATCTGGAAGCCGCCCGCACCTGCGCCGATAAACGGATTGAGCGCCATGTCCTGGTCGTAGAACACGCCGATGCTGCTCATCATCTGATACGCGTAGTTCTTGCCGATCACGCCCTTGCCGGTTGCGGGGTCGTACGGTTTGCCGATACCTGACAGCAGCATCAACCGAACGTTGTGCATCTGGAACGCCGAGACGATCACCAGATCCGCCGGCTGCTCCACCTGCTGGCCCTGTGCGTCGATATAGGTCACACCGGTGGCGCGTTTTCCGGTGGAGTCGAGGTTGATCTTGATGACATGGCTATTAGTACGCAGCGCAAAGTTGGGCTTGCGCATCAGCACCGGAAGGATCGTGGTTTGCGGTGATGCCTTCGCATACATGAAACAACCGAAGCGCTCACAAAAGCCGCAAAAGTTGCACGGCCCAAGACGTGCGCCGTACGGGTTGGTGTAGGGCTGCGAAGCGTTCGACGACGGCTGCGGAAACGGGTGATAGCCCACCGCGCGCGCTGCATCGGCAAACAACTTGGCGCCGAACGTGTCGCTCAGTGGCGGGTTCGGGTAATCCTTCTTGCGCGGGCCCTCGAACGGATTGCCGCCATGCTTGATCTCGCCATTGAGATTGCCGGCGCGACCGGAGGTGCCACACACGTATTCAAACTGTTCCAGGAACGGTTCCAGCTCATCGTAGGTCACACCGTAATCCTGGATCTGCATATCGTCCGGCATGAACTTCTCGCCGTAGCGCTTGCTGATATGCGTGTGGAACTCCAGGTCTTCGGGAGAAGGGCGATAGTGCTGGCCATTCCAGTGCGTGCCGGCGCCCCCCACGTTGTTGCCGAACAAAAACGAACCGTATTGCCTATACGGCACCGCAGTGTCGTTGACCGCATGTCGAACCGTGACCGTCTCGCGCGCCAACGGCTGAAACAGCTTGCCGCGAATGCCGAAGGCCAGCTCATCCGCGATGTTGGGGTAACTCCAGTCCGGCGAGGTGTCCTGATAGGCGCCGCGTTCCAATGCCACCATGTTCAAGCCGGTCTGCGCCAGCTCCAGCGCCATGATGGCGCCTGTCCAGCCAAAACCGACGATCACCACATCGACCGGCTTCATGGTGGTCGTCATGCTTTCGCTCCCCGGATCGACACGGGTCCAAGCGGATAGACCTTGCCGGGCTGATCGATCCAGTCGGCAAAGTCGGCACGCGCACCGGGAAAGCCGATCATCTTCCAGCCGCCCATGTGCTTGTTGCCGCCATACATCGGGTCAGCCAGAAAACCTTCCTTGGTATTGGTCAGCAGCTGGTTGAAGAACGCTGCAGCGGGCAGCTGCTCAAGCTGGATCTCACCTTTCTCCAGCTGGTGCAGCACGCCGTCACGCTCTTCCGGCGACAGCGCTGCAAACGTCTTCTGGTGCTGCTTCTGGCACCAGTCATTCACGGCGGCGATCGCCGTGCGGTAGAGCTCGCGTGGCGCAAAACGCAGCTGATAGCCGAGGGTGGGATGCGTGTCGGGCACGAAGGGTCCCTGCATGTACCAGAAACCGCCGTGGCCGTAAGCGGCTTCCATTTCGCGATCAATGAATTCCGGCACACCGGCTTCCAGTGCGCCGGGCCCATCCTCATTGGCAGGAATCAGCCGATCCACCGCGGCCTGAAGAAACTCCCATTCGGGTGCGGTGAAATAGCGCGGTGCATAAGCCGCCGTTGTGGCGGCCGGACCACTCTGCGTCTGCGCGATGGCGGAGGTTCCAAGCAGGCTCACTGCGGGAACCGCAACCAGGGATTGTCGCAAAAAGTCGCGCCGTGACGGCGACATAGGCTTGTTCGACATCGCATTCCCCGAGGTCAGAGTGTCATGCGCCCACACATGCTTGCGCGCGTGGTGAATGCAAAGTGTGAAGGCAAATTGACGCAGTTGTCGGGTCAGTTATCTGCCTCGCAACGTGTCTCCTTCACGGCATGTGAACTTTAAAAATGGCGAAATCCCTCAAGACGTCGTCGCCATTTGGGTGTTGGGGTCGATGCATGTCTGTCGCGATGCGGACCCTTCGAAAGATGGTCGTCATGCCTCCCCCTCATTCGTTGAGCAGCGACCCGATCAGTCATGACAGGGAGCGTTTCATGCATCAGGTCCGCCCACTTTCCGCATCGCTGCATGGCTTGATCGCATGATGTTGCGTCGAAGTGCGATGGCGCAGGCCCGCGCTGTCCACCCTGGGATTCCTGTTCGCGAATGCGTTGCGCGTGTCACGTCGCGGGCGCGCTCATCCTCAGCGAAGCCGTTTGCCTGTACGCGCGGCGAGAACACGGTTGGCCTTCGCCACCGCCCCAATGTCCCGATGGAGCCAAGTCATGGCAGATGAGAAACGCAAGATCGGCGTCGTTGCCGCCACCTTCCTCGTTGCCGGCAACATGATGGGCTCGGGGGTGTTTCTGCTGCCGGGCAGCCTGGCCAAAATCGGTGCCGTATCGATGTGGGGCTGGGTGGTCACCACCATCGGTTCGCTGCTGCTGGCGTTCGTATTCGCCAAGCTGGGACGACTCGCGCCGAAGGCGGGTGGCCCTTATGCCTATGCGCGCGATGCGTTCGGCCCGTACATGGGCTTTCAAACCAACACCGTTTATTGGTTCGCCAACTGGATCGGCAATGTCGCCCTGCCGGTGGCGGCCGTCGGCTACTTCAGTTTCTTCATCCCCTCCCTATCGCAGCCGATGGTACGCACCATCGTCGTGCTGGTGCTGATCTGGCTGTTTACCTTCGCCAATATCCTCGGCGCACAAGTGGTGACGCGCATCCAGTCCATCACCACCTCGTTCGCGCTGATCCCGCTGTTTGGCATCGCCATCTTCGGCTGGTTCTTCTTCAAATCCGATCTGTTCTCCGCGGCCTACAACGTCACCGGCAAGAGCGATTTCCAGGCTATCTCCGGCGCAGCCTCGCTCACGCTCTGGGCCTTTATCGGCGTGGAGTCCGCTTCGGTGTCGGCCGCCGTGGTGAAGGATCCGGAGAAGAACGTGGCCACCGCCACCATCGCCGGTGTAGCGCTAGCTGCTGTGGTGTACATCTCCAGCTCCGCCGTGATCATGGGCATGATCCCCAACGATCAGCTGCAGGTGGCCGATGCGCCGTTTGCGCTGGCCGCGCAGGTGGCGCTGGGCAACGTCGGCGGCGGTATCGTCAGCCTGTGCGCGGCACTGGGCGCCGGTGGTTCGCTGGGTGGCTGGATCCTGCTGACTGCCTTGAGTGCGAAAGCCGCCGGTGATGATGGCCTGTTTCCCAAGCTCTTCAGCAAGGCCAACAAAGACGACACGCCGGTGCAGGGCCTGCTGGTGGTCGGTGTGCTGATGTCGATGATCGTGCTGATCACTGCGGCATCCCCCACCGCGTCTGCTCAGTTTGAAGTGATCACCCAGGCGGCGGTGGTGCTGACCCTGCTGCCATACATCTACTCCTGCGTAGCGTGCTTCTTCGCGGTGGAGCTCAGCCACACCACGACGCACACCGGCTTCTATTGGGTACTTACCAGCCTCACCGTCGTGTACTGCCTGTGGGCCATCTTCGGCACCAACGGACAGCTGGTGACCTACGCCTTCCTCTTCATGTTGTTCATTTCCGTGTTCTACCCGTTCTTCAGCGAGCAACGCCGCCAGGACAAGGCCACCAAAGCCATGCTCCCCGGCACGCCACGCGTCTGAACCCAAGTTTTCCCTCGCCTTTGCGATTGATGGAGTCCGCTCATGTATTTCAACGCCCTCGATTACCCTGTCGTCATCATTGATGCCGACTACGATTCGCCGCGCATCAACGGCATCCTGATCCGTGCGCTGGCGGACGAGATCCGCGGCTACGACCATCGGGTGCTGAGCGGCCTCACCATGAGTGACGCCGAAGCGGGCGCGCGCACCTACAACGCGGCGTCAGCGGTGCTGATTTCGATCGACGGCACGGAAGAGGGGCCGCATCAGTTCGACCGGCTGTACGAATTCCTCAACACGCAGCTGGCTTACCGCGAGAACCTTCCCATCTTCCTCTACGGTGAGCGCCGCACGGTAGAGCAGGTGCCGACCAAGCTGCTCAGTATCACCCACGGTTTTATCTTCCTTTATGAAGACACCAAGAACTTCATCGCCAAGCAGGTGATGCGTGCTGCCGATGTGTACATGAATAACCTGCTGCCGCCCTTCTTCAAGGCGCTGGTGCACCATGCGGCGGAATCCAACTACTCATGGCACACGCCCGGCCATGGCGGCGGCGTGGCTTTCACCAAGTCGGCGACGGGTCGCGCGTTCCATCAGTTCTTTGGTGAAAACACGCTGCGCAGCGATCTCTCCGTGTCAGTGCCGGAGCTCGGTTCGCTGCTCGATCACACCGGTCCGGTGAAGGCTGCGGAGAACGAAGCAGCGCGGAACTTCGGTGCCGATCACACCTTCTTTGTCACCAATGGCACTTCGACCTCCAACAAGATCGTGTGGCATGGCACGGTGGCGCGCGGCGATGTGGTGTTTGTCGACCGCAATTGCCACAAATCGCTGCTGCATGCGTTGGTGATGACCGGTGCCGTGCCCGTGTACTTCACGCCCAGCCGCAATGCGCACGGCATCATCGGCCCGATCAGCCTCGACCAGTTCCAGCCCAAGGCGATGGCCAAGGCCATTGCCGAGCATCCGTTGGCCAGCAAGGTGGCCAAAGCCAAGGGCAAAGACTTCAAGCCAAAGATTGCCGTGGTGACCAACTCCACTTACGACGGTCTTTGCTACAACGTGGAAAAGATCGCCAAGGACATCGGCGGCGCAGTGGACTTTCTGCATTTCGACGAGGCGTGGTACGGCTACGCCGCGTTCCACGAGATGTACGAGAACCACTACGCAATGGCCAAGGGCAAGCCGCGCGACCAGGACCCGATCATCTTCGCCACGCAGTCCACGCACAAACTGCTCGCGGCGTTCTCGCAGGCCTCGATGATCCACGCGCGCAACAGCAAGACGCGCAAGCTGGACGTCGACCGGTTCAACGAAGCCTTCATGATGCACACCTCCACCTCGCCGCATTACGGCGTCATCGCGTCATGTGACGTCGCCTCGCGCATGATGGAAGGCCGCGCCGGCCGCAGCCTGATCGACCAGATGCACAAGGAGGCCATCGCCTTCCGTCGCGCCGTGCTGCACGTTGGCGACGGGCTCAAGAAGAGCGACTGGTGGTTCAGCGTGTGGCAGCCCACGGATCTGCAAGACCGCCTCGATGAAGGCGAGCGCGCCGCACAGCCGGTGACCACCAAGCAGGCCGACTGGAAGCTGGTGCCCAAGGCTCCGTGGCATGGCTTCGGCGATTTGGCGCGCGACTACGTGCTGATCGACCCGATCAAGGTCACGCTGATGATGCCGGGCCTCTCCATGGACGGCAAAATGCAAAAGCAGGGCATCCCTGCCACGGTTGTCAGCCGCTTCTTGTGGAGTCGTGGCATCACGGTGGAGAAGACCAACCTCTACTCCTTCCTGATCCTGTTCTCGATGGGCATCACCAAGGGCAAGTGGAGCACGCTCACCACCGAGCTGCTGGCGTTCAAGGAGCTGTACGACGCCAACGCGCCGCTGGACAAGGCGTTGCCGTCACTGGTCGCCGATTACCCCACGGCCTACGTCAACACCGGCCTGCGCGACCTGTGCGACGCGTTGCATACGTTCAACACCAAGAACAAGGTGGCGCAGGTCATGCGCGAGATGTACGTCGAGCTGCCCGAGCCGGTGATCACGCCCTCCGACGCTTACGACCGCCTGGTGCGTGGCGAAGTGGAGCGCGTGGAAATCGACAAGCTGCCGGGTCGCATCGCCGCGACCATGCTGGTGCCGTATCCGCCGGGTATCCCGGTGATCATGCCGGGCGAGAAGTTTGGCGCCAAGGATTCACCCATCATCGAATCGCTGCGTAGCGCCAAGGAGCAGAACGAGCACTTCCCAGGTTTTGAGTCGGATGTGCACGGGCTGATCGTGGAGCAGGGGCCGAACGGCCCGCGCTATGTGGTTGAGGTGTTGAAGAAGTAAGGGACCCTGTAGGAGCGCACTGGTGCGCGACCGCGGCGCGGCAGTGTCATCGCTCCGTTGGCTTGTCGCGCACAAGTGCGCTCCTACAAAAGAGCCTGAAGCAAGCCGTTCCTCCCACAAGAGCCCTCACGGCTCGGACATAATGTCCCCGACCAGCCATCGGGACTCAGGCATGGACACCTCCCGCGAACAAAGCCAGCTGCGCCTATCCATCGTCGTGACCTTTCTGGTCGGCGTGGCCTGCGTAGCCGTGGGCCTGCTGATGCGCTCGCAAGCCATCGCCTTCGACGGCTTCTACTCGTTGGTCGATGTCGTACTCACCGCTGGCGCGCTGTTGGTGTCACGTCTGGTCACCAGCGAAGGCAGCCGCCGCTTCCAGTTTGGCTACTGGCATCTGGAACCCTTGATGGTGGTGTTCAATGCCACCGTGCTCACCGCCATCTGCAGCTACGGCGGGTTTGCCGCATTGCATGGCCTGCTCACGGGTGGCCATGAACTCGCCTTCGGTTTCGGTGCGGTGTGGGCAGCCATCATGGGCGTGGTGAGCTTAGGCATGGCGCATTACATGCGGCGCCAATCCAAAGCATTGGATTCGGTGTTGCTGCAACTGGATGCACGCGGCTGGATCATCGGCGGTTGCATCAGCATCGCCGTGCTGCTCGGTTTTGCGCTGGCTGCAGTGATCGAAGGCGGCCCGCTGGATCACTGGACGCGCTACGTCGACTCCGCCGTTCTGCTGTTGCTGACCGTGGCGCTGCTGCCCTTGCCGCTGGCCAGCCTGTGGCAGGCCTTGCGTGAGGTGTTGCAGGTGGCACCCGATGCGTTGGATCAGCGCGTGCGCAAGGTCATGGCAGGGTTGGTGCTGGAGCGCGGCTATCAGGATTACGCGAGCTACGTGGCCAAGATCGGCCGCATGCGTTTCATCGACATCCACATCCTTGTCTCGCCCACCGAGCAGCTGGGCAGCATGCAGCACGTGGATGACATACGCAGCGACATCGCACGCCGCATCGGTAGTGATATCCGCGTTGAGTGGCTCACCATCGTCTTCACCGCCAAGCGCGAGTGGATGTAAACCTGCAATAACCTTGTAGGAGCGCACTTGTGCGCGACCGCAGCGCTCCGTCGCTTCCGTGTCGCGGGTTGGTCGCGCACAAGTGCGCTCCTACAGAAAAGCTGGATCGTCGTTACGCCAGCTTCTGCAGCCAGTCGCCCAGCTGCTTCAACACCTGGCTGCGCGACGGCTCGGCCTCGTTGAACAACTCGTGGTAGAGCGAATCGAAGTAGCGCGTGGTGAGGTACTTGCCAGCCAAGCTCGTCTCGGCAAAATCGCGACTGCCAGACGGGTTGACCAACTTATCCGCACCGGCCACCAGCAACAGTGTGGGTATCGTGAGCTTGCGGGAGTCACGTACGCAGGCATCACCCGCCCGAAAAATGAAATCCGCCATACGCGGCGTCACCCAGCCATGGCGCAACGGGTCGGCACGGTAGGCCGCTTCCACGTGCGGGTCATGCGAAAGCTTGTCGAACGCCAGCCCGTTGGGCATCGGCATACTCGGCAAGACCTTGGCCACCGCGCCGGCCAGCCGTTGCCGCCACACCGGCTCCCATGTACGAAGGGCAGGGGAGGAAAGCACCATGGCCGGCGGTTGGATGCGCTCATCCAGCACGCAGCGCGCTGCCACCAGCCCGCCCATGCTGTGGCCCAGCAGTAGCGGTGGCTTTGGCAGGTGGGCAGCGTAGTCGTTGTAGACCGTGGCGAGGTCTTCCAGCAGGTCGTCCGGATGGGACATGCCGCCGCGTATCCCCTTCGTATGGCCATGCCCGCGCTGGTCAAAGCTGCGCACTGCATAGCCTCGCGCGCGAAACCAGCCCGCCAGGCGCTGGTAACGGCCGCTGTGTTCGCCCAGCCCATGCACGATCAGCACCGCATCGTGAGCGCGCGGGTTGGGCCAGTCGCGCACAAACAGCGGCAGACCATCGGCCATGGTCAGGAGATGGGTGTGGTCGCTGGCGTGGTCGCCCGGGTGGTTCACAGCGCGCTCTCTACGGGAAATTGACGAATTCTGCACCAAGCGGGGCCCGCTTTGGCACCCATCACCTGGCCAAAAAAGAAGGGGAGTGGCCAGACCACTCCCCTTGCTGGATGGCGGCAGAGCCGGCAGAGCCGGCCAGGCCATCAGAAGTCCGTACGGAACTCCACGCCGATGATGCGCGGGTCGTTGACGAACGCAGTGCGGTTGTTGAAGTCGATCGCACCGACGATGTACTGCTTGTTGGTGATGTTGCGGCCGTACAGAGCGATTTCGCGCTTGCCGTAATCCCAGTTGTAGCCCAGGCGCACACCGCCCTCGAGCATCGGCTTGCCACGGAACTCCTCCGACTGGTACAGGAAGAAGTTCACTTCGCTGCGGTAATCCCAGTCGGTGTAGATGAAGAACTCGCCGCTGTCGCCGTACGGGATGCCGTAGCGCGCGGTGAAGTTGCCGATCCACTTCGGTGCATTCGGCAGCGAGTTGCCGTTGATCAGCACGTTGCCGTTCGCATCCAGCGGGTTGAGGATGGTGCAGCCCGCACCGCAGGGCGCCACGGCCAGCGTGGGGTCCTTCAGCTCGGTGTGGTTGTAGCTGCCACCAGCCGTCAGCACGAAATTCGGAGTGACGTAGGCTTCGAGATCGAACTCCGCACCGTAACCGCGCGTCCTGGCCGCATTGACCAGGCGCGTGACGTTGGTATCGCCGCCCACTGCAGTGAGCTGCTGGTCGTGCATGTAGTAGTTGAACACGTCGGCGTTGAAGCGCAGACGGTTGTCCATGCCCGTGGTCTTCACACCCAGTTCGTACGAGGTGATGGTTTCCGGCTTCGCCACCGAAATGAAGTCGGAGAACAGCACGCGACCCTGCACGCTCGGTGCGCGGAAGCCATTGGCGATGCGGCCGTACACGTTGACGTTGGGGTTCAGTTCCCACGTGCCGGTCAGGTCGCCGCTCCAGCGCGAGTCATGCGGGCTGGCGCTGAGCGACAGCGGGCCGCCGCCGATGGGCGACAGGATGCGGTCCACATGGAAGTCACGCGAATCATGCGACCAGCGTGCACCCGCACGCACGTCGAAGTCGTCGGCCACGCGATAGTCCGCCGAGCCGAACACCGCCCACGCCGTGGTGGTCTGCGTCTGCTGCGCGTAACCGTCCATCGCGTGATTGTTGAGCGTGTTGTAGTCGTAATTGACGATCGCGATGTCTTCGTTGAAGTAGTACGTGCCTACCTGCCAATTCAGACGATCCTGCGGATTGCTCGCCAGGCGGAATTCCTGCGTGAACTGGCGATCGTGCGGCAGCGCATCCGCCGTCTCCGACGGGAATGGCGTCACGTACGGCAGCTGGCTCGGGTTGAGCGGAATAGCGATACCGCCGTCCACGTCGCCTCGGCTGTAGGTGTCAGCCTTTTCGAAGCCGGTGATCGAGGTGAGGCTGTAGTCGCCCACGTTCCAGGTGAGGTGCACATTGCTGCCCCAGGTAAACAGGTGCTGTTTATTGAGGCCGTCCTGAAACACCGTGTCACGCTTGAAGCCCGGCACCAGACTGTCGCTGCCCAGCGGAATAGCGTTGGCGCGATTCACTTCCGCGGTGCCGTCCAGCCAGCGCGCATGCGTGTTGATCAGCGCGTTGAAGCCGTCGTTGTCGTACATCAACTGCAGACGCACCGCACGGTCGTTGTAACCGCCCAGCGAATCCTTCTGGTTGGTGTAGTCGTTGCTGATCCAGTTGTCGCGATGCTGCGCCAGCGCAGACACGCGTGCCGACCAGTGCGAGCTCAGCGCGCCACCCAGCGCCGCTTCGGCATTCGCGGTGCCCTTGCTGCCGTAGGAAACGCGGGCGTAACCGCTGGTGTCCTGGCTCGGCTTGCGCGAATCAAACTTGATCACACCGGCGGGCGAGTTACGGCCGAACATGGTGCCCTGCGGACCACGCAGCACTTCCACCTGATCCAGATCGAATAGCGGGAAACCCTTGAGGATGGGGTTCTCCTGCACGATGTCGTCGTACACCATCGACACCGGCTGCGATGCGTTCAAGTCGAAGTCGCTGTTGCCCAGGCCACGGATGTAAAAACGCGGGAACTCACGGCCGTACGACGTCTCTGCATACACGCTCGGTGCGCGGCCCGCGAGCTGCAGCACGGTGTCGCCAGACTGGCCGTAGTTGTCCAGCTTTTCGGGCGTCAGCACCGTCATCGAAATCGGCACCTTCTGCAGATTCTCGACGCGCTTTTCTGCGGTCACGTTGACGGTTTCAAGCTGCGTGGTCTTGCCACTCGTCGATTTGGCCGGTGTCGTGGCGGCAGGTGCGCTGGCATCCTGTGCGTGGGCAACGGTGCCCATGGCGAGAGCGCTGGCAATCGAAAGAGCGAGCACGGCAAAGCGCGTCGGGCTTGCGGCGGTCATTGGTAAGTTCCCAGAGAGAAAAAAGGCAACAAGTGCCGCAAGAACGTACCCTTGAGTACGGCGGCTTAACGATATTGTCACGTAATTCTGTCACGTACTAAAGCGTATTATTTTACGATTGCTTGGTAAAAGGCCTACACGCCCCCAAGTTTTCCCTCTCAAGAAGCCGTTGCGCCGGGCTTAAGTCCATGCCTATGCACGATTTTCATCCTGCCGTTGCCGCCTGGTTCCAAGGCGCCTTCAGCGCGCCCACGGCGCCGCAGATAGCCGCTTGGCCGTCCATTCGTTCAGGCAAGCACACCCTGGTGGCGGCCCCAACGGGCTCCGGCAAAACGCTCACTGCCTTCCTGTCGGCCATCGATGGTTTGGTGCGGGAAGGCGTGGCGAATGGCGGCGTGCTGCCTGACGCCACCACCGTGGTGTACGTGTCGCCGCTGAAAGCGCTCTCCAACGACATCCGCATCAACCTCGAAGCGCCGCTGGAAGGTATCCGCGCCGAGCTGGCCAGCATGGGCCTGCCCGATGTGGCTATCCGCACCGCCGTACGCACTGGCGACACGCCACAGGCCGAACGCTCGTGGATGTTCAAACAGCCGCCGCACATTCTCGTCACCACGCCGGAATCGCTCTACATCCTGCTGGGCTCAGAATCCGGCCGCGCGATGCTCGCCAGTACGCGCACGGTGATCGTGGACGAGATTCACGCGGTAGCCGCGAGCAAGCGCGGCTCACATCTGGCGCTTTCGCTCGAGCGACTGGAATCACTGTGCCAACGACGCTTGTTGCGCATTGGATTGTCCGCAACCCAAAAGCCCATCGAGGAAGTCGCGAAGTTCCTGGTCGGAGCGCACGCAAAGCTCCCTCTCCCCGCCGGGGCACGCGGGGAGCGGCCGTGGATGGCCGCGGCTTTGAGGAGCGAGGAGAGGGTTGGGGTGAGGGGTCAATCTAGCGACACCACCTCAAAAAAACGCGCTTCAAAAAACACTGAGGCAAGCCCCGCCCCCTCATCCGACCCTTCGGGCCACCTTCTCCTCGCTCCTCAAAGCGGGGGCCATCCATGGCCCCTCCCCGCGTGCCCCGTAGGGGAGAAGGATCAGGTAAGCATCATCGACATCGGCCACACCCGCACGCGCGATCTCGCCATTGAAGTCCCGCCGATGCCGCTGGAAGCCGTGATGTCCAACGACTGCTGGGAGTTGGTCTACAACCGCCTCTCGCAACTGGTGGAAACCCATCGCACCACGCTCGTGTTCGTCAACACACGCCGCATGGCCGAGCGCGTCTCGCGACATCTCTCAGAGCGACTCGGCAAAGAAGCGGTAGCCGCTCACCACGGCAGCCTTGCCAAAGAGCAGCGCCTTGACGCCGAGCAACGCCTCAAGCGCGGTGACCTCAAAGTGCTGGTAGCCACGGCATCGCTGGAACTCGGTATCGACATCGGCGACGTCGATCTCGTCTGCCAGCTCGGCTCGCCACGTTCCATCGCCGCGTTTCTGCAGCGCGCCGGCCGCTCGGGTCACGCCGTGGGCGGAACACCCAAGGCGCGTCTGTTCCCCTCTACACGCGACGACCTGGTGGAATGCACCGCCTTGCTCGACTGCGTGCGTCGCGGCGAACTCGATGCGCTCATCCAGCCGCCGCAACCACTAGACGTACTGGCGCAGCAGATCGTGGCCGAAGTGGCCTGCCAGGAATGGAACGAAGACGCACTCTTCGACACGCTGCGTCGCGCGTACCCCTATCGTGACCTGGCGCGCGAACAGTTCAACGCCATCGTGCGCATGCTGGCCGACGGCTTCACTACACGGCGCGGCGCACGCGCGGCCTACATTCACCGCGACGCCGTGCATGGCCAATTGCGCGCCCGACGCGGTGCGCGGCTGACCGCCATCACGTCGGGCGGGGCCATCCCCGATACCGCCGACTACCTGGTCGTGCTGGAACCCCAGGCCACCATCATCGGCACCGTCAACGAAGACTTTGCCGTCGAAAGTCTGGCGGGTGATGTATTCCAGCTAGGCAACACCAGCTACCGCATCCAGCGCGTAGAGCGCGACCGCCTGCGCGTGGAAGATGCGCAAGGCGTGCCGCCCAACATTCCCTTCTGGCTGGGTGAAGCACCCGGCCGCACCGCCGAGCTCTCACACGGCGTATCGCGCCTGCGCGAAGACATTTCCGAACATCTCGACCAAGGCGGTGCGCCGGCCGTATCGCACTGGCTCATGCACGCACTGGGGCTGAGCGAAGCCGCCGCGCAACAGCTGGCTGACTACATGGCCGCCGCGAAAGCATCACTCGGCGTGTTGCCCACGCAGCAGAACCTGGTGTTCGAGCGCTTCTTCGACGAATCCGGCGGCACCCAGCTCATCATCCACACGCCCTGGGGTAGCCGCATCAACCGCGCGTGGGGCCTCGCCTTGCGCAAGCGCTTCTGCCGCCAGTTCAATTTCGAATTGCAGGCAGCGGCCACCGAAGACGCCATCGTGCTGTCGCTGTCCACCAGCCACAGCTTTCCGCTGGAGGAAGTCGCGCGCTACTTGCATTCCAGCTCCGCCGAACACGTGCTGATACAGGCACTGTTGGATGCACCGCTATTCCCCGCGCGCTGGCGTTGGAACGCCACCACCGCCTTAGCGCTGCCGCGCTTTCAAGGTGGCCGCAAAGTGCCGCCGCAATTGCAGCGCATGAAAAGCGAAGACCTGCTCGCCACCGTCTTCCCCGACCAGGTGGCCTGCCTCGAAAACATCGTGGGCGAACGCGAAATTCCCGATCACCCCCTGGTCAACCAGACCCTGCACGACTGCCTGCGCGAAGCCATGGACGTCGACGGCCTGCTGCATGTGCTGCGCGGGCTGGAAGAGGGCGACATCACCTTCGTCGCACGCGACCTCGCTGCACCAAGCCCCCTGGCCGGCGAAGTGCTCACCGCCGCACCGTACGCCTACCTCGACGACGCACCACTGGAAGAACGCCGCACCCAAGCCGTGCAATCCCGCCGCTGGTCCGACCCCGAAAGCGCCGACGATCTTGGCCGCCTCGACGCCGACGCCATCGACGCCGTGCGCGAAGAAGCCTGGCCGCAAGTGCGCAGCGCCGACGAAATGCACGAAGCACTGGGCATTCTCGGTGGCATCACCCAGTACGAAGCCGATGCCAACGAAGGTTGGAACGACTGGCTCAAGGCCCTCGCCAAAAACCATCGTGCGACGCGCCTAGCTCCCTCTCCCCTCTGGGGAGAGGGTTGGGGTGAGGGGTCACGCTCGCCTCAGTCCGAAACAGAAGCGACGAACAACGCCATCTGGACCACCGCCGAATCCCTCCCCAAGTGGCAAGCCATCCACCCGGCCGCCACCCTGCACCCACCCATCACCGCCCCCGCCGAATACGCATCCCAGCCATGGCCGCGCGAAGACGCCCTGCTGGAACTCGTCCGCGGCCGCCTCACCGGCAGCGGCCCCATCACCGTCGCCCAACTCGCCACCGCGCTGCACGTCGAGCCCAGCGACATCGACCTCGCCCTGATCCGCCTTCAATCCGAAGGCTACGTCATGCAAGGCCACTTCACCCCCGGCACGCACGACATCGAATGGTGCGAACGCCACCTGCTCGCACGCATCCACCGCTACACCATCGGCCGCCTGCGCCGCGAAATCGAACCCGTCAGCCGCCGCGACCTGATGCGCTTCCTGTTCGACTGGCAACACGTCGCCCCCGGCGCACGCCTTAGCGGCCCCGACGCCTTGCCCGCCGTGCTCACCCAGCTCGAAGGCTTCGAAGCCGCCGCCGGCGCCTGGGAAAGCGAGCTGCTGCCCGCACGCATTGACGACTACTCCATCACCTGGCTCGACGAACAATGCCGCGCCGGCCGCGTCAGCTGGAGCCGCCTGCGCAGCGGCACTGGCAGCGGCGGTGGCCCGGTGCGCGCCACCCCCATCGTGCTGCTGCCACGCCGCAGCGTACCCATCTGGACCCACGCCGCCGCCGTCGACGGCAACGCACAAGACGTCGCCATCTCCTCCCGCGCCCAAGCCGTACTCGACACGCTGCGCGACCACGGCGCCCTGTTCTTCGACCAGCTGATGAGCGACACCCACCTGCTGCGCACCGAACTCGAAGACGCCCTGGGCGAACTCGTCGCCGCCGGTCGCATCACCGCCGACAGCTTCGCCGGCCTGCGCGCCTTGCTCGTGCCCGCCGCCAAACGCGACGCCCACCGCCACCGCCGCCTGCGCCGCCATATGCTCACCGGCATCGAAGATGCCGGCCGCTGGTCGTTAGTGAGGTCAAATCGTGCATCGCTTCTCCCCTCCGGGGAGAAGCTGCCCGGCAGGGCTGATGAGGGGCGGGTGCTCGCGAAAGAGTCGAAAGGCGCGGCCACCACCGACCAAGACCCCATCGAACACATCGCCCGCGCCTTGCTCCGCCGCTACGGCGTCGTCTTCTGGAAACTGCTGGAACGCGAAGCCCCCTGGCTCCCCAGCTGGCGCGAACTGCTACGCGTCTACCACCGCCTGGAAGCCCGCGGCGAAATCCGTGGCGGCCGCTTCGTCGAAGGCCTCGTAGGCGAACAATTCGCCCTACCCGAAGCCATCGCCCGCCTGCGCGCCGTACGCCAACGGCAGCCCGAGAACGAACTCGTGTGCATCAGCGGCTCCGACCCACTCAACCTCGTCGGCACCGTACTCGCCGGCAACAAACTACCCGCCGTCACCGGCACCCGCGTGCTCTACGAAGACGGCGTACCCGTCGCCGCCTGGGTCGCCAACAAACCCCAATGGCTGGCGGAATCCACCCCCACCCAGCAACAACACTGGCGCAACGCACTACTGCGCCGCGCAGACCCCGACCACCTAAAGGCCGCAGCACAAGCAGCTGGCTTCAACGACTAGAGAGCCCCCATCCCCCTCACCGTCATTCCGGCGAAGGCCGGAATCCAGTGACTTTGGCTCTTAAGCTGCGCGGACTCTCAGCGGGAAACGAGGAGCATGGGTGAGCCGACGGCGGGGCTCACTCACTGTAATCCCCGATATAAACCAACAACCCATCCCGCTGCCGAAACTCACTCCGCCCGTTCAACGTAATCGACTGCCCCGCGCGCACCCCATTGGGCAAATCCACCGCAAACGTACCGTCGAACAGAATGTGCGCCGTCGCCGTCCCATCCCGCTCCTCATAAGCCAGGATCACCTGCCGCCGCGCAGCAAACAGAAAAAGCGAACTCTCCGCCAGGTGCCGCAACTCATCGACGCCAAACGTTCGCACGCTCAGCACCCCCGCGGTGTAATTCTCAAACACCACCTCGCGATGCATCGTGGCCACCATGCCGTCGACATCCATGCGGTTATAGCCAGCCAGGTAACGTTCAATCAGCTCGCGCATGGCGCATCCTTCAAAAAACAGGCGCCAAAGCCGGCGCGACAGCGCAAAGTCTACGTTACCCGCGCCATCCCGCCGAATTCCCACCCCAAAACCAGCCCGACCCCCGTCGACGCCCCAGCCCCGCCCCGCTAACATGTCCAACCCGCCCCGGCGCAACGCCGGCACGCAAGGGCCTATAGCTCAACGGTTAGAGCAGGGGACTCATAATCCCTTGGTTCCAGGTTCGAATCCTGGTGGGCCCACCATCTAAGGCGCGACTTTGGGTGTCACTTGCGGGATCTCGGAAGCTTTTTGCAGACGGGGCAATGATTCCTCAGAAGTTTGGCTGCAGAAGTTCGAAAGCCCCCCACCGGCACTAGTGGTAGTACATCAATCCGCCTAAACATCCTAGGTTGGATTGTCTGGCGCTGACACCGCTTGGTAAGGTAATGGTGCCTGCGTCATAGGCTTGCGGTTCGTCAAAGGTGGGATCGGTGAGGAGCTTCGTGCCGCCGACCTCGATCAAGGCTGTCGGGCCGCCAATGAGGGTAAGAACAACGTTCATTGAGTATGAAATCCTTTTGCGGGGAAATTGCCAGGCAACCAATATGCGTGGGATGGGATGGCGTCTTATCGTGATACTTGATGGGCGACGCTTCTCAGCCAGAGTCGCCACTCGGCGTTACGCTCACGCTACGAAATGTTCTCCATAGAAGACCACGGTTGGCGGCAGCAATCTGTGCCGAGCAAGAGACAATGGATCGCTGATGGTCACGACGTCGGCGAAATCTATAACGTGCGCAAGGCTAAGGGTCGCTTGTGGCAATTCTTCTGCGAACAGTAAGTTTGGTGACAGGCCCACAAGGCCAATGACGATCACGATCGGGCCGTACCCATCCCGTGCAGGCTCACCGGTTCCTGTTCACCGATACGGTCAACAAATTTCGCTATCAGCGGGGCAATCATCGGCAGGCATTCCTCTAGTGCGAAGTGCCCAGTATCAAGTACATGCAGTTCAGCATCCGGCACATCGTCCAGATAGGCCTGCGCGCCAGCCTCCACAAAGAACGGATCGTGACGCCCCCAGAAAATCAGCGTAGGCGGCTGATGTTCGCGCAACCAGGCCTGCCACTGCGGATACAGCGCGATGTTGGAGTGGTAGTTCAGCGCGAGATCGATCTGGATCTGTGCACGGCCGGGCAGGTCGAGGAAGTGCTGATCCATGGTCCAACCATCGGGGGCGATGAGCTCGGGGTGTGCCGCGCCGGTAAGGTACTGGCTCCGTGTCATCTGCAGCGTCAGCAGGCCAAGCACGCCTTCCTCGGCGCCTTTCACACCTGGCTTCATCGCCGTGAACTCCTGTGCGATCGGGCTGAGACCGGCTGTGTAAGCGTTGCCATTCTGGATCACCAAACCCTCGATCCACTCCGGGTGACGCGCCGCAAGACGAAAACCCACCGGCGCACCAAAGTCGAACATATAGGCCACGAAGCGATCCAGACCGAGTGCGTGACAAAAGCCCTCGATCACATCCGCCAAGCTGTCGAAGCTATAGGCGAACGGCCCGCCCAACGTGGCAGGCACGGGCGCGTCACTGTGGCCAAAGCCGGGATAGTCCGGCGCGACCAGGTGATAGCGATCGCCCAGTGCATCCATCAGCCGGCGGTACTGATGTGACGAGGACGGAAAGCCATGCAGAAGCAACAGGGTCGGTGCGTCCTTGGGGCCGGCTTCCCGATAGAAGACCTTGATGCCGTTGACGTCAACGTAATGATGGGTGACCTGTGGGATGTTCATCGGATGGGCTTCTTTCGCATCGAGGTGTGCGCATGATGGAGAGAATGGCCCTTACCCGTAAGATGCCTACCTCCGAATTCACTATTCACTCCGAGCGAACGACCGCATGAGCGAAGTCAGAGGCATCAATCTCAACCGGCTGGCAGTGTTCGTCGCGGTGGTCGAAGAGGGAACATTGGCCGGCGCCGCACGACGGCTCGACGTGGCCAACGCGCTCGTCACCACTCACATCCAGAAGCTGGAGGCCGAACTTCGCGCCACCTTGCTGGTGCGTACCACCCGTCGCCTGGGTCTGACCGAAGCCGGGCAAGCCTTCTACGAAGCGAGCCGTGCCATCGTCGAGCAGGCCGAAGCGGCCATCGAATCCGCACGCTGTCACAGCGGCGAAGTCACCGGCACCCTGCGCGTCACCGCGCCCATGGACTATGCCGCAACCGTCATCGCACCGGTCGCCGCCGCGCTGACTCAAGCACACCCTTCACTACGCATCGAACTCATCACAGCCGACCGCGTGCTGGATCTGGTCGCCGAGCGTGTCGATATCGGCATTCGTCTTGGCTGGCTCGCGGACTCCAGCCATCAGGCCGTGAAACTAGGCAGCTTTGCCCTATGGCTGGTTGCCAGTCCCAGCCTGTTGCGCGCCGGTGGACTGCCGAGGTCCCCGCAAGACCTGTCGGGGCGGCCGATGGCGGCGTTCTCGGTACTTCAAAAACCGGTTCAATGGACATTCGCCGGGCCGCAAGGTGAAGCCGAGGAGGTGTTCTTCGACGCCGTGTTTACCGCCGACTCGGTGGTGGCTCTGAAGCAGGTTGTGCTGGGTGGCGCCGGTTTCGGCGTGATGACGGATTTCACCGTAAGCCAGGATATTGAAGCGGGCAGGCTGATTCGCGTGTTGCCGCAGTGGAAGCTCCCCGAAGGAGGCATCTATGCGGTGTTTCCCGCTTCGACGCAGCGAGCGCTCAAGGTCAAAGTGTTTGTGGATGCGCTGCGGGCGCATGTGGAGGGTAGAAACCATTGAGGCGCAGCGCAGCTTGGCCGAACCTCTGCAAAACCGGGGTCAGAGTGCTCTTTCACTGTATTGAGAAACCGCATGGCGACGCACACACCACCGAAGATCGAAGCGTTCCTCAACGATCTGTTCTCGACACCCACCGGTGGGATGCCTCGCGTTTTCGATCCGTGGAACGCCGTCTCCATCGATGACATTGCCTCCGACGCGGTAGAGCGCCGCCGGGAGCGTCTGAGACTTCATCTATCCGCGCCAGCGCCGAGGCTGCTGCTTGTCGGCGAGGCACCCGGCTATCAGGGTGCGCGGGTGACGGGTTCCCCATTTACCTCTGAAGCTCTGCTGCTTGAAGAAGGCGTGCCGCGCATTGGGAGGTTGGATGGCCGACTTACTTCGCGGCGCCTCCCTTGGCGCGAGCCTTCATCCACTATCGTGTGGCGTGCTCTACGCGAAGAAGGCCTAACGGAGCAAACCATTCTGTGGGGTGCGTTCCCTTGGCACCCGCATGGTGATGATCCCTTGTCGAACCGACCGCCCAATGAAACCGAGAAGGCCGTCGGCGCGACGTTGCTGCGTAAGCTGATCGATGCGCTACCCACCGTCACGGTGGTTGCCGTGGGTAATGTAGCCGCCGATTCACTTCGCAGGATCGAAGTGGAGGCGGAAAAGATCCGGCACCCCTCGAATGGTGGTGCAATGGCATTTCGCACCGGACTCGCGGTGGTGGCAAGCGAGATCCGGCACGCGGGAAAAGGTCCCTGACCCCTTTTCACTCTCTTGCGACGGTACGCGCAAGCTTGCATGATGGATGGAGGGGCGACGTGGCTCACCGAGTCCGTTGCGACGTCAGGGAAGCGTCACGGGGGGGGATATGTACAGCACCGCGCTGCGTGCTTCTTGCGCGTCGTTTTTTGTTGCCGACATTTTGGCAAGTCACGAGCTGGAACAATCCCGAAGTCGGATGGAGCGCGCAGAAAAGCACGAGATGCGCGCCATCGATAGCGGCTCTATTCCTGCAACGCGGAACCGAATGAGTGGATCCTTCGCGGATACGCGCGTGTATGAGGATGTCGGCAGTTGCCACGGCGGCGAACGGAATCCCAGCGCGCGCGCACTATCTTCGGTCGCTACGAGGTCAAAACCAGACAAGTCATTCCAGCGGTTATCTCGGCACACGGCGAGCTAGGCAGAGATTCCTTCTGGCGCTCTTTGCAGGGCAGTGACGATGCGTGCGGGGAAACCGGCCGACTACGTTCGGCCCTTTGATGCACTTTCTAAGTGATGCCTGGGCCAGGTTCGGCTCTTTTAAAAAGGTGAAGGGGGAGAAATGAAGAAGCTGTGGTTCGTGGCCGTCGTTTGCGGCCTTTTAAGTGCGTGCGCAACCGTCAATCCGATGGCGGTAGACAAGACATCAACAACCGTCGACACAACAAGCAAAGCGATCGTGTTGATGACCATCGATGTTTCCCGTTCCGATAGCAGCCGCTATGTTCCCGAACCGTTTGTCGTAAAGGTTGAACGGCCCGGAGCGCAGTCAAAGTCCGATCGCGACAACTTCAAATTCGATAAGGAAGTTGCAACTTTCCAGGTCGATGGCCATCCCGTCTACATGGTTAGCATGGCGCTCGCGCCTGGCGAGTACGTGCTCGAAGACGTCACAGGGAAGGCGAGCGCATTTCCATTCAACAGCTTGTTCAGCGTGCCTCTCTTGATTCACTTCACGGTGAAGCCGAATTCTGTGGCTTATGTCGGCCACCTCACTGCGAAGCTTCGCCCGCGAAAGGACGGTGAGTTCCGCGCGGGGCCCCTTCTGCCGCTCATCGACCAGAGTGTGACGGGTATGTCCACCAGCACCTGGGACATCTCCATCGACGATCGTTACGCACTCGAGGCTCAGCGCTTCCGCGCCGAGTACAAGGCTCTATCGAGCACGACCATCGAGGACTATCCGCTCCCTCCCTTTGACCGCGCCGTGGTGCAGCGCTGGTGGGATGGAGCGAATAGCGACGACAAGAAGAACGTTGCGGCATCTCAGCCGAAGGCGGCGAAGGCTAACTAGAGCTACCCGCCGGAGCGAGGCCTTGACCATGGGAGCATCTGGTCCGGGCCTCGGCTCTTCGCCCCATCCAAGAAAGACAATCTGGAAAGGATGTCCGCTCCCGACGGCGACTTCAGGCGATGAACGCAACACACTGTAGAAGCGCAAGCGAAAGGAGTGTTGCCCATGGCCGTACCCCGGAGGCATGTCACCGACGCTGACTGGTCGCTGATATCAGACCGATCGATGGACGTCGGCCTTGAGCTCGGGTTTTGGCGGACCACTCGCGTCCCCATCAGGTCTTTCGCCGATAGGCCCTAAGCACTAGTACGACCTGCATAAGCTAACCGCGACCCAGTTGTGGCGGGCTTTCCACCAGCTGAGCACACCTGCAACCCCTGAAAAAACCAGCGTCAGGCGCACTCCTTCACATTGCTTAGATGCATCGAGGGGGATCGTCCCGACACCTGCCGGTTCGGGGAGTCGTGCACGGGACTTTATCTATGATTGTGGCGGCCTCATCGGCGCGCCTGCACGGATGCCGGCTATCCGGCGCAACCACTGCAACCACTGCATTTAGGTCGGAACGCACGTGCATCCGTGCTAGCAGGCCCTCGCCATCGTACCTTCATGAGGAGACCTGCCATGCTCTTGCACTTCAAGCGCAAGCTGGTGACGGTGTCGCTGACGCTGCTTCTCACCAGCGCCGCCGCGTCCACCGCACTTGCCGCCAATCAAGGCCAAGCCACCGAGACAGGCGCGACCAACGCAAACGCACGAATCACCGCGTCCGTCGTCCTGCGTGTCCACAATCAGGATGCACTGGAAAACTTTGCCAGGGATGTCTCCAGCCCCGGAACATCCAACTTCCGGCAATTTCTCACCACCGAGCAATTTGCCGCTAAGTATGGCGCGAGCAATGAAGAAATCAGTCGCGTAGCACGCTTTCTGCAGAATCACGGTATCCAGGTCAATGAAGTAGCGAGTAACCATCTTCTGATCAAAGCCAGTGGCACTGCCGCCCAGTTCAACGCCGCATTCGCCATGGGTCTTCGTGACTATGTAAGGAACGGCCGTGTCTTCCATCGGCCTGATCACAACCCAAGCTATCCGGCAGATCTAGTGGATGTCGTCACACACGTATCAGGCTTGTCAAACGAATCGTTCCGAACGCCAAAGAACCATCGGCCGCTGAGCCAGCCTGACTTCTCTGCTAAAGCCAACTTTGTACGGTCGGCCACGGCATCGACCAGTGGAAGCCCATCCGTCACGTTTGGCACACCACTCACGGTGTTCGACGTCGCCAACATCTATGACATCAATCCGCTCTACGCCGCTGGCATCGATGGTGCTGGCTCCACGGTGGGCATCGTCACACTGGCCGACTTCAATCCGTCGGATGCCTACACCTACTGGTCATTGATCGGTCTGCCGGTGAAATCCAACCGCATCCTCGATATCCCCGTGGATGGAGGGGGTCAACTGAGCGCGATCGCCGGATCCGATGAGACAACGCTGGATGTCGAGCAATCCGGCGGGCTCGCACCGCAGGCGAACATTCGCGTGTACCAGGCCCCCAACACCGATCCGGCCTTTATCGACGCCTTCAATCAAGCCATCTCCGACAACGTCGTCGACTCGATATCGACCAGCTGGGGTGAGCCGGAGGTGTTCCTGTTCCCGACGGCATTCGATGGAAACATCGACAACCGGGGAGAGTTCGCGGCCTTCCATCAGTTGTACCTCGAAGCGGCGGTACAAGGTATTTCTCTGTTTGCCGCATCGGGCGACTCAGGAGCGTATGACACGAACCGTGACGGCGCCCCCTTCCCATCCTTCACCAAGGTACTGACTGTCGATCATCCGTCCTCGGACCCCGCCATCACCTCGGCCGGCGGCACCACGTTGCCTTACTCGCATATCTTCAGAGGTGCCACCGTACCGTTTGTCGTGCCCACGGAAGAAGTATGGGGCTGGCACGGACTTCAGGACTATCTGAACACCGACGCCGGGCGCAATGTCAACTTGTTCTCAGCAGGCGGCGGTGGTGGTGTCAGTATCGTCTTCAAAGAACCGTTCTATCAGCTCTTCACCCATGGCATGCGCACGACCGAGCCCAACCAGAACTGGGTGGACATCGTAGACGGCAATATTGAGCTTCTGAATCTCCCGGCGCACTTCCATGGACGCAATCAACCCGACGTGTCGCTCAATGCCGATCCGGAAGTGGGTTACTTCGTGTTTACGACGCTGCCGGGTGAAGGGTCGATCCAGGCGGGGGGAACCAGTTTCGTAGCGCCGCAGCTCAACGGCATTACGGCACTGCTCAAGCAGGCTGACCATCGCCGCATCGGCTTCTGGAATCCGCAGATCTATCTGCTGCAGAACGTGCTCGGCTATGGTGGGCCGTTCAGCCCGTTCCGCGACATCACCCACGGTGACAATTGGTTCTACTCAGGCGTCGCCGGCTATGACGACGGAGCTGGCATCGGCACACTGGATGTCGCCAACCTGGCGCTGTGGTTCAGCGCCTTCTGAGCCTCATGATGCGCAACCGGCGGTTGCCTCGCGCGCCGCCGGTTTTCATCAAAGCATCTAAAGAACCGGGGGCGGACGGGCGGCATAGTCATTGCCGGGATAGCTCGTGGCCACGACGCCATACGATCGCCGCCAGGGCGGGCGGCGGATCGGTCATCTGACTCGTCTCGCATTCGCAAGGAGCTCGCAAAGGCTGCTTCAGCGGGCCGTTCAACTCCTGGAGGCGGCTTACCTACGGCAGCGCCTTCACTTGGAAATCGTGTTCTTGTAGATTCGCCCGTCTTTCATGATGACCAGGAAATTCTTCGCCGGGTCTTCGATCAGTTTGATGTTTTTCAGCGGATCGCCGTCAACCAGCAGCAGATCGGCGAGCGCGCCCTCTTCAACCACGCCAAGCTTGCCCCGGTAGGGACTGCGCTCGCCCGATAGTGCGAGCAGTTCACCGTTGGCGGCAGTGGCCATGCCAAGTGCCTCGGCCGGCGTGTACCACCTGGTGAGACTAGCCAGCAGCGAACCTTGGCGCTTAGCCAGCTCAGGCGCGAACACGATGTCGGTGCCGAACGCGGTTTTGAGGTGATATTTCTTTGCGAGCTGATAGGTTCGATCGGTGCCGGCCATCACCTCAAGCATCTTTTTCGCTTGGTCGGAACCGGCCGGAAAGATGTGCGCGAACTCGTCGGGAAACGGCTGGATGCTTAGCCATGTGCCCCTGTCGGCCATGAGCTTTGCGGTCGCCTCGTCCATCAATTGCCCGTGCTCGATGCACTGGACACCTGCAAGGACGGAGCGCTGGATCGCCTCCGGTGTGTACGCATGCGCGGTGACGTAGGTGCCTCGGTCGTTGGCCGCTTTCACAGCGGCCTGCAACTCGGCGGTGGTGAACGTGATGGCATCGATCGGGCTGTGTGGCGACGCAACGCCGCCGCTCGCTGTCAGCTTGATCTGTGAAGCCCCTTGCATTAATTGCTCGCGGGCGCGCCGCGTCACCTCGTCGGGAGAGTCGGTGACAATGGCCGCTCCAAGTTGCTCCATGCGCACCAGCGGCATCCCATCGATTCGCGGCACCTCGAACAACTGACGGAAGTCGCCGTGGCCGCCTGTGACCGTGAGCATGGCCCCCGACGGAAAGATGCGCGGGCCCGGAACCACACCTTCGTCAATGGCGCGCCTCAGGGCGAAGGCCGGGCCGCCCAAATCGCGTACGGTGGTGAAGCCGCGCATCAGGGTGTCGGCGGCCTCGGCACTGGCGACAAGCGTGGAATAGCCGATGTCGGCGGACAGTACCTGCGCGGCTGTTGGCCGCACCAGTATGGTATGCCAGTGCGCATCGATGAGCCCGGGCATCAGTGTGCGGCCGCCACCGTCGATGATCGTAGCGCCTGCGGTGGCATCCGCAGGAATAGCCGTAGCGGAAATCCGCTCGATCCGGTTGCCTCGTACCAAAACGTTGGCAGGCCCCGACAGCGCGGCTCCCTTGCCATCAAAGATGTGGACGTTCTGGAACAGGACCTGCGGCGGCGCCGACTGAGGAGGTAGACCCCGTGCGGGCGCGGCCCCCTGGGCCCAGGCATTCATCGTAAAGGCGATTGCCAAAACGCTGGCGAACAAACGCTGCACGATCTGGGGATTGGGCATGGCCAGGTGCCCTCTGCAGATGAGCCACAATTAATAAAGGAACCCGCGTGACACGCGCGTGATACGACGCTGACACTTCTGGACTGCTGATCCTTGGGCCCTATTGCGCAGAGGCACCCACCTCAGCGAATGCCCAGAAAACCCAAAACGGTCAGAGTGCACTTCCCAGGAAGTGTTTTCTCTTAACGTATGGCTAGCCGCCGGCACGCTCACCACGGTACCTGAGCCAAGCGCCAAATGAGGAGGCGGAGGTAGTCAATCGCGCCTAATGACCTCCGTCTCCAGCTATTGTCCCCAGCTGTTCCAGGCGCGTCGGCCTCAACCACTACCTTTCGAATAATCGGCCGCCGCGGGTAGCAGCCCATCGTAAGCGAACGAGATTCCCTCCCGAACAACGGCGAGGCGCACTACGGGCCGTGACTCAGCCGCTCTTCTCTTTAGGGTTTATCGACCTTGACCGTTGCCGATGCCGCTGGGACGGTGGGCAGCTCCTCGCTGGTGTATTCGTAGACATCCGAGCCGATGGCATAGGCGATGAAGTGTCGGCCATCGGGCAGCACGCGGATCTTGTTGACCACGCGTCCCATCTCCACGGGTTCCCAGTGCTTGCCACCATCCTTCGTCTCAAAGCCGCCCTTGGTGGTGCCAACCCAGCCTAGATCGGCATTGGCGAAGCCCACACCGAACTCGGTGACCTCCTTGTCGTCCACCAGTGGCAGCTCGCTCCATGTCTTGCCGCCATCCGTCGTTTTCGCCACCCAGCGCTGGGATGACTTTGCATTGCTGTCGTAGCTCTGGATGGTGGCGTAGCCCACGCGCCTGGTGGGAAAGTTACCCTTCCAGATCAGTTCCGACGGCCGTTTGGATTCGTACACACGAGTCCAATGCGTGCCGCCATCGTGAGTCGCAATAATGACGGCGTGCGATTTGGAAAGGTCTGCGTCCGAGCCACCGTAGATCACGCCGTTCTTGGCATCAAAGAATTTGACGTCCACGATCATTGCGATCCACGGCGTCATGTCGGTATTGATCCAGGTTTTTCCGCCGTCCAGTGAGCTGAGCAGCCGCGCTGGGCCATTCACTCGACCGGCCGCATGAATGACTGTGTTGGAGCTGTCGTGCGATGCCCCATCAGGGTGAAAAATGTCGATGCCACAGATGCCCTTCATCGCGGGACCGGGAATATTCGTCACCGCGTGCCAGTGTTCACCGCCATCGATCGTCTCATAGAGCGGCGTGCTATCCGTGACGCTTGGGTAATAGCCTGTGCCAATGTTCCCCGCGTAACCGTGCTGCGCGTCGACCATGCCTATAGCGCGGAAGTACGTCCCCGGCTGCTTGAGGACATTCTGCCAACTGCGACCACTATCCGTGGTTCGCCAAATATTGCCTTTGCCGTTGACGTAGAAGCCGACGTCTCCATTTGCAAAGTGAATATCGTCCTGCTTGCCCTTGTAAGGCTCGGTCGGAAGCTTCTGCCAATGACTTCCTGTCTCCGGCACTAACGGCGCGTCGGCGGCGAAGGCCGCGCCATGGGCACAGGCAAGTGCCAACGCTGTGACTGACAGTGTCTTGCGGGCGAGAACGACAACTAGCGAATCAGGTGCGTCGTTGGGCATATCCAAGTGCCTGGTAGGAAGTTCAACGCATATCCTGGGTGAGCCATCCCGGCAACAACAGGCCGCTGCACTCATCCCAGTCCGTGGGGCGTGCGTCTGCGCAGAACCAACGTTCCACTGCCGATCACAACGATCCCTTGCGCGCACCTTGCGAAGTGAGGCGCGCGCTAAATGTCTGATGCAAGTCGAGCGAACGGCAGCTTATAGAAGGTGCGATCGATGAGCTCGTGTCGATGGGCACATGACTGATGGCACACCCATGGACGTCCAGCGTAAGCGATGGGCCAAGGCGTGGTTCTGCTCAAGTGCGCCCGGCAGAAACCGGGTGACGAAACCGGAGCAAAGTGCCCTTTCTCCCATTTTCGCGACGATACAACGCGCTACTTCTTCGGCGATACTCGAACAATGAAGGCTATGCAGAGGTCGGAGTGCTCCCTTCGGGCATGCTCAAGAAGGAGCACGCGTTTTAGGAAACCTTACCCAGGGATGGCCCCTTCTCCATTTCCACGCACGACGTTGAGGTGGTGACTCATGCGTTACATGGTCCAAGTGCCTTCAAGTGAGCCTTGGGTGGACACGGGCGTCATTGTTTTCCAAGGCAACAACCTGACGTTCCGGGCTACCGGTCTATGGTGGGATGCGTACATTCCGTGCTCAGCGGATGGCTATTCGGCCCGCCTGTTCTATGCACTCCATCGACCGCCAAGAATTCCCGATGAGGGTCGCTTCTTCAGGCTCATGGGGCGTGTTATGCCTTTTGGTGAGCAACCTGGCACCGACGATGCAGCGCAAACCTTCGTGATCGGCCGTCAAAGCCAGCGACGTTTTGAGGGTGAAGGCCGGCTCCATGTCTTTTGCAATGATCGCGCTGGTTACTACGGGAACAATTGGGGTGCGGTTTCGTTGTCCATCACGAGCGATCGCTAGGGCGTTGTTCGTCTAACGTATGGCTGCCGGCTACATGCAAAAGACGGCGCCTAAGAGCCCCTTACAAATCTACGGAGCGTCATTCCGGCGAAGGCCGGAATCCAGTAGCCGCAGTTGTCGGTTATCGCGAAAACCACGCATTACGGTTACTGGATGACCAGCTTCGCTGTTGTGAGGCACCTCCGGCCTGCGCCGGAATGACGGACCTGAAGCTCTGAGGGGTTTTGCTAGCATCTCCAAGCAAAATCCGTGAAGAGCACGCTGGGAACGTAGGTGCCGCATGGTGTGGGTTCACAGCCGAACTCTTATTGGCGACTAACCTACTTGTTCCATGCGCTGATATTGAATACCAGTGTTCCCTTTACGCCTGGCGCGCTTTTGCTGTCGAAGGATTCGCTGAGGGTCGCCTTGCCGTTGGACCACGGAATGGGCGAGTACCCCGTGCCGGTAGGTGCTGCCGCCACGCTCTGCCAACGGGTTCGTACCTGCCAAGCCTGGCCTGGGGCTGATGGTGGAAGAATTTCCACGATCAATGTGTCCCGATACAGGTAACTTCCTTCGTAGTGCTGATCGAACCAGAGCACCTGGTTGATCTTGTAATCCGGCACGCGCACGCCGAGGGTCAGGCTGTAAGACAACGAGGGGTTGTTCGGGTTGACCCGTGCGATGTCGGCCAGAAAAACGCTGAACAAATAGATCGTTCGACGCGACGTGTTGGCGGCTGATGTCAGCTCTTGCTGCGTACGGCAGGCCACGGAGTCTTCCTCGGCGGTTCGCCGGGTCAGATACCACGGCTTTCCCCGAGGCGATGCGAGTACCTCAAACTGATACAGCGCGTCTACGTTGTTGCTGTGCTGGATATCCGGTGGCAACGTGACACTTTCTATCACCGCATAGATGTCCACCCTCACATCGCCAAAGAGGAAGCGAGTCAGGTTCTGATACGCCTCTTCGCTGTTGACGATGCCAAAGTAGCCAGAGTGCGATCGATATGCGTAAGCCGAAGCGGCGGGTGTCTCGGAAAAATTGTCGTCGATGCTGCATATCGACGCGTTCTCAATTCGCACCAGTCCATCGCTACCGTGGCCGGCGAAGGTGCGAGACAGGCCTTGCGCTACCTCGTAGTCACCACGATTGCTTCCAATCATGCAGAAGCAACGCTGGATATCGAAGTCTTTTCCCTTGCGAAGGTAGTCGGAACGCCCTTTGGCTTTCAGGGCGTCGTCATACCCGAAGAGGGCCATGAGGTTTTCACGATTGAACGTGTTGATGTCAAAGAGACTCAGCCACTTCGGTACGTTGAAGCCACCCATGTCGATGCCGTTGTGGGGCGTGGCATAGGTAAAGAACTTATCCACCGCCGCCCTCGCCAGGTTGTCGCCGAGCGCTGGGTTCTGCAGAAAGGCGCGACACACCAGGCCACCCATGGAGTGAGCCACCAGGTAGCATTTGAATTTGTCGGGCGTCACGCCATTGGCTGGGTTTTTACAGACAAAGTCGCGCACCTTGAGGATGAGATCGGACAGTCCTTTGGCAAAGCGCTCCATGGAGGCGCTCAGTTGGCCGCCAACTAAGGGCGCGGTGTCGTCATAGTATCGATAGATGACGATGGACCTCGTCGGCAGTCGACCCATATAGCCAAGGTCCGATAGGTCCAGACCGTTGTCGTAGATGGCGGCGTAGTCGAAGTCCTTCATCAAGCGGATCACTGGCGATTCAAACACGAACCGCTGTGCGGGCTTGTCCTTGTCGCTCACCGCCCGGTAAACGGTGGATCCCGCATTGAAGCCGCAAAAGGGGTCAGCAGCCGTTTCATTCTTTTCTTCATCCGTCATGGCGTAGCCGCGCACGTAGATGATCGGATAGCGAACGTCTGGCATGGTGAGCCCTCCTATCTGGCCAAGGTCTTGATCAATCGTGGTGGATCGGTTGGCAACGTTGCGTCATTTCATGCGCTTGGAAAGCTCGTCTCAATACGACTAAAGCGGTAAACAAGCCTCGGTGGGGCTCAGAAATGGGGCGGCCTGGCTGCCATGGCCTCGCATGTATCCATGAATAAGCGGAGACCAACGTCGTGGTGCGCTATCCAGGTATCACATGACCATCAAAAAGCGCGCCAGTAGGCAGGTCGGTTTCGAATCGGATCGGTGCCTACCAAACTCCACTAATTCAACACCATCCCCGGATACCAACCGCTCTTTGTCAGGAACGCGTGCGGGTCATTCATCTGGATGATGTCGCGGATGGCCTGGCGCTTATCGGGCGTGTGCTGGTAGTAGGACTTCACGATACGGTAGCCAACCCAATAGCCGAGGTCACCCACCTTCTGCGCGGTGGTGTTGTCGGTCCAATCGGATAGATCGGTTTTGTCCACGTCGGCCGCAAACTTGGTTTCAATCTCCTTTTCGTGGCCCTTGGTCGTCGTTTGCAGTAGCTGATAGGCGACGTGGCCAGACGTCATCTCACCCACGAATTCGGCCGCGCCTTCAAGCAGGGACCGCTCCAGCACGGTGGCGCGTTCATCGTTGGAAAGCTTCTTGTCCTGCTGGGAGTGCACATACTCGTGTGCGATCACGTATACGAAGCGGTCGTCGACATTGGCAATGAGCTTGCGCGCCATCGGAGAGCACATGCCCTCCAGCCCGATCTGCACGCCATCGCCAGGGCCGGAGATGGCCAGGGGCCGTCCGCGGCTGACCAGGATCGTCACTGGCGGTTTCTCGGAATCCGGATAGAGCTGCACCAGCTTGTCAAAGGTCACATTGAGTCGCTCGCGCACTCGCGGCAGGGCCGCCATGCAAGTCCTTGCCTCTGTATAGAGCGCGGGCTGCGTCTCGATGGCCTGCGCAATGCGTTGCGCATTGACGTTGCGCACCTTCATAAGGTGGTGCAGCCCTTCGGTGCCCGGGTCGATATAGTCACGCTGCAGTTGATCTGCGGTGGGATGCCCGCCGGCAGCGTTGTAGACCTGGTAGAAACGGGTAACGTCTTCGGTCTGAATTTCGATATGACTGACTGGCGCGTGCAGCGTTTCCTTGGCCTCGGGACCTGTGGGTTGATCTGCGGCGTGAGCAGTACCAAGTGCAAGAGCGCAGGCCAACGCCAGGCCTATGGGCAAACGGGGAGACATGCCTGTTTCCTTGGAGTGAACTGTCTGGGCGGGATGCAAGCGAAAGTCTTCGCCGATCGCTACCCACAAGGAAACACAAAGCGACTGCCACAGCGCAAGTGGCTCGAATCACATGGCAACACTCAGGTAAGTTCTGACGGAACGCTCGCCAGTGTCATCGGCCACGAACGAAGAGCAAGGGGTGCTCAATCTCACCGCCCACACTCAGGCATAAGCGCACTTTCGCTCCATCCTGCGTCGCCTCATGGCTCTAGGCCGCAACCACTAGGGCGTCTTTCGATCGTAATAAGTTGAGTCGCTCACTATGCGGTGATCCTTGACCGTATAAACCGACATGATGCGAAGGTTGACGGGTTTGCTCTGCGCATCTTTCAGGTGACCGGTGAGCACAAACTGCACGTAAACGTTGTCACCCGTGCTTTCAATACTCGAAATGGTGTCCTTGGCGTCAGGAATGGCCGCGAATATCCAGCGGTAGGTGTCGGCGATCTTTGCATTTCCCGCTAGCTCCGGGTGGTCTGGACTGCGCAGCATGGCATCCGTCGTATAGAGAGCTTGAATGGCGTCGGCGTCATGTCGATTGAAGGCCTCAAATTTTTGCGCGACGGTTTTTTCCGGCCCGATGCCCGTTGAGGCAGAAGCCACCATCGGCTCCGCGGGAGCCGCGAGCAACGTCGCCCCCATAAAAGGACTAAACGCCCACGCGAGTACCATCGTCACTGCTTTCATGAGAATCATCGCCTGTTAGCTATGGGAGTAGGATGAGCGGCACGGCGGGTTACGCGCTGCCGCGTGGCACCTTGCTTGTGGCACCAACACTCCACAGCTATTGCATCGCGAGACGCATGCAGATGATTGGAAAAAGCCGACACCCGGACCCATCGCAATCTATCCAGAGCGACCCGTCAGATCGCGGTGCGTTTGGGCAAGGCTGTGGCGTCTTGCGTCATTCACCCGAGCCGGGGAGCTATCGACACACACGCTATGCGCCTTCCACGGTGCTTGCCGAGTGGGTCGAACATTTCTGGCTGGAGCAGTGGGATCTCAGAGGGCGCGCACCTCAGGCCCGCGTGGTGCTGCCGCATCCGTCAGTGCACCTGGTGTTCGCACCCGGACGATCAAAGTGCTATGGCGTGCAGCTGACCCGCTTTGCGAGAGAGTTGAAAGACCAGGGGTACATTCTTGGCATCAAGTTTCGCCCCGGTGCGTTCTATCCCTTCTTTCGTCAGGCGGTCAGCACCCTTGCCAACTCTGCTGTGCCTGCGGAGCAGGTTTTTCCCGGAGCCGAGTTATGCGAGCAGCGCGTACTGGCGTGTGGTGAGGATCTCGCCATGGTGGCCGCTGCTTCGGCGTTCCTGTGCGAACATTTGCCTGCCCATGACCCTCACGTCGACCTGGCCTGTGGCATCGTCGAAACGGTGGCGAACGACGCCAACGTCACACGCGTTGAGCATCTCATCAAGCGGTTTGGCATATCGGAGCGAACGCTCCAGCGACTATTCAATCGATACGTCGGCGCGAGCCCTCGCTGGGTGATCAAACGCTATCGCGTGTACGACGTACTGACCCGACTCACTGCGGGCGAATCCATTGCATGGGCGACGCTCGCACAGGACATGGGCTATTTCGATCAAGCGCACTTCTATAACGACTTCAGAAAGCTGGTGGGTTGCTCGCCAGGGGAGTACCTGCAATCAGAGTCGTAGATTGCGGGTGATATACCGACGGCTTTCAATCGCACGATGATGGCTGGTGCGGCAGGTGACGTGCCAAGGACCAGGCAAACGCCGCGAGTTGCCAGATCTAGCGAGGTAACGGACGCCAACCATCATCATTTTGGAAGGTGTCGACTGGGATGTCGCGGCTGCGCGCTTCATCCACGATCATCCGCGCTACCTGATCACTGCCAAACACAAGCACGCGATCCGCCTGGAGCAGGGCGACCAGCAGTCCGCGCCAACGCTCGGGGCCATCACCAAACTCCGGCAGGGCAGGCACGATGTCGACATTGGTGCCGGTTCGCTTGGCCCAGCGTTTTGCCAGGCGGTCGGCGCCTGAGCGGTTGCCGATGATCAGCAGCGCGATGTCGTGAGTGTCGAGCACGCGCTCCATCACAAGGGCGTTTTGGTAGTCGCTCGCGCCACAGACGAACACGATCGGATAGGTCTCGGACACGGCTGAATTTCCTGTCGGGCACGGCGAAACGACGACTCGGCGCGGTCGCTGAATCGTGTAGGCGAATGCCTTGTTCAAAGGTCAATGAACGCCGAAGGATGGCGCACCGAACCTAGCTTCGATGCGCCACGGGGGCGATCATCGAACGCGGTCAGGTGGCGACGGTGGGTGGGTGTTGCGACCCATCGGCCGAGTGTTCAAGACAGCAACGTGCTGCCTCAACGCCGGCCTTCATGTCACCGGAAGCCCGCTGCACCACCGGCTGAGCCCACCGTACCCGCGCGGTGGCCCGACGCGGGCGCCAGCGGTCACGGTGCATTCGCAACGTGGTTGCTACCGCAGACGCCTTGGGCATCGGGTGACGCATGGGAGGGTGGACGGGGGCCAGGCCGTGGGCTGGCAAGCCGCCGGTGCGCGCCGTTGCACCACTGCCATCGGCAGGTGGCAGGCGGACGCGTGTCGTATGATCGTGGACAGCCATCATCAACTCTTCGTAAGTTGGTTTTGGTTAGCGGGTCGGGAGTGCTCTAACACTCTCGGCCCGCGCCTCATGACACGAGGGTCATGGCCACTCGCCCAAGCACAACCTCTGCCCCCGCGAGTGACAGCACGACGTTAGCAAAACAGCGGCGATATCACCTGTCAGTGATGGCCGATACTTTTTGCCCGCCTTGTGGCTGTTTCCAGCGATAGCGGTGTCGTATCACCGCCGGGCGCCGGGGCAGCCAGGGGCCCACACAGCCCACGTTGCTCTTCACAAAACGTTGGCAAAAACCCGGCAGTACAGAAAGCTTGGGAGCGCTGCTTTTGGGGCCCCGCCATCCGGCTTAAAAGTCGATGGCGACCACCCGGGAATGGGCGTATGTTGCCTCGGCGCATATCTCATATATGCGTACTTGCGCAAACGCTCGTCGGCGCGACCGACAGCAGCGTTACCAGGGGGCGCGGTCACCTATCGAAACGAACGGGAGACCAGTGTTATGCATACTCGACTGCTTGTTGCAGTAGCAGCCATGGCGTTCGCAACATGTGCTTTAGGTGCATCCCCAACCACCCTCACGCTACAACGAGGGGGCACTACGGTGCCAACCACCACGCCTCTTGGTGGCGCACCGATTACAGCTCTGGAGCTGGATCCGGCGTTGGCCGGCGGGGAGTCGGATTCGGGGGGTGACCAGACTTACGGTCAGCCCGTCGTGAATCGCAGCATTGCGCATGGACATGCGGGCAGCAACAAGATGGGCAACGCCAACCGCGCCAAGTCGCATCCGGAACTCCTGGGTGGTTTCGATGGCCTCAACTTCCACGATCAGCGTTACGCCAATGGTGGTAACCAGTTCTCGGTGGAGCCGCCGGATCAGGGGCTATGCACCGGTAACGGGTTTGTTATGGAAAGCGTCAACGACGTTTTGGCCATCTATGACAGCGCGGGCAACAAGCTAGTCGGGCCAGTGGATCTCAACACGTTCTATGGCTACTCCGCGGCGATCAATCGCGGCACGGGACAGTACGGCCCGAGCATCACGGACCCTTCCTGCTACTACGATGCAGGCACGCAGCGTTGGTTTCAGGTGGCGTTGACGCTCGATCGCATTGGTACGACCTCAGCATTGGCTGGCACCAATCATCTGGATATCGCGGTCAGCCAGACCTCCAACCCCACCGGTGCCTGGACCATCTATCACTTGCCGGTGCAGAACAATGGCACGCAAGGCACGCCGGATCACGGTTGCGCAGGTGGCTTCTGCCTGGGCGACTATCCGCATATCGGTGCTGATGCCAACGCCATTTTCCTGACCACCAACGAGTTCGCGTTGTTCGGCCCAGGTTTCTACGGTGCGCAGATCTACGCGATCGACAAACAGGCATTGGCGTCGGGCGCTCCGTCACCAAATGTCGTGTTGTTCAACGGTGGTGACCCGAGCATTCAGGCAAACGCGTTCACCGTGTGGCCGGCTATTTCAACGGGCGGGCAGTACCCCACGGCGCATGGTGGCACGGAGTTCTTCCTCAGTTCGGACGCCGTGTTCTACAACTCGGGTACGTCCACCACTGTCTGGCTGTGGTCGGTGTCCAACACGCAGGCGATCACCAGCGTGCCCGGGGCATTGGTGTTGAATGTTTCGCCGCTCACGGTGCAGCAATATGCCGTGCCAACCAGCGACGCCCATCAGAAGCCGGGCAGCACGCCATTGCGCGACTGCTTCGCACTGATCACCTGTGCACCGGTCTATCTCGGCTATCCGAGCATCGTCTACTCGACGCCGCGCGACGTCGCAGTGAATGACTCGCGCATGCAGCAGGTGACCTACGCCAACGGCAAGCTGTGGGGCACGTTGGATACCGACGTGGTGCTGAGCGACGGAAGCCATGGCTCAGGCATCAATTACTTTGCAATCAACCCGAACTCCGGCCACATCTTTGTCAATGGCACGCTGGCCCTGCCGGATGCCAACCTGACCTACGGCGCGGCGGCCGTGACGCAAAGTGGTCGTGGCGTTATCGCGTTCACCGTGGTGGGTCCCAACGACTATCCGAGCGCCGGTTACGCCAGTTTTGATGCAAAAATCGGTGCCGGCGATGTGCATATCGCCCAGGCGGGCGCAGGTCCGTGGGATGGCTTTACGGGCATCCCGTACTTCGGCAGCGCACCGCGCTGGGGTGACTACGGCGCGGCGGCGGTGGATGGCAACACCATCTGGATCGCGTCGGAGTACATCGCCCAGACCTGCACGCTGGCGCAGTACCTGACCCCGCCGTTCTTCCAGTGCGGTGGTACGCGCGGTGCCTTGGGCAATTGGGCCACACGCATCTCGCAGATACAGCTCTGATCGTTGCTTAAAGCGTCCAGGAACGGGCGTGATGGGTCTATCCCATCGCGCCCGTTTTGCATTTGATGCGGGAGCATCGAGTCGGCGACGAATGGACGGGTGGAGCATTCCACTCGTTTTCACAGGATGGCCGCCGTTTCACACCATGTGACGTGGCGGTGTCGACCATGGGCGATGAAGCACCTGATGCCGGATGGGTCTACGTCATGTCGCAAAGCTTGTTTGCCCGGCCGGACCGAACACCGCTGTGCGTGAACCGTTCTAACTGTGCGGCGGATGCATAGGTCGAATGAAAGGGCTCGCCACCATGCAGCACATGGAAAGGATCGACCGACATCAGAATAATAAGGTCGACTTCGGCGCGGAGCAGGATATGGCTGTCTGGTGATGATGCCTGCGGTGCGTGCATGTCACCCATGTGATCGCCATCGTCACGCGCGAACAAATGCAACGGGCACGGCGCTCGGGCCGAGCCGGTCAGTGCATATCCGATGACGTCGCGAAACCGATCCTCACACTGGCCGGGCTTGTAGTGTCCGTGTCGACCGCAGTCATCGTCATTGGCGGCCTTCAGTGCGGCGCGTGCGTCATGAACTGGGCTTTCGATCCATGTAAGCACCGGGCGTTGACGATTCGATACCATCGTGTCGCCACTGCGGACCGTTGTGCGTCCGATATGCGAACGACTGTGTTGCACGGACAAGTGCTCGCTGTGATGGGGATCGCATAACGCCCACAGCCATGCCGTCAGGTTGGGTTGGCGACGACGAATGCAAAGTCGTTCGCCGGCCGCGACGCGCATGGTGCTCGCCTCTTCGAGGTTAACCGTTGTCAGCCCTGACTCATCCATGGATGCACCTGCGGTCTTCCGGTATTGCTTCGCTGTGGATTGCGGTGAGCCAGGTCGCGCACAGAAGCATCGGCATCGACACGCCGCCTTTACGGGCAGCTGTCGTGCCTTTCGCTAAGCTGAGCAACAGCACTGGTCGTGGGTAGAGCGGAGTGGATCCGCGCTGAGAACATGCCGGGGTAAGCATGGAACATCGCAGCGCCCGAGTGACTATTTGGCATTCGGCGTACGGGCTTCTTCAAATACCACAGGCCCGTCGGACGAAGCGTATTTGGCACGCACCGCCGACGTATTGCATGTGACATTGGTCAGGTCATGGTGGTTTCGATGAATGCGTTATCCATGACGCACGTTCAGGCATTTACGTTGCGCCAAACTTGCGCCGTGTTCCAGGGCGGACACATCCAGAGAGTAGAGTGAGCGCGAATGTCCGATGTCGATCTGAAGCAGCCGCCGTCGTTTTCCATGGAACGGCATGACGCGAGTGGCCGCTGAACATTGGCAAGGCCAGTTGACCCTCTACCATGCACCCCATGAAGCATCGCTTGAAGCGTGGGGCGTTGCGGACCCTCCCAGGGTTGTTTGTTGGCGTACCCTGGCGCCGCCGTTCAACGAAGGAGAAACGCGCATGACCACGTTGTTGCTGATTCGCCATGGCGAAGTGCCGGGCATTCAACCGCCCACGTTTCGCGGGCGGCTGGATCTTGCGCTCACCGACAACGGCAAGCACCAGGCCGAGCTGACACGTGACCACCTTGCAGAGCACTGGAAGCTCAACGCGATCTACTGCAGCCCCTTGTCCCGTTGCGTACGTACCGCCGGCACCATCGGTGCGCCGTTCGGCCTGCAGGGCATCACGCAGGAAGGCATTATCGATATTGATTACGGCAGCTGGGGCGGCCTTGCAGTGGCTGATGTCGAGCAGCGTTGGCCGCGCGAAGCCGGCCTTTGGAGAGCGGCGCCCCACCGATTTCGCATTCCCGGCGGCGAGTCGCTGCAGGAAGTGGCCGCCAGATCCACCGATGCGCTGGACGACATTCTCGACGCGCATCCGCAGGACACCATTGCCGTGGTGACCCACGACAGCGTGATTCGCGTGCTGCTCTGCCACTTTGCGGGGTTGCCGCTGTCCAGCTATTGGCTTTTCCAGCCATCGCCCTGCGGGATCAGCGTGGTGCATATCGGTGATGATGTTGCCATTCCGGCAGTCAATAGTGCCCAGCACCTCGGGCACTTGTGAGTTGCCGATACTCAGTCAGGCGCTCAATCGCCTCCGCAAATTGGCGGCAAAACGTTCCGCTGTTTCGGGCCGGCCTGCAAGGTGAAGCAAGGGCTCGATCACTTCCAGTTCCATCAGAAGGAAGCGGCCCTGGGTGATCACGCCATCTACTCGAGCGTAGGCAATGTCGGCATGGCCCATTGCCGCTGAAGCCTCGAGAGCTCGCTTCGCACTGGCAACAAGCGTCGCATCAGGTTCGACAGCTCGGGCGGTGCCGCCAAATTCGCCTTGCACGCGGTAGTCACCGTCGGCCGGACGCTTGATCACCGCGTGGCTGTATTCGCCATCGAAGAAGATCAGAGACCATTCACCGTCGGTGACGATCTCAGGTACGTAGGGCTGCACCAGATATTCAAACTCTCGCGGCAGCTGCGCAATGGCTTGATCCATCGCCGCATCACCTACAACGCCACGCACGGTATGCCATGCCGTGCCACTAATCGTTGGCTTGATGACGACTTCCCGCCCATGCATGGCAGCCAGCGCGTGTGGCAAATGCTTTGCCGATACGATGGTCGTGGGAATGATATCGACGCCGTGTTTCGCCAGCTCGGACAAGTAACGCTTGTTGCTATTCCAGCGCAACACGGCCTTGTTGTTGATGGTGGGAACGGGGAGCGCATCCAGCCATTGGCTGAAGGCCGCGTAGTGCTGAAAATAGTCCCAGGTGGAGCGCATCAGCACCGCGTCATATTGCGACCAGTCGACGGCAGGGTCATTCCACACGCACGCCACGGGCTCGATGCCGAGACGTTGGAGCGATGCCGCCAGGTGGGCATCATCCGGATGGATGTCCGGAATGATGGACGATGTAGCGATGGCAAGACGATGAGTGAAAGATGCAGACATTGCAAAACCTCCAACGATGGAGGGCGCCCTTGTCTGATAGATCGGGACCGAGCGTGGCGGACCTGGTCCGTCGCAGCACCCCTCGGCTCCGACTGCGTGATAGCTGGTATGCACGCAACGAGTAAGCATCGCCTTGACGATGCCTGATAAGTCTCACTGACTCGTCGGCATGCCGTCAATGTACCGTTTCAAAACAAGCGGCAGACAAACCGATGCGAAGGCATTGGCAAGTGGCATGATAAACCCGACGCCGCGCGCACCGCGGTGCAGAGAGAACTTCCACTTTTGATGGACCTAGTTATGGAAAACGCTGTTCCAGCCTTTTGCGCCATCTACCGTTGGCGTCTCCATCCTGGCTCTGAAGCATCCTTCGTCGAGGCCTGGTCACGAGTCACGCAGCTGCTCTTGACCGAGCGAGGATCGCTGGGCTCACGCTTGCACCGTGGCCCCGACAATATTTGGTATAGCTACACGCAGTGGCCATCGGCGGCGGCAAAAGCAGAAGGCCTCGCGCGACCGTCCGTCGATCCGGAGGCCTGGCAGCAACTGCGGTCGGCGATCGCGGAGAGTTTGCCGGAGTTGATTCTCGAACCCGTATCGGACTTCCTGGCGCCACTTCCACCCGATGGTTTATCGAGCAACCCAACGGGTTGATGACCTCGCTGCCATCCATGTAGCGAGAAAGTCAGGGGCGGCGTGCTGAAGCGTTCGCCTCTGACTCTAGGTGGGCATGCCTCACTCGGAAAGCGGGCGCGGCTGGTCCAGATGGGCCGTGGTGGTTTTCTTCAGTAGCCACAGGTTGCGGGCGTACAGAAAGGGCAGAAACGCGTAGCTCAGGATGATGGGGAGCTTGTCGATGTGCAGCGCATATACCAGCTGCAAGGCGCTTCCCCAAAAGCTGAGTTGCCAGAAGATGGGCGGCACTACCAGCTGCTTCTTCTTCTCCGAAAGCAACCACTGGATGACGAACCGCGCACTGAAGAGCCCGGCGCCAGCAAGACCTATCACCGTCCATAGC
Source organism: Dyella sp. PARNA 12/25 (assembly GCF_055702865.1). Lineage (NCBI taxonomy): Bacteria > Pseudomonadati > Pseudomonadota > Gammaproteobacteria > Lysobacterales > Rhodanobacteraceae > Dyella > Dyella sp. PARNA 12/25. Next base: position 107,500 of record NZ_JBVQCI010000005.1, on the reverse strand, counting down.
CAGGATTCGCTATAAAGCCACGGGGCCCAACTTCCGATCAGGGGTGAGAGGAATCCGCTCGAATCTTGCATCTTGGCCCAGGCTCACGTTGGTGGAGCCGAGATCTTGCAGCCTGATGGAGCGCGCAGCAAGCTGGGCAAGGCCTGATCGATGCCACCTGAGGTCAGGGCGGGCGACAGGGTTCCGCCACCCCCGGCGGGCATGCACTGGCGATGGTGGGTGGCTGGCGTATCCTGTATAGGCAGGGCCCGAGCATTCGATTCGAAGTTCCGTCTACGGATCGCCAATGACATCGACTACCACCACGACCGATCGTCGCGTCTTGCACGACGCGCAAGACTTTTCGTTGGTTCTCGGCGGGCCGCTTTTCCAGCTTCTGCGTCGAGCACACCTGGCCGACGACTCGCTGTCCCTGTTGCACAAACGCATCTTTGTGATCGCGCTCTTGGCGTGGCTGCCGCTTCTGGTCCTTTCAGCGCTGGAAAGCCATTTGTGGGGCGGTGCCGTGGCGGTGCCTTTCCTCAGGGATATGGAAGTGCACATCCGTTTCCTGGTGGCGGTGCCCTTATTGATTGTTGCCGAGGTGGTCGTCAACCAGCGCCTGCATCCGATTGCGCAGACCTTTCTGGATCGGAACTTGATTCCGGAGAACGCCAAGGCGCGCTTCGATCATGCGATCACGTCGGCGTTGCGCCTGCGCAACTCGGTGCTCGCCGAGGTGCTGCTGATCCTTATCGTATATACGGTCGGCGTGCTGGTCGTATGGCGCCACTACACCGCGCTCAATGCCGACACGTGGTATGGAACATCGTCGAGCACCGGCTCGAAGCTTTCGCTTGCGGGCACATGGTATGGCTACGTAAGCCTTCCCCTGTTTCAATTTCTCTTGGTCCGCTGGTATTTCCGACTCTTTATCTGGGCGCGGTTTCTCTGGCAGGTATCACGCATCAAGCTCAGCCTTATTCCGACGCATCCCGATCGCCTTGCCGGTCTGGGATTTCTTCCGGCGACAGCCTATGCGTTCAGTGTGCTGCTGGTGGCACACGGTGCCATGGTTGCTGCGCAGCTCGCTAATCGCATTATTTTTCTCGGTGCGTCTCTCTTTGAGTTCAGGGTCGAGATCGCAGCCATGGTTGTGTTTCTGCTGTGCGTGGTCTTTGGACCGCTGCTGGTATTCACACCTCAACTTTCCATGGCGAGGCGGACGGGTCTTCGTGAATACGGCACGCTTGCGGAGGGTTACGTACGCGAATTCGATGGCAAGTGGTTGCGGGGTGGTGCACCCGGTGATGAGTCGTTCGTAGGGAGTTCCGACATTCAGTCACTAGCGGATCTGGGCAACAGCTACGAAGTACTGCGGACGATGCGCGTCATACCCGTTACCCGGGACGCCATCGTCCAGCTGGCGGTTGCTGTGCTCGCACCGATTGCACCGCTCGCGTTGACCATCTGGTCGCTGGAAGATCTGGTGAAGCAGCTGTTCGGCATTTTGTTCTAGGGTCACGTCAGCTGGATTCTGATAACGCAGCTTTCCTCACCACGTGTAACGCAATCCGGCATCACCCCACACACCCTTGCGAGTTCCATCGGTGGATCCCGAGATGGAATGCGCGTAGCCGAACTGACCATAGAAGCTCATACGTGGCGTGACGTAGGCCGTCAGGCCGGCGGCAGCATCGAGTCGTGTCGCCTGCTGCGCCAGCGGCACGAGTTCGATATGGTCGTACATGGTCGATGCACGACCTCCTGCATCGCGCCATAGGTTGACGCGCACGTAGGGCTGCCATGTGGCCCCAGTTTCGCCGACAACCGTCCATTGAAGGCGCACGCCAAGCCGGCCAGACACGCCCGAGGTTGTTCCCGGCGACACGTCGGTGTTGCCATCATTGGCAGTGTCCAGCCCGGTACGTTGCCATACCACCTGGGCCTGCGGCTCCACCATCGCGTCGGGCCCCAGCGGTATCGCGAAGGGATAGCCTGCTTCGATGGACGCCACGCCGCCCCAGCCGTTGAGTGCGAGTTGGGCGAACGATGTGCGCGCCGTGCCGTCGTAATGCGTGCCTTGCAATACCGCATCCAGATACCAGCCGGCGGGCCCGTAATGCGTCCAGTAGGCGCCGCCGGCGTACGCATTGAGCCGAACGGTGCCGGTTTGGGTCATCACATACGCCGTGGCTTGCGCATTGGTGACGAGGCCATGCGCATCGACATCGCTATGGCTGTAGGCAAAGTACAGGCCGGCAGCATCGACATGATCGGGCCATAGACTTCCGCGCCACACATCCACGCCCGTCTGCAGGCCGAGCAGCGAGCCTTGCCCGGTCGCATTGGTGAAGCTCTCGTAGCGATTGTCGACCTGCTGTCCGAACAGGCGAGCCCAGCCGGAATTCAACCAACCGTCGCTGTCTGATGGGGCGTGAACGGGCGCGCTGGTGTTTCCGATGCGCTCGTGCAGCGTGCCGAGCATGGTGAGACCTTGCAGGCGCGTCATGGGTTGAGCGATGCCATAGGTGGACAACTCGGGACCGATGATCGGGTACTCGCCGGGGGGCAGTACGCCAGGTGGGGGAGTGAGTGGCAGCGATTCGATGGGGGGCGGGGGATCGATCGGAGGTGCCTCAGCGGATTCGTTGACGATGAAATCCGAACGCAGGAACCAGTCGTCCGGGAACGCGCCGCCTTGGCCGCCGTGGAACAGGCGATAGTCGAACGCGCCGGCACGCAACTCACCGGGAGCCTGTACGAATGCGCCTGGGCTTGTAGTGCCACCGTTGGACACCTGTACTACCGGGATGCCGTTGGCCGTCGTCTGTCCGCCCGGACCACCGACGTTGGTGACCAGCAGCGTCGTCGTACCGGTGGCCGTGCCACCGTTGATGACCATGTTGTCCGACGGCGAGGTGTCACCGCCAAGGTAGGTATTGATGGCCAGTGTGCCGCCCTGGCCAACGTAGTTGCCCGTGGTCAGCACGGCGCCGGGATCCCTCGCAATGCGCACCAGGCCGCCGTTGGTGACGCTTGCGACGGTCTGATCGAAACTCTGCACATCCAGCGTTGCGCCATTAGCGACGGCGTACGCCGAGTTGGGGCTGAAGACGTTGGTCGCCCCCGCTGCAAGTCGACCCGACTGCACAAGGGTCGGGCCGGCATAGGTGCCCGATCCCATGAGCACGGTGGTGCCTGTGCCGATTTGCGCCAACGCACCGCTACCTGAAATGGCGTTGGCTACGGTCATCGTGTCGGAGCGATTGAACGCCAGCAGCGCGTTGTCCACGACATCGCCCGTGCCTAGCGTACCCGTGGTCGTGCCATTGCCGATCTGGATGGCGCCGGCCGTAATCGTGGTGATACCGCTGTACGTGTTGTTGCCGGTGAGTGTCAGCGTGCCGGGGCCCAATTGCTGCACCGTGCCCGTTCCGCTGATCACGTTGGCGTAGGTCGTGCTCGAGCGATTGAAGGCCAGTGCACTGTTATCCACGATATCGGTAGCGACCGTGCCATCCAACACGCCGTTGCCGATGCTGAGCACGCCCGCATTGATGATGGTGGCGCCGGATTCCGCGACACTGCCGGTGATGAACAAAGTGCCATCGCCATTCTGCGTGAGGGTGCCGCTGCCGGTAATCGTGCCGCCAAACGTGATGTTGTCGGAGTGATAGAAGTCGAACGCAGCGTTGTTTACGACATTGCCCGTAATACTTCCCAGCGTGCCGTCATCGCCTATCTGCAGCGTGCCGGCGTTGATGGTGGTGCCGCCGGTATAGGTATTGGTACCGGTGAGCTCGGTGATGCCGGGCCCGACTTGCACCACGCCACCACTACCGCTGATGACCATGGGGACGACTAACGTGTCGGAGCGATCAAAGGCGAGTGTCGCGTTGTCGATGAAGTTGGTGCGCGTGCTGCCGACGGTGCCGCCGTTGCCCAGTTGCAGCGTACCGCCGCTGATGTTGGTAGGCCCGTCGTAGACTTCATCGGCCGCCAGAACTAACGTGCCGGCGCCGAGTTTGGTCAGGCTGCCACCGCCGTTGATCGGTGAGGTGAATGCTGCGGAATAGCCATGGGTATCGATGGTTCCACCGGGCGGATCCAGCGTCACGGCCCGTCTCGGTGATGGGTTGAAGCTGGCTTCGAACTGCAGTGTGCCGCCGGTAAAATCCAGCAGTCCGCTGGCAAAGCCGAGGCTGGCGTCGCTGGATACGCCGAGAACGCCTTTGTTCAAATGGGTGCCGCCGGCATAGCTGTTATTGCCTGACAGGAGCAGCGTTCCAGCATCGGTTTTGGTCAGCATGCCGAGGCCATCCACCACGCCCGACAGGGCCAGGGTGGTGCTGGCGACGGGCGCAAAGGTGCCGCCGCCGGTATTGAGAGTGACGTGACGCCCCGAGCTGATGTTGGCAGTGGTCGCCAAGGTGCCGGTATCCAGGCTGAGCCCCCCGCTGGCGGCGCCGAGATGGCTATCCGAACTCACTTGTAGCGTGCCACCGTTGATCTCGGTGCCACCGCTGTAAGTATTCGCGCTGCCCAACACCAGGATGCCGTCGTCGCGTTTGATCAACGACGCCGCGCCGCTTGGGCCATCGATGATCGGTGCGTTGACGGTTGCGGTGAGCCCCGGGTCGACTCGAATGACGGTGCTCGGATCCGCCGCCAGGCTGAAACCGTTGCCCTGGATCACGTAGCCCGAGGTCAGGAATTGCATACCCGAAACCCGGACATCCTCGACCAGCGTGACCGTGCCGGCCGTACCTTCGAATACTGCAAAGCCGTCGTTCCATGGGGCGATGCTGCTCTGGGTCGCTGTGGTCCAGTTTGTGGTGACGGTGTCCCAATTTGCCGTTCCACCATTGGCCCGACCAATAACCGTCCGCACTGGGCCATTCCAAAACTGCACGGGCACGCCGCCTGCAGCAACAATCAGGTTGACCTGGTTGGGCACCGTGGTCTGGATCTGCAGATCGCTCGAAGAAAAGCCCGTAGGCAGCGTGCCGAACGCCAATCCGTTATTGGTCAGCGTGCCGCCGTAGTCAAACACGCGGTAGGCGCCCGTGCCGAAGCCGCCCAGGTCAGTGATGTTCAGGGTGCCTGCCAGCGTGAGGTTACCGGCCACCTCGGTGAGATCGTTGGTGGTCCCGCCTACGATATTGGGCAGGCCAAACTCGTAATCGAGCTGTGAGCCACCATTGAGCACCAACGAGGCCACGTGCAAGGTACCGGGACTGTCGCCCGGTGCAAGGTGACCACCGCTCGCGATGTTGACTGCCCCGGTAATGCTACCGATGCCACCGAGAATGGCGTTGTTGTTGACTAGCGTATTGCTCGCAATGGCGCCGTCGACGTTGAGACGGCCTGATGCCACCGTCGTCGCCCCGGTATAGGTGTTGGTGCCGCTCAGGGTCAATAGGCTGCTGCCCGCTTGCGTGAGAACGCCGGAGCCGCTGATCGTGGCGGTATAGCGGAAGTCGGCGGCATGGTCGAAAACCAGAGCGCCGTTGTCGACGATGTTGCTCGCGACCGTGCCGTCGGCGCCGACGCCATTGCCGAGCTGAAGCGTACCCGCCGTGATCGTGGTGAGGCCGGTGAATGTATGGTTCTGGGTAAGCACCAGCGTGCCTGTGCCTGCCTGGGTCAGCGAGCCGCTGCCACTGATCACTTCACCGTATGTAACCGTGTCGCTGCGATCGAACACGAGCGAACCGTTGTCGGTTACGTCACCGTCGACGGTTCCCGTGGTTCCACTGGCTCCCCCCGCGCCCACTTGCAGGGTGCCGCTGCTGATCGTCGTGCGGCCCGTGTAGGTATCGGTGCCGGTCAGGATGGTCGTGCCGCCGCCGATTTGCGCGACGAGTCCAGTGCCCGAAATCAAATTGGAAAACGTAACGACATCGGAGCGATCGAAGGCGAGTGTTCCGCTGCCGTTGACGGTCACGTTACCGACGATGCTTCCGGTCGTGCCGTTGTTGCCCAACTGCAACGTGCCAACATCCATCGACGTGCCGCCGGTGTAGTTGTTGTTGGCTGTCAAAATGGTCGTGCCCGGGCCGATCTGCCTGATCGTGCCGTTGCCGGATATCACGCCCGCAAAGGCGCTTGTATCCGACCGGTTGAAGCTCAAGGCGCCGTTGTCGGTGATATTGCCAGTGACGCTCCCCGATGCGCCTCCGGCACCAAGCTGCAGCTCGCCGGCACTGATGGTGGTGCCACCTGAGTAGTTTTCATTGCTGGTCAGGGTGAGGATGCCAGCACCACTCTTGGTGACGGCGCCCGTGCCAGTGATCAATCCTGCGTAGGTGCCGTCGTTCGCTTGGCTAAACAGCACCTGGCCGTTATCGGTAATGCTGGGAGGAAGGCTTACGGCAGCAGCGACCAAGGTGCCGGCGGAATCCACCACCATGCCGCCGGTGAATCCCGAATTGTTGCCGACGAGGGCCAGCGTGCCCTGGTTCACATCGACGCTCATGTTGCCAGTGATGGAGCCGGTCAGAGTCCACGTGCCGGTGCTGATCTTGGTAAGGGTTGCAAACCCCTTGATCGATCCCGGCAGTGACTGCGAGCCCGCACCGGTCAATGTGATGCTGTCACTGCCTCCGCCACCCTGCAGCGAACCGGTGATTTGAGAGCCCGTGTAGAGCGTGACCTGATCTTGATGTCCCACCAAAGTCAGGTCGCCATCGACGATGCCGTAGTTAGTGAACAGGACGTTGGCACCCGTGGTGCCTCCCATCACGCCATGGGTGGATCGGATGACACCTGTGGCCAGGTTGAACACTGTATTCGTACTGCTTCCGTTTGCGAAGTTGATCGCAAACGAGGGGGCCGAATAGATCAGGCCACTGTTGCTGATGGTATTGCCCGTCCCACGAAGATTGATCGCTGCGGCCGTCGGAATGCTGCCGTTGCTTGCGACCGTCGCCGCCATACCGATGTTCAAGGTGGTGTTGGCGTTGAAATCGATGGTGTTCTTGCTGTTTCCATTCGGGCCGCCACCACCGTTGGCGCTATTGCTTACCGAGGCGTAGTTGCCAATGTTGATGACACCGCCACTGTTGATGGCAATAGCCTCTTTGTTCTGCAGCAATACATCCGCTGCGTTGGACGTCGAGGTGCCGCCGTTGATGGTCACCGTATAGTTGTTTTGTGAACCGTTGCCAATGCTCTGGTGATAGGGATCGGGATTGGAGGCATCGCAGGTGGCAGATCTACTGCCGACGGTGCAGTTGGCGAAGGCAAGGGCTGGCAAGCCGCCATACAAGCTGACGCAAAGCGCCCAGGCCAAGGGGCAGGGCAGATGGCGAGGCGATGCCGCGCAACACAACGAGCATCGAATGGTTGGCATAAGCGCAACCTCTTTCCCGACCCCCGTGCGAGCAATGTACTCGCCGATGCATCAACGTTATGCGTACCTGCACCGCAACGTCTTTTGTTGCGACGAAGTCCTCGTCCATGGCGCAACTAGTTGCGACACCTCCGCCGAGGCGAGGTAGAGACGAGAGAAGTTATGGAAAAATGTCCTGCTTCGAGGGTGGCCATCCGGCCACCTTGGCGCATGCCAATGGTCTGCCTTCGCCCCGATAGGGACCTTCTTCCCTCATGGCTACGCACCAGGTACCGGCGCATCTGCGCCGGTACCTGGTACGGATCAGAGTTGTGCAGTCACTCGCTCAGTGATGATCGTGGTCACGGTCGGCAGGGCCCTGATCCGGTGCAAACGAAATTCCGCGGAGCACCTCGGCAAAGTTGGCGGCGCGAAGTGTCACGAACCGCTCCTGTGCGGCAACGGTCGCATCGCTGTTTTTCAGCGTGTCGCGAATGGCCACCAGTTGGTTCGGATCAGCACCCGTATCGCCATTGCCACTAATGGTCGATGTGATGGCCCAGATCGTCACCCGGCCGTCATGATCGACGCGGCCTTCAAGATTGCGCAATCCATCGGTAGCCGGTGACCACGGCAAGCCGGTGACTGCGTTGATGCCCGTGGGATAGCCGCCCACCGTATAGGCCTGGCCAAGATTGAGACCGGCCTTCAAGGTGTAAGCCAGTGACCAGGTCTTGCTGTTGCTGTTGTACACCCACTTCTGCAGGCCCGCCGTGGTTTGCGCGGCAGCATGCGTGTACAGATCGGCGCCGCCGACGTAACCGTCCCCCTCATCCGCGACATAGAGCGTGTTGGCGTCGGCGAACCACAGCGAGAACGGATAAGACAGCGGCTTGGCTGTCTTCGCCGGCGTGGCCGGGAATCCGGCGAGGATGCACATATTGGTCGGCAGGCCGTTGCTTGCCAGGGTGCTTGCGTCGTAGCCCAACGGTGCGCTGGGCAGAGCGGCGCCCGCCACGGGCACACCGACGCCGTTCGGACACGCCGTACCCGTGGTATCGACGAAGTACACCGTATTCACACCGTTGCCGCCGCTGCCTTTGGTGAAATACACCACGTTGTCGTGCACGGTGATGCCGCGGAAGTTGTCGTCCTTGCCAATCTTGTCGGCCTTCAGGCCAAGCGCCGTGATGGAGAAGCTGGCCAATGGGGTGGTGGCGGCTGGGTGCTGCGCGATCTCAGGCAGGTGTGCTGGCGTGATGAACTGCGCGCCAGCACCAAGTACGACTCCGGCAGGCTGCGGATTGCTGCCGTTGCCTGCGTTGCCGGCCGTGAAGAAGTAGTCGGCTCCACCGCGGTTGAGAAGAATGGCTGCGCGTCCGTTGTTGCCGCTGTAAGCATTGGTCTCGGTAAAGCTGAAGTGGCCCTTGCGATCAACCGTCGCAATAGCGCGGTACACGCTTTGACCGTCGGGGTTGGTCGGATCAACCGCAGCAGGCGTGTTTGAGTTGGACACATCGAGCGCATTCACCGGCGCGACGTAGCCCATGAAGCTGAGGTACTTGTGATCCTGCGAAAGATGCAGCGCAAGCTCGGATTTGGAGCTGAAGCTGGTCACCATTTCGCCTTCAGGCGCAGTCGGGAGCAGGCTGTTTGGAACCTGCAACGAATCGATCAAGCGGCCGTCCGGTGTGATCTGGTCGAGATAGATGCGCGCCGTTATGCCGAAGCTGCCGTCGTACAGGTCGTTGTTCCACACATAAGGATATGTGCCGTCGAACGGAGCGCCACTGGCGGCGCCGCAACCGCCCGTCGTGCTGGCGCAATTCACCGGCAGGATGGTGCCCACCTGGACGTTGCTGGCTTTGTTGTCATACACGCTGCGGCTGAGCACGAGATTGCCAGGATAGAAATGGAAGTCACGCCGATTCCATGAATCGTCGGCATGGGCGACAACGCCGGTGCCGAACAAAACGAGCGCAAGGGTCGCGCCAATACGCTGCCGAGCAAAACGATTTGTCATGGTGGTCTCCAGGGGGTAAGCCGGCCCAGGACTGGGCGAGCGAAGCCACGCTAGTGCCCACCGATGAAGGATTATTGACAAGGTGTGATGGCTTCAAAACAAAAGCCGCTTCTACACAACGGCGTCACGGAACGAATTGCGCTACTCGAAAGAGCCTGCGTTGCATCCTTGCTCGACGTGTTGTGACATATCTGAAACGCGCCTGGCTACTTCGATGGTGTGGATCACTCAACGCAACATGCCCACAAGGTCTGGCTACGTCATGTCATGACGGGCTGTCGCGTAACTTTGTGCGCAAAGTAAAGTGATGGGAATAGCAAGGCAGCCTTGGCCACCCGGGCGTCCCTCAGAGGCGGCAAGCGCGCCATAACTCGGCGCGCTTGCGGGCTTTGACTAGCCGGCTGGCAGCATGTCAGTGGCTGCCAGGCCATTGATGACTGGGCGCAAGGCTTCCATCAATCTGCCTAGCGAGCGATTCACCAATTCCGTTGCCGCGCCCGCCCTGCATACTTGCTCAAGTTCGCCCGCCAGTGCTGCCACATTCATCGCGCCAATGTTTCCGGCCGCACCACGCAGGGTATGTGCGAGTCGCTCTGCCGCGCTGGCGTCGGCATCCCGACGGGCCGTCCCGAACGCTTCTTCGAAGTCGGCATAGTTCTGGAGGAACATACTCAAAAGGCGGCGGTACAGCGGCATCATCTGCGCGCATGTCGTCAGGCCGGCACGCTGATCGATACCCGGAAGTTCGGGCAGCAGAGATGACGACAACACCGGCAATGCCACCGCATCAGCATGAGGCTCGGGCTTCAGCCACCTCGCTATCGTTGAGAACATGGCATCCACGTTCAGCGGCTTGGAAATATGGTCGTTCATGCCGGCAGCCAGCGCGCGGTCGCGATCACCCTCCAACGCATCGGCCGTCATGGCAATGATGGGCATATCCGTGAGGCCCAACAGGTGACGAATGTGGCCCGCGGCTGCATAGCCGTCCATCACTGGCATCTGGCCGTCCATCAAGACGCCATCGAAGTGCGGGTCGCGCTTCAGGACATCCAGTGCCTCCTGGCCGTTGCGCGCCAGCACGACCTCCATGCCCGCGCCGCGTAGCAGCTCCAGTGCGAGTTCCTGATTCAGCTCGTTGTCTTCCACCAGTAGCACGCGGCTTCCCTTGAGCGCGACCATCGCATGCTCAGGCGTGGCGTGCGGCGTGTCGGGTCGCGCATCCGCTGCATCACCCGAGCCGAGTGCGTATCGAATGGCATGGGCCAGGGTGGATGGCGTGACGGGTTTTGCAAGCACGCCATCAAGCTGGACACCTCTTCGCTGCGCCTCCTCCATCGCCCGATCACGGCCGTAGGCGGTCACCATGATGACTGCCGGCAGATGGGTCGCTTGCGCCGATTGAAGAAGGCTCACCGCTTCGATGCCATCCATCTCGGGCATGAGCCAATCCATCAAGAGCAACTGGTAGGGCTGGCCGGCGGATAGCGCCTCGTCGATGCGTCGAAGTGCCGTCACGCCACTGTCGACGTCTTCTGTGACCATGCCAAGGTCCGCTGCCATGGACGAGAGCGCGGCGCGAGCCTCCGGGTTGTCGTCAACGACCAGCACGCGCAGGCCGCTAAGCGTGCCTCGTCCGTCCGATTCTGGGCGACGGCTCTCTCTCTGCAACCCCATAAAAATCTGGAAGTAGAAAGTCGCGCCGCTGCCTTCTGAGCTTTCGACCCAGATCCGTCCATCCATCAGCTCAACCAGTCGGCGTGCTATGGTCAAACCTAATCCCGTGCCGCCGTAACGCCTGGTGGTCGATGAATCGGCCTGGACGAACGATTCGAACACCCGCAAACATTGGTCGGCGTTCATGCCGATACCGGTGTCGCTCACCCGGAAGCGAAGTTCAACGCTTTCCTCCGTGGTCGATATCTGCTGTACGCCAACGACAATCGATCCATGCGTTGTGAACTTCACCGCATTGTTGGTGAGATTGAGCAGGATCTGTCCCAGCCTGAGCGGATCGCCGACCAGTGCGGTAGGTACGTCACGCGTCAGCTGAAACAGCAATTCCAGTCCCTTCTCCTCAGCTTTCAGTCCGACCATGCTGGCTAGCTCGTCCAGTACATCGTCCAGCCGAAACTCCACGCGCTCCAGACGCAACTGCCCCGCCTCGATCTTGGAGAAGTCGAGGATGTCATTGATGATGCCAAGGAGTTTGTCGGCGGATCGGTGGATCTTTTCCAGATAGCCGCGTTGCCGTGCATCCGGACCGGCCTGCAACGCGAGGTGGCTCATGCCAATGATGGCGTTCATCGGCGTGCGAATTTCATGGCTCATGTTGGCCAGAAAATCGCTCTTGGCGCGCGTGGCTTCCTCGGCCAGATCTTTTGAGCGTTGCATGGCGTCTTGTGCCGCCTTGCGTTCCGTCATGTCCAGCATCCAGCCGAGTACGCCCGGCTCGCCTTCATAGTTGATTGGCAGGTAGGTCACGACCATGTCGCGTTCACGGTGTTGGCCGTCGTACATCTGCACTTCGCGATCGGCAACGATGCCGCTCGTGCCAAGGGTCTCCCAGATCTGCTCGCGCTCGCGCAGGTTGACGTACATGCGGGCGGTACTTTCACCAGGCTTTATGCCAAACGCCTTGATGAATGCAGGATTGGCGAAGCGAATGCGCCCCTTGGTCGCCACCGCAATGCCGATAGGGCTACTGTCGAGGATGTATTGAAGCTGTTCTTCGCTTTTGAGAACGGCCGCTTCCATGGCGCGGCGCTCGCTGATGTCGCGTACAGACGCACAGATGCATCGGCCGCGACCTTCGAGGTCCGGAAGAAATGAAAGGCCGATCTCCACCGAGAATTCCGAGCCATCCTTGCGGACGCCGTGCAGATCCATGTTTCTTCCGCCCATCTGGCGACTGACGCCCTGGGAAAAAAACTGGTCGCGAAGATGGACATGCGCGCTCCCGGATGCGGATGGAACCAAGCGCTCAATTTGCATGCCGGTCAGCTCGCCGCTTTTGTAAGCGAAAATCTCTTCCAGTTTGGGGTTGGCCAGCAAGATACGCCCCTGTTGGTCGGCAATGAGGATGCCGTCTGGTGCCGAATCGACAATACCCCGATACCACGCCTTCGCCGCGGTGATCGTCAGCTGTTGTGCTTCCATCTGCAGCGTCTGGGTCTTGAGATCGGCGGCCTGCCGGCTCGTTTCTTCCAGCAGCTGTCGGGTGTGCATTGCCCGCTCGAGAATTTCCAGGTTCGTGGCGAGTAGCGGAATAAGCTCGTGGAGAAGCCCGCTCTGACTCGCGCTGAGCGGGGCCATCAGGGCGAGCTCAACGACGCCGTACAGGCGATCGCCTCTCTCCACTGGCAAGGTCAGGATCTCCAGTGGTTCGCCCTCGCCAAGGCCAGATGTCACGCGTAAATAGTGCGCCGTTGGCTTGATCAAAATGGCCTTGCGTTCCAGGGCACATTGCCCAACGAGACCTTCGCCAAGTGCGACATGATGTTTCGCTTCACTCGTGGCGTAGCTGCCGCGCAGCTCCAAATGGTCCGACGAGGCGTCATGCCAATAGAAGGCCCCTTGGCCTGCATGGATGAGCGGTGCCAGGACAGAAAGAAATCGGCCTGCCAACTCATCGATATCGCTGGCCGACTGAAGCACGCCCGTCATGGAAGCGACATGCGTCTTCAGCCATCGCTGATCGGCCATCTGCCTGGCTTCGCCCTGCAGCGTGACGATGCTTCGCGCCAGGTCACCGGCCTCGTTGGGGTAGTCCGTGCAGGGCACTACGGTGTCAAGTTCGCCCGTGCTCAATCGGTCCAGTGCCTGCCGGAGACCTTCCGCCGGACGACGAATGGATCGACTGATAAGCCAACCGAACAGCAGGCCGCCGCCAACGCCCAAAGCCAGCAGCCATGCCGTAAATTGCGCACCAAAGCGAAAGCGAGCGTTAGCTTCCAGCACGTCCGCGTCGGCGCCTTCACGCTTGAGTTGCTCAACGCGGGTCAGCGCTGCCTTGACATCGGCATCGCTGCGCCGAAACGCCGCTGACCTCAGCTGTGAGATAGCCGCAGCCTGCCCGCCATTTGCAGCTGCCGTCGAGGCACTCAGCTCAGTCGTGACCAGATCCACTTGATACGTGTACTTGGCGTAGGCCAGTTCAAACGTGTCGACGCTCTGTTCGGTTACCTCCCGATAGACGCGCGTCTTGACCAACGTGATCTGCTGGCGTTCAAGCGCTTCGGAGTCGGCCAACCGACGCAGCGCGTCGGCGCGTTCATGTGCCTCATCGACCAGCACGGCTTCGCGCAGATTCTGGCCGATGTCGCCCAGAGAGGTTCTCGCGGCCTCGATGAAGATCAGTCCCTGCATGTCCTTCTCGTGCAGTCGATCGATCTCCTGCTTTTGCAGTCGCTGCACACCGATGCTGTACAAGCCGAGGAAAACGGTCAGGAGCAACAAGCCGCCAAAACCGATCTGAAGCCGGCGTCGCAACGCCATGCGCTCCAATCGTTCAAGCAGGGCAGTCATGGCTACGAAGCCCCTTGCGGCTCTTCAAGACGGGTGCGTGGGGCGCCGGCTTTCGACGAGCCAATCGTCTCTCATGGGCATAGGTTCATCCGCAAAACGCTTGGCGATGGTCTGGAACTCGTCTTGCAGGTCGAGGAAGGCGTCAACGATGTCAGGATCAAGCTCGACCCCGCGCTTTTCCGTGATGAGACCCACCGCCTGGGCATGCGACATGCCTGCCTTGTAGATCCTGGGACTTATCAACGCATCATAGATATCCGCGACAGCCATCAGGCGTGCGGAGAGCGGGATGTCTTCCGCCGATCTGCCTTCCGGGTATCCGCTGCCATTCCATCGTTCCTGGTGGCTGTAGGCCATTTCCTTGGCGATTCGGAGGAATGGCACATCTCTTCCCAGCTGATTCTCAGCCCGCTGTATGGCGGCTCGACCCAGCGTCGTATGTGTCTTCATGACTTCGAATTCTTCAGGCGTCAGCCGCCCCGGCTTGAGCAGGATGCTGTCGGGTATGCCGACCTTGCCTATGTCATGCAGCGGTGCCGATTGGAACAGCAACCGACGCGTGGTTACATCCAGCGCCTCGGCAAACTTGGGGTGATCCTTGAGGTGGTCTGCCAACACCTTGACGTAATGCTGCGTGCGTCGAATGTGGTTTCCCGTTTCGTTATCACGGGCTTCCGCCAGTGACGTAAGCGCAAGGATAATCGCCTCCTGCAACGCCACGACTTCGTGAGTGCGCCGCTCAACCTCTTGTTCGAGGTACGTGTTCTTGTCGCGAAGAAATTCCTCCGCTGCCTTGAGGCGAAGATGAGTGGCGACACGTGCAATGACCACCGGCGGATTGATCGGCTTGTTGATGTAGTCGACGGCGCCGAGCGCCAGTCCGCGTGCCTGGTCTTCCGTCGAATTCAACGTCGTCAGAAAGATCACGGGGATATCGCGCGTCTCTGCTTGCGATTTGAGCTTCCGACATACATCAAAGCCGGATATGCCCGGCATCATGACATCGAGCAGGATGATGTCAGGCTTCTCAGGGCCAGCGACCGCCCTCAGCACTTCTTCGCCGTAGGAGGCATGGTTGACGCGGTAAAGGGGTTTGAGGATTTCGGACAGCAACAAGCGATTGTCCGGACTGTCGTCCACCACGAGTACGACAGGCTCTTTTGCGACGTCGCCCACCTCCATCGTGACTCTCCTTCGCAAGCCCTGTGCTCGAGTCTGTGCGCTTATGGCGTGATGAATCTGTGGTGGATGGATCAGCGTATTGTTTAACCGGTGGCAGGGCCGCTCCAAACTCTGTTGTGCGGCAAAATTTCACGCCAAATTGACATGACGGATCGACTTGGCCCCGCTCATGGCGGCGGCAATGAGCCTCTCTGCCTGGTTTGGAGCAAACGCCATGCGCCGATGTTCAGGTCGGCGAAAGTCGTCGGCAGCGACTCAAGGTCCGCTCAGGAAGTGCCGTTTCAAGCGGTCAACGCAACCCCCTGATGGACCCGCGAGGGCGGCGTAGCAAGGGTCGATGCGGCCCTCAGCGAGCCTTAAATCGGTTCAGGCGCGTTCAACTTTCTGCTTATTTCCCAAATAGTTACGCTTAGCTCAGCGTCACCATACGCCTTTGCGGGCACCCCGCCGGGGTGTTGCGTTGACCCACTGAGACGGCAACCCCATGCCGGCACGATCCGCCTCAGGCGACTGCCCCATCCACGGGGTGCTGGCGGAACGGCTGGGCGAAAAAGCGCATCTCAAGTGGAACTACGATTGCACTTTGGGGCGATGAGCCCTATCGTGCACGGGCTGAGTTTCAGGGGTCACCGTGAATCGTGGCCCGATGTTGTAGGTCTCAGATTCACTACACCGTTGTACCGCCTTCCTCCTTGCGACCAGCCTATCCGCCGCTTTGCGGCTTAATTTGTTCCAAGGTGATATAGACATGTCTCAGACAGAAACCGGTACGGTGAAGTGGTTCAACGATGCCAAGGGCTTTGGCTTCATCAGCCGCGATAAGGGCGGCGAAGACGTCTTCGTGCATTTCCGCGCGATCCAGTCTTCGGGCTTCAAGAGCCTGGTCGACGGTCAGAAGGTGACCTTCGTCGTGACCCAGGGCCAGAAGGGCCTGCAGGCAGAGCAGGTGCAGGTGGTCTAAGTACCCCTGTTCGTGTGAAAAAAAACCGGCCATGCGCCGGTTTTTTTTTGCCTGAATGGCTTCCGTGAAGCCTTGGGTCAGCACACGCTTGATTCGCCTGCGAAGCTCAGGCGTCCTCGATGGTTGGCGGGGGCGGGGCCGACGGTGTCTTTTCACCATCGCGCGACGCGACCTTCTTCGCCTGCTTGTCGTCCTGCTTCTTCTTCTTCGCGATTTCGCGCTGGCGTTTTTCGAAGGAGTAGTTTGGTTTTGCCAATGGAGCGTCCCCTTATGATGTTATGCGTGGTCGGTCTCGCGCAGCGTATCCGCCGGCATCGTTGAGAGAGCAGTCGTTATGCGGCAGGCGCACACCGCTCGCTGCCGGCGGCTGGACCGTTCGCTTCGGTATAGATGGCTTTGCAGTAGGGGCCATTCATGGCAAAGCGGCGGCACCCTGAGGGCCTCGTGTCATAGATGCCGCAGTTCATGTGCACCCGATCCAGGGCCACGCACCAGCCGTCCTCACTGCGCTTCATGATGCGCAGACCTTCGGGCGAAAGCGTGGTGAGGTCTTCAGGGATGTGGTCATCCGAATGCAGCACGACGGTGAGGCGGCAGCATGCAGCCTGGCAATGGGAACAATGAGCGCGTACATGCCGGGGCTTGTTGGCGGGGCCATGTGCGCGAGGCTCGCCCGGCTTCGGTTCTGGTAGGGCATCTTGTCGCGGCAAGTCGGTACTTCGCATGTTGCTCATAACGCAGTGTACCTCAGCATGTGCAACGCGCTGCCCTCCTGATAGCTGGCCCGAGTGCAAGCAAGGGCAACGCGCGAGTGCCGACTATTTGCGATAGGGCTTTTTGCCCGAGGCAGGGTGCTCAGGTGCCTGGCCGGAATGGGATGGATCCCGGTCGAACTGGCTGGTCGACTGGAAGGACTGCTTTTCGTCTACGACCCGGGTCGCTTTGCCTCCCGAGTAGATCGAGTGAATGTCAACCGTCGAAAGCGGCTTATCGACCTTTTCCATGGGGGCACCTAGCGGTAACGGGACACCTAACGGTACGCCACCTGATGCCGCGTGATGTTAAAAGCTCCTGGGCACCAAGGCGTTGAGTTGCTCATCGCTGTCCTGCCTATTCCATCGGGAGCATGGCATGGACCGGGGAGACCGATTCGCCAGCAGCCCTGGAGATTCGCTCAAGCGCTGGCGGAGCGATGACGCCGATGTTCGGTTTCGGTCCAGCGCCGACTTATTCATAGAGCTATAGGTAAACCCTTGTGATCGAGATGCCTCGCAGCCTGACGTTGGGCAACGTGTTTCCACACAAAGCAGAGGTGCTCGCTGCCGTCACGGGCGGGGCGAGCGTTCGCAAGGATGATCGAACACTGCATGTCGCGGACCTGCTTGGAACCTACACCCTTCGCCTGAGGCTCGCACAGGGCCGTGGAACAGCCGCTCAGGTTTCCGACCTGACCTACCTCGTCGCCAAGCTGCGAGAGCACATCGATGAAGCGGCGGATGTTTGGTACGTCCATACGCAGGACGGGGTCAAATTCCACGTCTTTGAATGCAGCGGTGACGGTACGGCGCTCGGCTGCCTTAGAGGGAACTTTGCGATGGCCCAGGTCTGGCAGCGGAACAAGTAGTTTGGTGCTGCTTGGAGCCGTTGGCCACGCCGTTCCATCGAGTGAATTCAAAAAGCTTCGCTTTCGACCCATCGCTGACGTACGAACAGCCAGCATGAATCCGTGCTCGATGTCTCCGCGCAGGGCCAGAAGTGGACGCGCGGCGCCATCAAGTGCGGGCCGAAGCCCTCGGACAGCACTTGCGCTGCTCGCGGAAGCTCACGCAAGGTTGCCGCCATGTCCATGCGCCAAGCTGGCGCACATGTCAGCACGGAGGCCGCATGCGCATACTTCTGGTCGAGGACGAAGCCGAACTCGCAGCTGCGCTGGCGTCGGCGCTGGCGCGCCACGACGTTGTGGTGGATCACGTGCCCAGCGTTGCCGCGGCTGCCTCCGCTGTGGGAAGCCGGGTGCATGACGCCATTCTTCTGGACCGCCGCCTGCCCGATGGCGATGGGCTGTCCCTGCTGCCCGTGCTGCGGGCTCATGACATCGACGTTCCCGTCATTGTGCTTACCGCGCGCGCCGGCCTGGAAGACCGCGTGTCCGGCCTGGATCACGGCGCAGATGATTACCTGGCCAAGCCGTTCGCCGTGGAAGAAGTGATGGCGCGCCTGCGCGCCGTACTCAGGCGCCCAGGAAAGGTGGTGACCGAGATCGTGCAGATCGGTCGCCTGGTGTTTCACACTGAACACCGCGAAGCCACGATCGATGGTGCGCCCCTGCTTTTGCCGCGTCGTGAACTGCTGGTGCTGGAGGCGCTGGTGCAGCGCAAAGGGCGCACCGTGCTGCGTAGCTCGCTGGAAGAAGCCGTGTACGGTTTCGATGAAGCCGTGCAACCCAATGCCTTGGATACCCACGTATCGCGACTGCGCGGCAAGCTGGCGGCTGCCGCGGTGGAGATCCACAGCATTCGCGGAGTCGGTTACCTGCTGCGGGAAGCACCGGCTTGAGCAGCAGCGGCACCTTACGTTGGCGGTTGGTACGGCGCCTGCTCGTTCTGCAGATCGCCATGCTGGGGTTGCTGTTGGTCGGGTTGCTGGGTCTATGGTGGTGGCGCGGCGACCCGCTCGCACTGGAGACGGAAGACCGCGTGCTTGAGGTGCTTGGTGATGCGCTGACGCGCGAACCCGATGGCGCCCTAGCGCTGCGGCCCACACCTGCGCTGGCGCAACTGCGCAGCGACGTACCTGGCCTGTGGTACAGCATTCATGACGCGCAAGGCCATTGGCTGAGCGAAGGCCAGATACCGACGGAATATGCACGCATCGGGCATGCGCTGGATGCCATCGGGCAGGCCCGGCTGGGCTGGAATCTTGGTGATCCGGCACGCCCTCCTGCACGCATCAAGCGCCTTGAAACTGCGGCGGGTACGGTGCAGATCATGACTGGCCCGGGCGGTCAGCTGTCCGCACAACAACTCGCCAAGGGGGCTCTTCTCACGCTGGCCGCGTTTGGCCTTCCCATTGCGGTATTGATGGCGCTGGCTACGTTGCTTGCGACGCCGCTGGTGGTGCGTCGAGCGATGCGCGGCCTGGACCGCGCCGCCGCCGATGCGGCAAGGATCGATGTGGATCAGCACGGTGTGCGGCTTCCCATCGAGCAAGTGCCAGCGGAAGCGAGGCCACTCGTCATCGCCGTCAACGCCGCACTCGCCCGCCTTGACGAAGGTTATGCGCGTCGGCAGCGCTTTCTGCTTGATGCGGCGCATGAATTGCGCACGCCTCTGGCCATTCTCCAGGCGCGACTGGAAGGGCTTGCCGATGGCCCGCAGCGCGCGCAGCTGCTGGGCGACGTCGCGCGCCTGGTGACGCTGGCCGAGCAGATGCTGGACGCAGAGCGCTTGCGCCAGCGCGTTGATAGCTTCGGTCCCGTGGACCTGGTTGCCCTCGCGCGTCAGGTGGCCGCCGATCTCGCGCCGCTTTCCATCGCTGCCGGCTACGAGCTGGAGCTGCAGGAAGACGCTGCCCATCCCTTGTGGATCAACGGTGACCGCCTGTCGCTGGAGCGCGTGTTGGCGAACCTGGTGCAGAACGCCATCCAACATGGCGGCCGGCATGGACGTATTGCGCTGCGGGTATGTGAACCGCTCGCGCTCGAAGTGGCTGACCAGGGAGAAGGTATTCCGGTGAAAGATCGCGAGCGCATCTTCGAACCGTTCCACCGCCTGGGCTCCCTGTCGGCGGGTACCGGTCTTGGCCTTCACCTGGTTCGCGAAATCGTGCAGCAACATGGTGCGCGTGTCTGTGTTCGTGATGAACCCGGCGGTGGCGCGTGTTTCCGTATCGATTTTCCGCCCCAGTCAACCACACCACATGCTGTGTCCATTGGGCAGCGACACGACGAGTCCAACCTCAACTGAACGTATCGTGGCGGACGCCATGTTGTTGCCATGCTGTTTCGCAAGGATGGCCATGCATCGACTTATGGAATGCTCATGGCCATCCTTCAGGACTCCCGGTTGTTCCTTCAACGCTGGCTCGCTGATCCACGTCGTGTCGGTGCCATCGCACCGTCGGGGCGCGCGTTGGCCCAGCTGATCACTCGCTGTGTGCATGCGCGCAGCGGACGCATTGCGGAATTCGGCGCGGGCACCGGCGTCTTCACGCGTGCGCTGCTCGCACGCGGTGTGCACGAAGGCCATCTTGTGCTGGTCGAACGCGATGAGGCCTTTGCTGACCGTCTGCGCGAACGCTTTCCTCGTGCGCACGTGCTGGCCATGGACGCCGAGCGATTCGGCGAATGGGCGCGCGCGGAGCGCTTTGCAGCGGGCGCCATCGTCAGCGGACTGCCCATGCTCAACCTGGGCAGCGATAGCCGGCGCCATATTCTTTCCAGCGCCTTCGCCAGTCTGTGCGGCGATGGCGTGCTGTACCAATTCACTTACGGACTGGCCTGCCCGGTACCCGCAGCACTACTGACTAGCCTGCAGTTGGAAGCGACGTCGTTGGGGCGAGCCTGGTTCAATCTGCCGCCAGCGTCGGTATTTCGCATCCAGCGTTGCCCGCCCAGCATCATCGCCGCCGCGGCTTGAGTGTCGATACATGTCCGACATTCTCATCCAGTGGCTGGGTAGTGGCTTGTTAGGCATGGGTGCGGCAGCGTTCGTTGAGAAGCTGGTGCCCGTGTTTCCCTCTTACCTGTTGTACACGTGGCTTGGCATGTATGCGACGCCCTCCGTGGCAGGTCTGTTGAGCGCCGCTGTGGTGGCGAGCACAGGATCAACGCTGGCCTCCCTATGCTGGTACGCGGTCGGCCATGCGCTCGGCCCCGTACGCACTGAGAGGTGGGTCGTCCGGTTTGGCGGCAAGAGCGGTCTGGACGCCGCACGCTATCGACTGCTGAGCGCGCGCTGTCGTCGGCAACCCTTTCCGTGGCTGCTACTTGGTCAGGTCACACCGGTCGTACGCCTGTGTGTACCGCTGATCGCCGGGGTTCTTGGCATCCGCGCGCGGACGTTCATCAGCGCAACGATTCTGAGCAATGCGTTGTGGAACACGTTGTTCCTCGGACTCGGTTTCGTCCTCTCCCATCACGCACGTGATCCGGCCCGCCTCGGCATGGGCGTCGTCACCGTGTTGGTGCTGGCGGAAGTAGCGGTTGCCGTCACGTGGCGCCACCGGCGTACATCGGATGCCGGCCAGATTTAGCCTGCAGGTGGATCTGCCGATGTCCATGTGTCGTGACCGAAGTCCGTTTGTCCGGACATCGTCCGCGGACAGTGCATATGCATGTGTGGCTTGCGTGAAAATGGCTTGGTAGCGCGGTTTTCCAGAGGTTCGCGCGGTTGGCACGGCGATTGCTCTATCTCCAGTGAAAGCAAAACCCACCCACTCAAGGAGAGCCATCATGAAATTCGAAAACATCATCCTGCCGGGCCTGTTCGTCGCTTGCTTCCTGGTTTGCGTGCTGACCATCGGTGCCATGATCACGGCTAAGCCGGCGCCCGCATCGAACGTGGTTGCCAGTCAGTCCACCGCTGCTTCCGCAACGTTTGAAAGCTGATCGGGTCGTCATGAAACGCCAAGAGGAGAGAGCGAAGGTAGTGCGTCACTGACTGCCTCCGGTCTCTCTCCAAGGGACAGACAAGAAGGGATTTCTTCGAGGTGATGTCGCCCGCTTCGGAGGCGAGATCACCGCAAGCGACGACCTGGCTCAGGCCATCGTCAGTCGGTCAGCTAACTGCTGCAGCGCCTGTCGCAAGGGCGCGGGGCTGCTGACACGAAACCCAAACGGCAGGCGCGCCAGTTCACGTGCGAGCCAATCCAGGTCGTCGACCTGGCTGCGCATCAGTACACCGCCATCAACAGGTTCAAACACACCGATGGCGCCGCCCAGGTGGCTCATGGCATTCGCCAGATCGGTATGCAGCTCCACTTCGGCCAGATAGGTGCGCGGCTGGGTGGCGAGGCTGGCGGTGAGATGAGTCAGCGTGTCGAAGCGTTCCGGGCGTTCGAAGCCAACGGCAAGTGAGTCAACACCAGTGATGCGATCCAGCCGGAACGAACGTAGCTCCCGACGCAGGTGGCAACGACCCACGAGATACCAGTGGCCGTCACGGTGTCCGAGCCCGAACGGATCGACATCGCGCTCGGTGTGCTGGTCCTGTGGCGAGCGATAGTTCAGACGCACCCGATACCGTGAATGAGCAGCCTTGCTCAGTTGCATCAGCAGGGTGCTATCCACATCAGGGACGGTGCGGCCGCGATCGAGACTGACGGTTTCAGTAAGTGCGCGCACGTGCTGTTGCAATGGCTCAGGCAGCACGCGCTCAAGCTTCGCCTGAGCGCTGGCGGCAGCTGTGCTGGCCTGGGTCATGCCCAGCCGTTGCGCGGCCAGCAGGCCTACCGCGAGCGCCAGTGCTTCGTCGTTGCTGAACATGATGGGCGGCAGTTTGAAGCCGGGCACCAGCATGTAGGCACCATGACGGCCGCGTTCGGTCGTGATGGGTATGCCAATTTCTTCAAGAATGGCTATGTACCGGCGCAGGGTGCGGGGGTGAATATCCAGCCGGCGTGCCAGTTCGCTGCCACTGATCCGACGGTGGGCCTGCAACAACTCCAGAACGGCCAGTGCACGGCTGGTGGGGTGGTACATGCGAAGGCCCTGGGGTTATTTAGGACGCAAACTGTCCTAATGGCTGCCTAGCATGCGGGCGATCCACGGGTGCCACAAGTGAGCCAT
This sequence comes from Dyella sp. PARNA 12/25, assembly GCF_055702865.1. Taxonomy (NCBI): domain Bacteria; kingdom Pseudomonadati; phylum Pseudomonadota; class Gammaproteobacteria; order Lysobacterales; family Rhodanobacteraceae; genus Dyella; species Dyella sp. PARNA 12/25. The sequence goes on along the minus strand of NZ_JBVQCI010000005.1, from coordinate 84,705 downwards.
GCGTGTGTGCCGTGGTCTTGTTTTGTTTTGCCAACTGAGGGAACGCCTTATGAAAGTGATGGGTTATATCTGCATTGCGTTGCTGGCCTGTGGGCTGGGTTCGCCGGTTGCCAAGGCGGCTGCCGCTGCTCCCCGTTGCGCCGACACCGCGCACCGTCAGTTCGATTTCTTCGCTGGCGACTGGGATGCCTATGAAGGCGGCAAGCTGGTGGGGCACAACCGTGTGGAAGTAGCGCACGACGGCTGCACCTTGATCGAGCACTGGACCGGCGTGGAAGGCGGCACGGGTACCAGCCTTAATACCTACGATGCCAACCGCAAAGTCTGGAATGAAACCTGGGTGAGCAGTCACGGCATGTTGCTCACTATGGAAGGCAGCATGCAGGGCAAGCAGATGGTGATGATCGGCACGCACGTCGAAGACGACGGGCGCGTGGCATTGCATCGCAATGTGTGGACGCCACTGCCCGATGGTGTTCATCAGGTATGGGACTACTCGTACGATGGCGGCCAGACCTGGACCGTAAACTACGACGGCTACCTGCACCCGGCCAAGGTGAAAGCGGCGCACTGAAAACGGGAGAGGGTTGGCATTTGCCAACCCTCTCCCTTCGTCACCGACATCGGGCTTTCTTCAGATGGCGCAGGTATCTGGCATGCCTGCGAATTTCTGCCCGATGTCGATGAACTCGCGCAATCACTTGTCCATGATGACGCTCTTGATCGGCTGATCTTGTCAGGCCTTCTTGGGCGAATGCGATACACACCAGCCCTTGGCATTGACCGCCTTGCCCGGGAACAGCTGGCACGGACCGAAGCCGGTGGGGCCGCCGGAGTAGAACTGGCAATTAGCGCAGCTGTCGCCGGCCTTGTGTTTGGCGTCGGCGGTCTTGCTCGCGTCTTCCACATAGCCGAGTGCCTTGGCGGTCGGGTCCGATTCCGAAAGGTGCGGGAGATCGGCGGCAAAGGCGAAGCGGGGCAGGTTGCCGATCACGGCGGCAGCGGCCACCGTGGTGCTGACCGTTTTCAGAAAGCGGCGGCGGGACTCGGTTTCTTTCTCGTTCGACATGGTCATCCACTCCGTCGACGGGATAGGGGAGCCTCAGATAGTGCACCGAGTGTGTGCAACGTCGCGTGATCTTCGGCCCTTGCGGGGTTCACATCGCCAAGGAGAGGTCACGGTTCGCTAGCGTGAGGTGCTGCCTGTCTGGCCACGAACCGGCACGGGCGAGCGGGGCGTTGCCAGCGGGGGCGCGAGCAGGCGCATCGCGGCGTCGCGATCGATGTTTGGTCCCGCTTCGATGCCGCCAAGAGACGCCCTGGCTAGAGTGCGAAGATGGCTCGCCGCGTCGTGATCGCCAAGCGCGGTGTCGACGCGAGCCAGGTCCGCCTCAGCGTACGCTGCGAGTACGTTGGTACCCGGCGCCATCGCGCTGGTGGCAGCGATGGCGCTTTCCAATTGGGCTCTGGCCTCGTTGTTGCGACCGAGTGCCTGTAAGAGATCGCCAAGCAGAAGACGCGTCCTGATGGCTTTCTCTGCACCCTGATCGGCCAGCGCGTCGTATATCGCCACGGCTTGCCCGCACAGCTCGGCTGCGTGTTGGTTATCACCGCTTGCTGCCATGAGCTCGGCTTCGACCATCAGGACGAATGCAATATCGGGATGTGCGTCCCGATGCCGTCGACGCGCTTCCGCCAGGGCCGTGGCGACCAGCGGTTTCGCTTCGCCGAGGCGTCCACGCGCGATGAGCACTTCGGCGAGACGCGCCTGGTCGTAGCCGAACCCATTGTCGCCATAGTCGGCGCCAAGCAGGCGCTGCTTGCGCCCTATCGCATCACGGTAGCCGGCCTCGGCGTCCGCGTAGTCTCCTTGTGCGTAATGAAGCCGCGCCACGTTGCCGATGCTCACCGCCTCGGTGAGGTCAGCCGCAGGCGCGATGGCCCGGGAGATCGCCAAGGAACGGGCGTAGAGTGCGCTGCCTTCGTTGAGTCTGCCTTCCTGCGTGAGCACATTGGCCAGATCGTTGAGATGCCACGCGGTGTGGGCGCTGGGGCGCGCGTACACGCTGTTGTCGATGTCGACGGCCTCACGCAGTAGCTGTTCGCTTTCGTCATAGTGACCGAGCTGGGCTAGCGGCTGAACCAGCAGGGCCAGGGCATCGGCCACATCGCCGTGCCGCGCACCGAGATGACTGCGTTTGCGCGCCACGGCCTCGCGCAGCAGTGGCACGGCCCGATCGGGATGGCCCGCGTCCATCAGGAGCCAGCCGAAGTTCAAGACGGCCTCGGTCAATGCATCGCTGTCGTCTGGCAACACGCGGCGCGCGAGCGAGACGGCTTTCTCTCCGATCTCGATGGCATGGGCTGAATCGCCACTGCGCTCATCGAGGCCGGCAATCCAGGCCAGCGCTTGTATCTCTTCAGGGACGTGGAGGCTGGACGCCGCCTCGTACGCTGCGACGGCGTTCTGCAATCGCGTGGTCGCCTCGTGCACGCGACCAAGCTCGTCGAATTCCTTCGCCAACAGATATTCCACATGCAGCGTGCGCCGGTCCGCAGCGCCATATTGCGTCCTGGCGAGCGTGGCGGCTTCTTCAAGCGGCTGGAGTGCGCGATCCGGGTGGCCGCTGCGGCGTTCGAGATCGCCGATAAGCGCGATGATCTCAATGCGAAGTGCAGGCTGCATCGCAAAATCGTGGTCGGCGCGCTCACGACCCAGTGCAAGCAGCTTCTCGGTGGTTTCTGTGCCCTTGGTTTCCGGCGCGGCGCTGTCGAACAATCCCTCGAGGAAGACCTTCAGCGCATCCGCACGGCGGGCTTCACCCTCCGCCGCCAAGGCCTGTGCATGCGCGTCCTGAGCGGAGCGCCGCGCGAGATGCGCCTCGTGCAGACCTACGACCGTGGCGCCGGCCAGCATGAGCGTGGCCGCCACGCCGGATGAAACGGCAAACACATGCCGCTTCGCAAACGTGAAGGTACGGTAGGCCAAGGTATCCGCTCGCACTTGCAGTGGCTTGCCGTCCAGATAGCACTGAATATCTGCACTCAGTGCCGACACGCTGGCGTAGCGCCGATTGGGGTCTTGGCGCGTAGCCTCCTTCACGATGGCGTGAAGGTCAGCACCGAGTTTCTTGTGCAACGCTTTGTTGTCGAACCCCGGAACCTCCCGGTCGGCCTGATCGTGCATACGGCGCGGCTGCTGGCCGCAAAGCAGCTCGGTCAGCAGCACGCCGAGGGCGTACACATCGATGGCCGTGGTGGCGGCATCGCCGGAAAACTGCTCGGGCGCTGCATATGAACGAGTAAGGCGTCGCGCCTCGGTGCGGGTGCGCTCGCTGTCGCCGGTCAGCAACTTGGCGATGCCGAAGTCCACCAGTTTGACGCAGCCGTCGGGACCGACGAGTACGTTGCTCGGCTTCAGGTCGCGATGAACGATCAGGCTGCGGTGCGCATGCTCAACGGCAGCGCAGACGTCGGTGAACAGCGCGAGGCGCTCGCGCACGCCAAGGCCATGTTGATCGCAATGCCGGACGATATCTTCGCCAGCGACGAATTCGAGCGCGAGGAACGGCGCGCCCGCAGGCGAGAACCCAGCGTCCAGCAGCTGCGCGATATGCGGATGCTGCAGTCGCGCCAGGATGCGCTGCTCTCGCAGAAAACGTCCGCGTTCTTCGACGTCGTGAACGTCGATGCGAAGCAGCTTGAGGGCCACCGTCTGCGGCCCTCCCGGCAGTGCGCGCTCGGCTTCGAAGACGCTGGCCATGCCGCCGGCGCCAACGAAACGGAGCACGCGATAGCCTGCGACGGTAGGCAGCGCATCGGGCGGGTCATCGACCAAGGCCGGCAGCCACTGCGTCATGCCGCGCTCGAGTGCCTGGTTGCTGGCGGCGTGGTCCAGCGCCTGTGCAACAAGCTTGCGCAGGGTGGCGTCTTTGCAATGCTGGTGCAGCCAGTCGGTTCGCTCGGCAGCAGGCACCTCGAACAGCTCGTCGATGAGCGGTTCGATCTCGTGCCAACGTTGGGCAAACTCGGTGATCATGGCTGTGCGTGAATCCGGTGCGTCATGTCTTTCATAGCGTATTTACGCGACGGTGACCGACACGGGCTCAGGACGACGGCATCAGGCATGCGGAGAGGAAGGTTCGCGCTTTCAACCAGTCCCGTTCCACCGTGCGCGCGTTGACGCCGAGCGTGGCCGCAATCTCCGGGCTCGAAAGGTCGGCAAACAACCGCAGCTGGGCGACCTGCGCCAGGCGGTGGTCGGTGGCGGCCAGGCGGGTCAGCGCCTCGTCGATGGCCAACACGTCGATCATGTCCGAGCTGTCCTCGGCCGCCGTCATGGGTGGGGCCTGACGCTTCTGTGCCTTCTTGCGGCGTGCGTGGTCGACCAAAATATGGCGCATGACCTGGCTCAAATAGGCATACAGGTGTGCGCGATCAGCAAACGCAGCGCCGCTTTGCGTCACCAGTTTGAGATAGGCCTCGTGGACCAGGGCGGTCGTTTCGAGCGTGTGGGCATCTTCACGCGCGCGTTGGCGTTTCGCGAGCTGGCGCAGCGTGGCGTAGATCCGTGGAATCAGCACATCGAATGCCTTGGGGTCACCATGGGCGACACGCGCAAGAACTTCGGTGACCTGGGGTTCGGCGTTCATGCGTGCGGCAAGCAGAGACGCTGCGATAGCGGTATCGATGGCTTCCATCGCAAGAGTTCACGAGCAACTGCTGCGCCGAAACCAGTGGCATCACTCGGATGAGCCGCAAGCCAGCTGAAAGTCATCGCCTGTCGCCTTCCGTTGGGGACCGAAGTGTCGCCGGATCATTGCGCTGCTCATGCGGACTCACAAGTGCGGTGCGCGATATTTCAGGTGTCACCGCCGTGACGATCTTTCATTGGGCTGACGTTGGCCGACGACATGCTGAATGGCGATGTCGACCGCTATGCAACATGACCGACTCATTCATCGCAGGTATCACGTGTTGTGCCATGGTTTCGAGCACCTCCTCTGCTGCTGGAGTATCGCTATGCGCCATCTCATTCCGCTCGCACTCTTTGCCTCGCTCTTCGCCATGCCGCTGATGGCGGCCCCGCAGCACGGCAACGGCGGCGGTGGCGGTCATGCCGCATCCATGCCGGCCAGCATGCCGATGAACCATGACATGCATGGCGACGCCGCATCGGCCCAGGCCAAGTCCGCCAAGGCCGCCGATCAAAAGGTGGGTCCGCAGGTGCGCGATGTCGCTCGTGACAAGTCGCACGGCAAAGGGTTGACCAAGACCAACGGCAAGGGCCACTAAGGCTGGCCCTCCGTTCAACGGTCGATGGTGCACGGGCGCCATCGATGAGGTGAGGGCTCCGCGAGGTGCGGAGCCCTTGTCACCTCTCTCTGGAAAGGGAGCTGAACATCGCCAGCTTTGCTAGGAAGCCTTCGGTCTTCGGCGGGTCAGCCCGTCGCGCTTAATGAGTTGTCGCCTGCAACGTATGCAGCGGGAGTTGCAGGGCGAAGCATCAGCACACCCAGCGAAAGCATCCACAGCGATTGCATGGCGAACAGCAACTGCATGCCATGAAGGTGCAGATCGAGCAGTCGGCTTAGAAGCGCGACCAGGCTAACGCCACCCAACACCAGACCAAAACCGCCGACCCAGCGCCCACCTCTTTTGACCGCCAGCAGGTCGATGGATACCAGTGCAATGGCCGTGGACATGGCCAGTTCGCCGGCCACAATGAGCACCTGATTGAGGGTCATGGAATAACGTATCAGCTGATCCATGATGACAAGGTTTGGGTCGCCATCGTGCGGATAGGTGGCAAGCGTACCGGTGACGAAGCCGTCCACCAGCGCCGCACCGATGACCCCCACGGTGCCAAGCAGCAGCATGATCGCCGCCCCCCGCGGTACGGGACGCAGCAGGTTTCGCGACACCAGCCAGCTAAGCAGGGCGCACAGAATCGCGCACTGCATGGCGATCAGTGCGCCGTGGACGACCCGCGCGGATAACGCCATCCCGGCAAGCTGAGGCATCGCTTCACGCACGTTGTGCGCGGCAACGGTGGGGTGGTGCGCGAGCACGAACAACGACAACAGGGGCATGACCACCAACAGCCAACCGGCCGTGCGCAGGTCGCCGCTTGGCTCGGGTCGATGGATCGCAACGGACATATCAGGTCGCTCCGGCATTGGGGTGGCCTGACCTTAAAGGCTGGCCCGGTGGCGTTGTCGGACGAAATCGCCGGAATGTCCGATATTGCCAGGCCGCTTCGCGCGATCGCATGATGGGTCCATACCCAGGGCGACGAGCATCTTCGGGGAGCACCATGGATCAACGCATTGACCGCAGTTGCACGGCACTGAAGCAGGCGCTGTCCAAGCTGCTGCTTACCCGGCCCTACGCGAGCATTACCGTCGAAGACATTGCTCAATGTGCGGGCGTGGCGCGCTCCACCTTCTACATGCACTTCAAGGACAAGGATGCACTGCTGAAGGACAGCATGTCTGGCCGGGTCACCGCATTGAGCCGCTTGGCATTGGAGGGCGAACCCGCGTCCAGCGTCGTACCTGCACTGAACCACTATGTCTGGGCGGGCGATGTGGCCATCGCCATGCTCACTGGAGATGTGCATCCTATGGTCTGCGCCGCGCTCGCATCACGGATCGAGGCCCACTTGCGCACACGTGGTCTGCACCGACCGGGGCGTCTGCTGGTCCCAGTGGCATTGCTCAGCGCCATGCTTGCGGAAGCACTGATCGCTGGCGTTCGCACCTGGCTGACTTCTCCCAGACGCATCAGCTCTGACGATTTCGCCTTGGTGCTGGGACGGCAAGTATCCGCGTTGATCCACGCATCCACTGCTGGCGCGCAAGCCCATATCGAAGCCGTGCTTGTGAACTGAGGTTGTGCGCGCGTGGGCATCGGGGCGAGCTCGAGGTCGCCGGACCCGCCTGTCCTCAACGAAAACGTCGCCCAGCGCCGGGATGCGTTTTCGGCTCGAGGGTTACGCCAAGAAATTGTGAAGACGAACGGGCTGCTGGCCGCTACACACGCAGGCCGCCTCGGCACCAGGGCGCAAACGCAGGCCTGGGCTGCTTTCTTACGTAAATTTGCGGTTCCCCTTTGCTGTCGACAGGCGTCAAATGAAAGTCTGGCTACACGCTCCATGACGCTGGTATGGCCTTGCAACGTGAGGTGGGAACCATGTCGACAAACCCGGCTGAGCAGCAGCTTCCGAAGGTGATCAAGCCACGGCCGCCCAAGGGCGCGGCCAAGGCCAAGCCAAAGGCCACTTCGAAATCCACGCCAAAGTCCAAAACGTCGTCAGGCGGCGGGCGCTTGGCGCAAGGGACGATGCTCGAGCGGCCAGAAGAGCGGCAGGCCGCGGCCAAGGCGCTGCGCGAGAGTTGTCCGCGCAAGTCATTGGGAGGCTGGCAGGCGCCGAAGAACCGGAAGGATCCGGTCGATATCCTGATTGAATCGTCGAAGGGACGCGTGGCCCAGCTGGTGCCGATTCGCTACGCGCGCATGATGGCTTCACCGTTCGCGTTCTATCGAGGCGCCGCCGCCGTCATGGCCAGCGACCTTGCCAGTACCGCACGCACCGATGTGCTTCTGCAGGTCTGCGGCGACGCTCATCTGGTGAACTTCGGCGGCTTTGCAACGCCGGAGCGCAAGCTGGTATTCGATATCAATGATTTCGACGAAACCACCGTGGGGCCGTGGGAGTGGGACGTAAAGCGCCTGTGCGCGAGCCTGGTGGTGGCGGCGCGCTCGAATGGATTCAATGCGAGTGATGCCAAGGCCACAGCTTGGGAAGCCGCCTCAGCCTATCAGTCGTACATGACGTCCTACGCGGAGATGCCTCTGCTCGAAGCCTGGTACGACCAGATCGATCTGGAGGATGTGATTGATCATCTCCAGGACGAGCAGGTGAAGAAGCTCGCCATCAAGAACGTGAAGAAGGCAGTGGAGCACACCGCTCACACCAAGGAGTTCATCAAGTTCACCGTGGCGGGCGGGTCGCCGCCGCAAATTCAGGACGAGCCGCCGCTGATCTATCACGACAAGGCGCTGCAAGATGAAGTGGGTGTGGAAGACCGGAAGAAGGCATTTGCCGACTACCGGGAATCGCTGTCACCGGAGCGACGCGTATTGCTTGACCGATTCGAGATTGTAGACGCCGCGGTCAAAGTGGTTGGTGTGGGCAGTGTGGGCACTTACTGCGGCATTCTGCTGATGGTGTCCGGCAGTGGTGACCCGCTGTTCCTGCAGTTCAAGGAGGCGCGTGCATCGGTAATCGACCCGTTCATTGGCAAGAACCCGTACAAGCACCAAGGGCAGCGTGTGGTGATCGGGCAGCGCCTGATGCAATCGGCGAGCGATATGTTCCTTGGTTGGACGGAAGGTCCGCGCCGCCACTTTTATCTACGGCAATTGCGGGACGCCAAGATATCTCCTCAGGTGGAGCTTATGACTGCGCCCGTACTGCGGCGCTACGGCAGGTTGTGCGCTCATGCGTTGGCGCGGGCGCATGCGCGCTCGGGGGATGCGGTGTTGTTGTCGGCGTATCTCGGAAAAAGTGATGCGTTTGCGGATGCCATGGCGTCGTTCTCGGTGGCTTATGCGGACCAGAATGAGCGGGATCATGAGGCGATGGTGAGGGCGGCGAGGGCGGGGCGGATTGAGGTGGCGTCGTTGACGTAGGGGTTCTGTGCTCCCTCTCCCCCTGTGGGGCACGCGGGGAGCGGCCATGGATGGCCGCGGCTTTGAGGAGCGAGGAGAGGGTTGGGATGAGCCCCGGAAAGGGGGTAAAGGTCGAGTGCTTGCGATAACGCATATTCCCCTCACCGTCATCCCCGCGAAGGCGGGAGGCGCTTTTCAACAGCCGAATGGCTGGTCATCCAGTGACTTTGCTTTCCGCTTTGAACGCGCCGCGGCCGCCAGCGTGCCGCCTACGCGGCGGGCGTTTCGATCCCCTGCCGGCGCTCGAGTCACTTTTCTTTTGCTGGCCCAAAAGAAAAGTAACCCAAAGAAAATGGCCTCAGAGCGGGGGCTGCCTTAGCGTCGTGATTGATACGAGCCTTGCCGTCCGCGAAGCCCGGATCGTCACGATCGCACGACATACGGTATGGCTACACCGCAACGCGCCAAGGCGAAGAGGACTTAAAGCGTTCGCGCACATCATTGCGCGCCGGAACTTTGCGATGCGCCACACTTCTCCCTCTCCCCTCCGGGGAGAGGGCTGGGGTGAGGGGCGGGTGCTCGCCTCACCATTGCATAATGACCGCTGTCCCAGTGAACGCTCAGGTTCCTTTGCCGTTTCTGGAGCGCACCAATAACGAAGCGAATTAGTGCGATTGCAAACGCTCCGCCATCGTTACGCTACGCGGTGCTGCAAGTCCGCCATATCGCACATCGATGGTCTCCAGCAAGCGACGGGCATCATCAGCCCTTCCGCTATCCAACAAGGCCTGCACTTTGTCGAGCTGCGTATCAAGTTCTCGAGCCATGCGGGCACGGCACGCCGCGAGTGCATTGGCATCAGGCGTGTGGTGTTTGTCCAACGACGTCAGTGCGCGATCGAGCGCCGTTGCAGCAGCCAACTGATGGCCTGTCCATGCCATGGTTTCGGTATCGACATCGGTGATGCACCAGTCACGCAGTGATTGGCGACTTTGTCGGTCCGCATCCTGCCTTGCCGTGTCTTTGTCTCCGGTGAGGTAGACCAGTCGCGTTGACTCCTGGAACTTCGACATCAACGGCTCTGGCGGGAGTGGGATGGTGTTGCCCAGGGTGTCGCTGCCGGCGTTGAGCAGTGCGCCGCGGAACAAGTCCGGGTAGCCGAGTGCGAGGCGCAAGGCCACACGTGACCCGCCGGAGAAGCCGCCCACGTAGATGCGTTGTGGATCGACGTGGTAGCGCGCCATCACGTTGGTGGCGGCGAGCAGTGCCAGGGGTTCTCGGCGGTCGAGCGGGTCGGCGTCGTTGCCGGCTTGGGCGGCGCTGACCAGGATCACGCCGTGACGGTCGAGTGTCGTCGTCCACGTGGGCGGTAGCTTCGCTTCGTTCCACGGTGGCACGAATACCAGCAGGGCGTAGCCGTTTGGCGGTGACTGCGGCGGGACGTAGAGGGCGAATCGCTCCTGGGTGAGGTCGATGGCTTGCTGGCGAATGCCGGTGGTGGTCGCGTGCTGTTGCAGGCGCCAGGCGTTCAATGGGCTGACCAGGCGCCGGATTAGTTCGGCGCTGCTGGAGAGATCGGCGTACTGGGAGAACACCACGTTGTCCTGCAGGCCGGTCGGTGCGGTGGTGCGGTCGTCGGCCAGCGCGACCCACGACAGCAGGCCGATGCATGGCAGCAGCGCTCGCCAGTTCATGGCGGCAGGCTAGCACCGGCAGGTGCCGGCTTCTGTAACAGCAATTTCTTGCGGCGCCGGTATGATCGGCGGCTCGTTTGCGCGCTTTCATCGAAAAAGGGGTTGCCGATGTTCCACTCGTCGCGGGCACGCCGTGCCGTGCTGCTTGCTTCGTTTTCACTGTTGGGCGCGTGCGCCAGCGAGGCGGAACAGTCGCCTGCAGCGGCCTCGTCGTCCATCGACGTGCCCAGCATCCAGCGACCGGATGGGGAGACGCCGCAGTGGTGGTTCCGCAGCGGTGCGGCGGCAGCGTCGCAGCTGGCAGCGCAATCGGGCAGCCATGGGCAGCGTGCGAAGAATGTCATCGTATTTCTCGGTGACGGTATGAGCCTTACCACCATCGCGGCTGCGCACGTGCGCGCGGGACAGCTCAAGGGTGTGGATGGCGAGAGTTATCGCCTGAGCTTCGAAAAGTTTCCCTTCAGCGCGCTGAGCCGCACGTATGAGACGGATCAGCAGACGCCTGATTCCGCCGGCACCATGACTGCCATCATGAGCGGTGTGAAGACGCGTGGCGGCTTTATCGGCGTATCGCAGGTACCGCGCCGGCAGGATTGCGCAGCCTCGCGTGGGCAAGAACTGGTGAGCACGTTGGAACTCGCCGCGTCGGCCGGCATGAGCACCGGCGCCATCACCACCACGCGCATCACGCATGCAACGCCGGCGGCGACCTATGGCCATCTGCCTGAACGCAACTGGGAAGTGGATGCCGACATGCCGGCCGAGGCCAAGGCGCAGGGCTGTAAGGATTTCGCCGCGCAGTTGGTGGACTTCCCTGCCGCCTCCGGGCTCACCGTCGCCATGGGCGGCGGGCGCACGGAGTTCATGGTGGCTGGCGAAGACGATCCGGTGGAGCAAGGCAAGGTTGGCCAGCGCCTGGATGGGCGTGACCTTATCGGCGAGTGGAAGCGTCAGCATCCGCAGGGCGCTTATGTGTGGAGTGGGCGGCAGCTGAAGTCGCTGGATCTCTCGCGCACGCCGCAACTGCTTGGCCTGTTCAATGCCTCGCACCTCAATTACGAACACGAGCGTGTGAACGACAAGCTGGATGAGCCCAGCCTCGCGGAGATGACCACCAGCGCCATCGATGTGCTCAAGCAGAATCCGAACGGTTTCTTCCTGATGGTCGAAGGTGGCCGTATCGATCACGCCTTGCATGCCGGCAATGCTTACCGTGCGCTGGATGAAACCATCGCCTTCGCCGACGCGGTGCAGGCGGCGCTGCAGCACACCGACCCGCGTGACACGCTGATCGTGGTGACCGCGGACCACAGCCACACCATGACGTTTGCCGGCTATCCCAAGCGCGGCAACGACATCCTCGGTCTGGTGCAGGGCCACACCGACAGCTACGACGACGAAGGTGGTGCGGGCATGGCGCGTGATGCTGCCGGCAAGCCGTACACCACGCTGGGCTTCGCCAACGGCCCCGGCTACACCGGCGCCAGCGATACGCAGCCGGAAGGCAGCAAGCAGTTTCCGCATGTGGCACACGACTACTCGCATATCACCAAGGGGCGCCCGGACCTGGCCAAGGCCAAGACCAACGATCCGAGTTACATGCAGGAATCCATTCTGCCGATGAAGGCGGAAACGCATGGTGGCGAGGACGTGGCGATTTTCGCAAACGGGCCCGGCGCGGCGGCATTCCATGGCGAGATGGAGCAGAACACCATCTTCCACGTGATCGTGCAGCACACTCAGCTGATCCGTGATGAGCTGTGCAAACTCGGCAGCTGCAACGCCGACGGTGTGCCGGTGGATCGACCCACGTATCAGGCGTGGTTGCAGCAGACCTCCGCTCCGGCAGCCCGATAGTCACGGCCAGCGTCGCAATTTCGTCGCGTGAAATTTTCGTGTAAACGAAATTTCATACGGCAGCTTCAGGATGGAGGGACATCCGTCTCCGTGCAGATGTCCCTTCCCCAGGAGTTCCCCGCTCAATGAAGAAGCACATGCTCGCTGCCGCTGTTGCGGCGGCCTTGGTCGTTCTTTTGCCCGGCGTACACGCCGCTGAGGTCAGTCAGCCAGCGGACGCCGCCACCTCGGTGGATAGCGCGAAGAATCTCGAAAGCATTTCTGTGATCGGCCAGGGTGAATCCCGCCAGGTGCAACGCGTCACTGTGCAGGACACCAAGGTGTTGCCGGCAGGCACCAGCATCCAGAAGGTACTCAATCGCATTCCCGGCGTGAACGTGCAGTCCAACGATGCGTTCGGCGCCAACGAAGAATCGCAAACGATCAGCCTGCGTGGCTTCAACACCGTGCGCCTTGGTTACACGCTGGACGGCATGCCATTGGGTGACAACGCCTACGGCAACTACAACGGCCTCAACATCAGCCGCGCGCTGATCGCCGAAAACTTCGGCGGCGTGGAGCTGGCCTCGGGCATCGGCAGTCTGGGCACGGCGTCCACCAGCAATCTCGGCGGCACCATTCAGTACTTCTCGGACGACCCGGCCATGGTACTTGGCGGCCGCTTCGGCCAGACCATTGGCACGGACCAGAATCGCCGCACCTATCTGCGCCTGGATAGCGGCGATTACCACGGCTTCTCGATGTATCTCTCCGGCATTCGCGCCACCGCCGACATGTGGGCGCCGCCGAATTCGCCGACCACCACCAAGCAGTTCAACGGCAAGGCGGTGTATCAGTTCGACGGCGGCAAGATCACGGCGTTTGCCAACACCTCGCGTACCTCGCAGGCGGACTATACGTACCTGTCCAAGAGCGGCATGGTGCGCGGGCTCGGTTGGGACTGGAACCTTTACGCACCGGATTGGCAGCGTGCCGTGTCCGCGGCGTACTGCGCGCCGATCTACACGAAGGGCGGCAAACGTGATCCGCGCTGTGCGTTCTCCGGCGGCGTGGACAACATCGACGACGCCTATTATCAGAGCCGCGCGCTGCGTCGCGATGATCTGTATTACCTCGCCGGCGATTTCTTCCCCAGTGACACGGTGACGGTCCACACGCAGGTCTATCACCACGAGAATGCTGGTCAGGGCCATTGGTGGGCACCGGGTCAGCCGTCCTATCCGGGCACGCCGCAGGAAGTACCCATCTCCATCCGCAGCACCAACTACACCATCAACCGCAACGGTGCCATCGCATCCGTTACGTGGGATCTGGGCGGCCATCACCTGGAAGGCGGTGTGTGGTACGAGCAGAACCACCACTCGGTGCAGCGCAACTTCTACTGGATCACCGGGCCGGTCAACGACGATAACTATCTCAGCGACCCCAATCGCCGCCTGTTCTATCAGAAGTACCTGATCACCACGAAACAGGCATACGTGCAGGACAGCTTCAAGCTGCTGGATGATCGCCTCAGCATCGATGTGGGCGTCAAGAGCCCCCACACCAGCATGAAGGCCAACGAAGTGCCGGGCGTGACGGTGGAGGCGCCGGTGGCCAATGGCCAGCTGAATGCCAGCAAGGCGTTTCTGCCACAGGTTGGTGTGAGCTATGCGCTGGGCGGTGGCCAGGAGTTGTTCGGCTCGTACGCCGAGAACATCGCCGCATTCCAGGGCGGTGGCGCGGGTGGTCCGTTGCTGGTGACGCAGGCGGCCTTCAATGCCACGCGTGGCAACCTGAAGCCGGAGAAGTCGAGCACCTTCGAAGGCGGCTATCGTGTGGTGCAGCGTGAGTTCGAAGCGTCCGCGGTGGTGTATGACGTGACCTTCGACAATCGCCTGCTGTCGCTTAACCCGTGCCCGAGCATCCAGCAGGGCACCACGCCGTTCTGCACCACGCGCTTCTACAACGTGGGCTCGGTGAGCAGCCGTGGTGCGGAGTTCACCTTCATCTGGAAGCCGTTCGAACACTTCGAGTGGTACAACTCGGCGTCGTTCAACCGCTCCACCTACGACGACAACTATCAGCAGAATGGTGTGACCATTCCCACCAGGGGCAAGACCACGGTGGATACGCCCAAGCGACTGTTCGCCAGCGAAATCAGCTGGGTTTATGGTCCGTGGAATATTGGCCTTCGCGGCAAGTACACCGGCACCCGCTACTACACCTACACCAATGACCAGGGCTTCGGCGGCTATACCTCGTTCGATCTCGGTGCGGGCTACGACTTCGGTGCGGTGGCCGGCCTCACCGACGTGAAGTTGTCGCTCAACGTCACCAATCTGACCGACAAGCGCTACGCCTCCAACCTGACGGCTTTCTCCAACAGTGATCCGGCGGGCCGCTCGCTCGCGTTTCATGCCAGTGCGCCGAGGCAGAGCTTCCTTACGCTGGACGTGAAGTTCTGATGGAAGGTTCCGCGTGAGGGCATGGCTTTGGCCGTGCCCTCACGCGAAGATGGGCCGTGTGTAGGAGCGCACTTGTGCGCGACCGTCACCTCCATGCCAGTGCGCCGCGGCAGATTTGGCCGTGCCGCCATGTGAAGGCAGGTCGCGCACAAGTGCGCTCCTACAGTGGGCATTCCCTTTACGGCAACACCACCTTGCTCGCCCCATACGGCAAGTTCAGCTTGCCCTTCGCGTAATCAATCGCCATCGGCATGTATCCCGCCGAATAACGCGTGCTGACGCGTTCGCCGTCGGGCTTCAGCTCATACTCGGTCATGCCATGTTCGGCATGGGGAAACAGCGCGGTGGTGATGGGCAAGCCCTTGGCCTGCAGCGAGGTGAGGCGGCGCATGGTTTCGCCGCTGGGTGCGTCGATATCGTCTTCGCCCAGTTGCCACAGCTGCGGAGTCTGGACCTTCTCCAGCACGGCCATGGAGTCGTAATGCCATGGTGTGTTCCATGAGGCAAAGGCTTTGCCCTTCTCGCGAATCTCGTCACTGCTCATCGGCAGCACCATGTAGCTGAAATCGCCGCGCACATCCTTGTACCAGGGCTCCTTGGCGTACCTGGCCTTGGCCGCTTCGAGCTGGTCGAAACCTTTGGTGAGGCCGCTGGAAAGAATGACGCCAATGGCATCGGACAGCTCCCACGCCTTGTCGATCACCGCCTGGTCGTAGCCCTTTAGCTTGAGGTCGAACGCGACGGCTTCGCGATCTTCTTCCAGCGGCGAGATGGCGAGCCCATAGCCGACGATCACAAAATCGACCTTGGTGCGCGTCGCCGCGAGTGGTGCCACCCAGCCGCCCTGACTGCCGCCGCGATAGCCCACGCGGCCGACGCGTGCACCGGCCAGTCGGCGGGCCTCGGCGACTGCGGCTACTGCGTCGTTGGCGAGCACGCTGTAGTCCTGCGTGTAGCTGCCGCCGGAGGCACCGGTGCCGCGCTTGTCGTATACGAAGGCGCCGACGCCCCCGGCAGGAAACTCGCGCTGCATGGCGTCGAACGTCATGGCCGAATCGTGTTCCGCCCCGTGCACCAGCACCACGATGGGGACCTTCGCGTTGCCGGGAGGCAGAATCAGCCGGCCCACCAGCTTCGTGCCACCGTCTCCGGTGAAGGTGGTTTCCTGCACCTTGAACGGGATGCGCGCGCCCTTCATGCCGTCAAAGCTGAGCTGGCCTTTCGCGCAATCGGAGAACTGCACGCTCTTGCCGTCGGGACGGTCGGTCCATCCCAAGGTGCTGGTCCACACATCACCTTTGCCATGCGCAAGCTTGCCGGTGCTGCCGTCGAGGCGACGCCAGCGCAGGGCATCCGAGTCGGTGGGCGCAATGTCGACCATGCTGCCGTCGGTCAGTCGATAGGCGCCGACGTGGCAATCGAGAGCGGGTTGAGCGCTGCTGAGCAGGCTGGCGAGCAGGAAGGAGAGCATGAGCGTCCTGATGCACTGGGAGTTGGCGCCAACCTAGCACCGATGCACCACGTCGCCATTGGCCGCAAGTCACACGGTGCCGTCAGTCATGTCATGGCTTACACATGACTTGCGTAAGCTGATGTTTCAAACGGGCTGTCTCACCGATGTCAAAGAAACGACACGCGATGGCGTCACCATGGGTAGATGGCTGCGCCGCATCGGCGTTTCGCGAAGGATCACGAGGGTTTTGCCGTGGGTCGTTTAAGCTGGACCGTCTTGATGGCGGGTGCGCTGCTGATGAGCAACGTTGTAAGCGCTAATGAGGCGCCGCTGGCGCAGAAGGTGCTGGTGATTGGCCATCGCGGCGCGAGCGCACTTCGCCCGGAGCACACGCTGGCCTCCTATGGCAAAGCGATCGCAGATGGCGCCGATTTCATCGAGCCGGACCTGGTGATGACTCGCGACGGCGTGCCTGTGGCACGGCACGAGAATGAGATCAGCGGCACCACCGACGTCGCTCAGCATGCGGAATTTGCCTCCCGCAAGACCACCAAGACCGTTGATGGCCAGGCGGTCACCGGCTGGTTCACTGAAGATTTCACGCTGGACGAGCTGAGAACGTTGCGCGCACGCGAGCGCCTTCCCGAACTGCGCAGCACCGCGTTCGACGGCCAGTTCCAGATACCCACGCTGGACGAGATCATCGATTTCGTCGCCACCGAGTCGGCTACGCAGGGCCGGGTGATCGGCATCATTCCCGAGATCAAGCACAGTACGTATTTCCAGAAGGCGGGACTGCCGATGGAAGATCGTGTGCTGGCCATACTTGCTGCGCATGCCTATACGCGCACGGCCCCGGTGGAAATTCAGTCGTTCGAGATCGCCAACTTGCGCTATCTGCGCAACAAGCTGGGCAAGGCGCACCCCAATATTCGCCTGCTGCAATTGTTGGGTGACTCAACCGAGCAGCCTTACGATGCGGTCGCTGCCGGCGGCAAGCTGACCTTTCGCGACATGATGAAACCGGCAGGTCTTCGCGAGATCGCCGGCTATGCCGATGCGATCGGCCCAAATATTCGCGCCATCATTCCTCTCGCTGCCGACGGCACGCTTGGCAAGCCCACGGCGCTCGTGCACGACGCGCATGCGGTGAAGCTGGAGCTGCATCCGTATACGTTCCGCCCTGAAAACCATTTCCAGGCGAAGAACTTCTGGAAGGGTAGCGACCCGAAGACATTCAACGAGGCGGGCTCCATGGCGGAGATTCGCGCGTATCTTGATGCTGGTATCGATGCGTTCTTTACGGACGATCCGGCGATTGGGCGTAAGGCGGTGGATGGGCGGCGGTGAGTTGATCTTATCTAGTGCCCGCTTTTTCGATCGTCATTCCAGCGAAAGCTGGAATCCAGTGTCTTACATGGCGCTAAAAGTCGCTGGATCCCAGCTTCCGCTGGGATGACGGTGAGGGTTAGCTACGTCTTGCAAGCTTGTTATCTGTGGTGATCGATCATGCATAAAGCCATCTCTTTGCTCGCTACCGCGCTGTTGTCGCTTTCGTTTAGTTTGCCCTCCACCGCGGCACCGGTACTGATGATCTCCATCGACGGTCTGCGCCCGGCCGATGTGCTTCAGGCGCAGCAGCGCGGACTGCATCTCCCGAATCTCGAAGCGTTCGTCAAGAACGGCACCTACGCCGAATCCGTGCGTGGTGTGCTGCCCACACTGACCTACCCGAGTCACACCACGCTGATTACGGGTGTGTCGCCGGAGGTGCATGGCATTGGTGGCAACCTCACGTTCGACCCGTACGGAAAAAACCAGCAGGGTTGGTACTGGTACGCCAGCGACATCAAGGTGCCCACGTTGTGGGATGCGGCACACGCAGCGGGTTTACATACGGCCAATGTGCACTGGCCCGTCAGCGTGGGCGCGCAGGTGGACTGGAATCTGCCGCAGATCTGGCGCAACGGCACCGCTGATGATCGCAAGTTGGTCGCATCACTGGCCACACCGGGTCTGCTGCCGGCGCTTGAAAAGCAGCTTGGGCCGTACGCCGATGGTATCGACGAGAGCCTTGCTGGCGACCGCACGCGCGCACACTTTGCCGTGGCCTTGCTGGAGTCACGCAAGCCCGATTTCATGACGGCATACCTCACGGCACTGGATCACGAACAACACGTCAGTGGGCCGGACACGCCACAGGCGCAAGCGGTGCTCGGGCACATCGACGAACTGGTGGGTGAGTTGGTGGAGGCCGCGCATCGCGTGCATCCCGATGGTGTCGTGGTAGTGGTTTCCGATCATGGCTTCCTGCCCGTGCAGAACGATGTGAATCTGTACGCGCCCTTTGTCCAGAACGGGCTCATCACGTTGAAGGATGGTGCCGTGACGGATTGGCAAGCCATGCCGTGGAACGACGGTGGCAGTGCGGCCATCGTGCTGCGCGATCCGAACGATGCCGTCGTGCGTGCGAAGGTCGACACGCTACTCGCCAAGCTGCAGCAGGACCCGGCCTTTGGCATTGCGCGTGTGCTGGACAAGTCGCAGGTGGAACAGCAGGGTGGCACATCGCTCGCACAGTGGTTCGTGCTGTTCAAGCCAGGCAATGAGATGAGCCCGAAGCCCGATGTACCGTTGGACTCGGCTAGCCACTATCGCGGCATGCATGGTTACGACCCTGCGTTGCCGCAGATGCGCTCCACCTTCTTGATAGAAGGAAAGGGCGTGCCGTCGAACAGGAATCTAGGCGATATCGATATGCGTGACATCGCCCCGACTGTCGCTCGCGTACTTGGCGTCAGGCTGACGAAAGCGCAGGGCAAATCGCTGCTTCCGTGAGTGGTGATGACAACGTGTGCTGTCACACGTTGTCGAATGTCTAAGCGGTTTTCGCGAGTGTTTTAAATATCCGTGTAATCGCGAATACACACGCAGCCTTCACGATTTCCTAATGCCGACCGAATGGTTCGGACGGCCATTTCGCTTTGTCTCCCCAACCAACGAAAACGTGCGGATTCACGGCGAATCCGCGCGCAAGGATTCGTCATGCCCAAGCATTCCCTTCGCAGGACCGCGATCGCGCTGGCTACCCTGGCATCCCTCTATAGCGGCGTGTTGCTCGCCGACGATATGAGCCCCGCCGCACCGGCACCCGCCGCAGACGCTTCGGCCAACGCCAAAGGCGACAAGGCCAAGAACATGGAGGCCGTTTCCGTGGTGGCCTCAGGCGAAACGCGCCAGGTGCAGACAATCACCAGTGAGGACCTCAAGGCGCTCGCGCCGGGAACCAGTCCGCTGAAGGCCCTCGACAAGTTGCCGGGCGTGAACTTCCAGTCGGCTGACCCATGGGGCAGCTACGAGTGGTCGACCCAGATCACGTTGCACGGCTTTGACCAGAGCCGCCTGGGCTTCACCCTCGATGGCATTCCGTTGGGCAATATGACCTACGGCACCACCACCGGCCTGCAGGTGACGCGCGCGATCACCAGCGAAAACATCAGCACAGTGGAACTGGCGCAAGGCGCCGGTGCGCTGGGTACGGCGGCCAATACGAATCTTGGCGGCACCATTCAGTTCTTCTCGTCCGACCCGGATGCGGTGGCCGGCGCGCGCATTAATCAGGTGGTCGGTTCGGATTCGACCACGCGCACTTTCGTTCGCCTGGATTCCGGCAACTACCACGGCTATTCGATGTACGTGTCGTATGTACATGCGTCGACCGACAAGTGGAAGGGCTACGGCGATCAGCGCAACGACCAGCTCAACCTGAAGTCGGTCTACCAGTGGGACAGCGGCAACATCAGCCTGTTCTTCAACGAGTCGCGCCGCAAGGAATACGACTATATGGATCTGTCCCTGGCCAGCCAGAAGGCACTAGGCTGGAACTGGGATTATCTGCAGCCGGATTGGAACAGTTCCGTGCAGATCGCGAACGCATACAACGGCAAGGGCAACTATCCCGCCGTGCTTTCGCCGCTGCCGCAGGGTTATGACCTGGTGGATTCCACCTATTACGCGGGTGGCGGTATTCGACATGACACGCTCACTGGCCTGAGCGGCACGTTCAATCTGGCGGAACACACCACGCTGAACCTCGGCACCTACTACCACGACAATCGCGGCGAAGGTCAGTGGGCCACGCCGTATGTCGCCTCCTCGCCGACCGTGCCGCTGGCCATGCGCACCACCGATTACGGCCTGGATCGCTACGGCGGCACTGGATCGCTGCAGTTCGCGCTGGGCAACAACGATATCGAAGTGGGGTTCTGGGCAGAGAACGCAAAGACCAATCAGGAACGCAACTACTTCTACCTGACCGGTGCGTACAACTACCTGAGCAATTTCTACGAGAACGAAGACCCGTTCTTGCGCGGCTTCCTGCAGCACTACGTGACGCAGACGCGCATGGCGTATGCCTCTGACACCATCCACCTGATGGACGATCGCCTCACCATCAACTTTGGTGCCAAGGCGCTGGGCGTCACCAACACGGCGGATTCGCTGGTGCCGACCAAAGCACTGGCACAGGGGCGCATTCGCGCCAGCGACGGTTTCCTGCCGCAGGTGGGCGCCAACTACAAGATCGATGCCAATCAGGAGGTGTATGCCTCCTACAGCAAAAACATCGCAGCGTATGGCTTCCTGCCCTTCAGCCAGTCGCAGGCGGCGTTTGACGCAAGCAAGGGTTCGCTCAATCCGGAACAGTCGCAGACGTTCCAGCTGGGCTATCGCGTGCATGGGGATACTTTTGAAGCATCGGCCGACGCGTACTACACGCGCTTCAGCAACCGCTTGCTGGCGGTGTCACCGTGCAGCGCCGTGCAGACCTGCTCGGCCATTCTCAACAACGTGGGTTCGGTGAAGAGCACGGGTGTGGACCTGGCCTTTATCTGGCGCCCGATCGAGCATGTGCGCTGGCTCAACTCGGTGTCGTACAACAACTCCAAGTACCAGGACGACTACCTCAACAACGGCGTGGTGGCCACCGACGGCAAGTACGTGGTTGGCATCCCCAGCTGGATGTTCACCAGCGATCTCAGCTACAGCTACGGCGGCTGGTCGGCAAACATCGACGGCAAGTACACAGGGCGCCGCTACGTCACCTACATCAACGACTCCCAGGTGCCGTCCTACTGGCTGTTCGAGGCCGGCGTGAACTATGACTTCGGCACGGTGTCCGTGCTGAAGGACCTGAGCCTGGGCCTCAACGTCACCAACCTGTTCAACAAGCGCTATTTCGCGACCACGGGTACCAACGGTTACGTGGCCACGGACCCGCAGGGCTGGAACCAGACGTTGATGGCCGGGGCACCGCGCCAGGTGTTCTTCAATATCAACGCGAAGTTCTGATCGGCGCGTTTCGTTTGGGGTGCCTTCCTCCTGTGAGGAGGAAGGCGGGAGAGGGGGCGCTGTCCCGCCGGCGCGCCCGCTTCTTGCAAACCCTCCCCCGAGTACGGGGGAGGTTTTTTTTTGCGTTGCGACAGGCAACTGGCGTCGTTCGCACTACCATCGGTCGGATCGATGCCCTGGGGAATCCATGCATGCTTGTTTCAAACGCTACGGCGAGGCAGCCCTCGTCGCTGTGGAGCGATCTTGCGATTGCTGTGCTGGCGGTCGGTGCGATCGCTGGCGCCATCCTGGGTGCAGCGGGGACGGCGGACGGCTGGCACTGGCTGCATTGGGTGTGCAAGCCGCTGACGACGGTGCTGATCCTGTGGTCGGCTTGGCGCGCCGAACCGCCGGTGTCCCTGCGCTATCGGCGCTGGATGGTGGTGGGCATGCTGTTTTCGCTGGCCGGTGACGTCTTTCTGATGTTGCCGCGCGACGCTTTCGTACCCGGCCTGGTCGCGTTCCTGATGGCGCACGCCTGCTTTATCCGGGCGTTTCTGGACGACAGCCGATTTGCCGGATACCCACTGGGCATGCTGGCATGCGTGGCCTATGGCGCACTGAATCTGTGGGCGCTGTGGCCTTCGCTGCCGTCGGCGCTGTATGTGCCAGTGATGGTCTATGTGCTGGTGCTGGCGAGCATGGGCGGGCAGGCGGTGGTACGGGCGCGGCAGCATGCGCGCGACGCGCTGGCCCGGTCGGCGCAATGGGCCATGACGGGCGCACTGTTGTTCATGGTCAGCGATACACTGCTGGCGTGGAACCGGTTCCGCATCGCCATTCCGCTGTCGGCGCTGTGGGTGCTGGCGATGTATTACGCCGCGTTGTGGTGTCTGGCGCGGTCGGTTCGACGGGGCGGCGAAGTGGCATGAACACGCAGGAAACCATTATCAGCTTGGCCACGCCGGTGTTCTTTGCGTTGATCGCGATGGAACTGCTGGTGGCCAAACTGCGCCGTCGCACCGTGTACCACAGCACCGACGCCATCAACAGCCTGGGCCTGGGCGTGATCTCGCAGATCGTGGCGGTGTTCAGCAAGCTGCTGACGCTGGGCATTTACGCATGGTGCGTGACGCATTTCGCTGTGTTTTCGCTGCCGGCGAACAGCGTGTGGGTGTGGATCAGCGCGCTGCTGTTCTACGACCTCTGCTATTACTGGCTGCATCGCGCCGGCCACGAAGTGAACCTGCTGTGGGCAGCGCACGTGGTGCATCACCAGAGCGAGGACTACAACCTGTCCACCGCGCTGCGCCAGACCGGCAGCGGCGTGTTGCTCGGCTGGCTGTTCTATCTGCCGATGGCCATCGTGGGTTATCCGCTGGAAGTGTTCGTGGTGGTGGCGCTGATCGATCTGCTTTACCAGTTCTGGGTGCATACCGAGCTGGTAGGGCGGCTGGGCTGGTTCGACCGCGTCTTCTGCTCGCCGTCCAACCATCGCGCGCATCACGCGGTGAACGATCGGTATCTGGACAGGAATTACGGCGGCATCCTGATCGTGTGGGATCGCCTGTTCGGCACCTTCGTGGAAGAAGACGACAACGATCCGCCCATCTATGGCACGCGCTCGCCGCTGCGCAGCTGGAACCCGTTGTGGGCCAACGCCGAGGTGTACTGGGCGACGTTGAAGGATGCATGGCATGCGCGTCGCTGGCGCGACAAGCTGCTGGTGTGGTTCAAGCCGCCGGGCTGGCGGCCGGGGGATGTCGCAGAGCGCTACCCCAAGCCTGATTTTGATATCCAGCGCGAGCGCTACCAGCCGATGTTGTCGCGCGGGCTAACCATCTACAGCCTGGTGCAGTTTGCGTTGCTGCTGGGCATGGCGGTGCAGTTTCTGGATCTGGCCAAGCATCTGGCGGCGTGGTCGCTGGTGGGTTATGCGGTGTTCCTGGTGCTGAGTCTCACGGCGTTGGGAGCGCTGACGGAAGGGCGGCGCGCTGGCGTGGGTCTGGAGCTGGCACGGTTGGCGGTGACGGCGGTGATTCCGCTGGTCACTGGTGGTTGGTTTGGTGTGCCGCAGCTGCCTGTGGGCATGATTGGTGCGCTGGTGGCCATTTCGGCACTGAGTGCGGTGGCGGTTGGCTGGTTGGCTGTTTCCTCTGCTCGCAGAGCTGGTACGGAGAAGCCCATTCCGGGGTAACCGAGCTCGAGCCCGTCATCCCAGCGCCTGTGTACCGTGCGAAAGACGCTGGATTCCAGCTTTCGCTGGAATGACGGCATGTATGTGCGTGGCCGCCAACACCCCCGCGGCGCAACTGCAGCATGGCATGGGCGGGGGCATTCGCTATGATCGCGGCTCATTTCCCGGGGATGAGCTGATGGGTGTCTTAAGTAAATTGGTGCGCCACAAACCTGTGGAGCTGTTGCAGGCCGAGGCCGGCAAGCGGGGCGATTTCCGCCGCGTGCTGGGGTTGTGGCAGCTCACCGCCATCGGAATCGGCGGCATTATCGGCGTGGGCGTGTTCGTGCTGGCCGGCCAGCAGGCGGCCATCAACGCCGGTCCTGCGGTGGTCATTTCCTTCCTGATCGCCGGTATCGCCAGCGCGGCTGCTGCACTTTGCTACGCCGAGTTTGCGGGGTTGATTCCGGTAACCGGCAGTGCTTACACCTACGGTTACGCCGTGCTCGGCGAGTTGGCGGCGTGGCTGATCGGCTGGGACCTCTTGTTGGAGTACGCGCTGATCGTGGCGGTGGTGGCCATTGGTTGGTCCGGGTATGTCCAGTCGGCACTCACCAGCGTCGGCATCCATCTGCCGGTATGGGCGCAGGGCGCAGTCGGCACCGGTGAGGGGCACGTATTCAACGTCATCGCCGCCCTGGTGACCCTCGGGGTCTCCGCGCTGCTGACCATGCGTACCGAATGGGGCGCACGCTTCAATACGCTGGTGGTGACCATCAAGGTCGCTGCGGTCGCATTGGTTATTGGCGTTGGCGTGTTCTACGTCAAAGCGGAGAACTGGGTTCCGTTCATACCTGAGCGGATTTTTGATGCCAAGGGCATCGGCCACTTCGGATTCCAGGGCGTGGCAACGGCGGCAGCCGTGGTGTTTTTTGCGGTGTTCGGCTACGACACGCTGACGACGGCGGCGGAAGAATCGAAGAATCCACAGCGCGATCTGCCGCGCGCCGTGCTGCTATCGCTTGCCATTTCGATGACGATGTATCTTGCCGTGTCGCTGGTGCTGACAGGCATCGCGCACTACAGCACCCTCAATACCGACGCCCCCGTGGCCGACGCGTTCAAGGGTCTGGGCTTGCACTGGGTGGCGTTGACCGTGTCAGTGTCGGCGGTATTCGGTCTCATCAGCGTGCTATTTGCTTTCATGCTGGGCGCGTCGCGCATCTGGTATGCGCTGGCACGCGATGGATTGTTGCCGGGCTGGTTTGCACACGTGCATCCGCGCTACGGCACCCCGCACCGCCCAACCATCGCGCTGGGTGTGTTTACGGCCGTGGTTGCGGGCTCTACACCGATTCAGAAAGTGGCCGAATTGGTCAATATCGGCGTGCTTTCGGCCTTCATTGTGATCTGCAGCTCGGTCATGATCCTGCGTAAACGCAAGCCGGATCTGCATCGTGCATTCCGCACCCCGCTGGTGCCGCTGGTGCCGCTGATTGGTATCGCATTCTCGATCTGGCTTCTGGCGGAACTACCGGCGATCACGTGGGAGGTGTTCCTGATCTGGGTGAGCCTGGGTCTGATCATTTACTTCACCTACGGCATGCACCACAGCAAGCTCGAGAAGCAGCAGTAAAGCAAAGCTATCGGTAGGAGCGCACTTGTGCGCGACCGTCAGGCAACATGCTGGCGAGACGCAGGTTGGTCGCGCACAAGTGCGCTCCTACAGGAAAAGCGTGGTGTCTGGCGGAATGCCGGTGCTATCGCCCAAAGAAAAACGGCCGCTTGCGCGGCCGTTTTTTTGTTTCCAACACTAAGCGATGCTTAGAAGCGGTATTCCACCGAAGCGGAGTAGGTCGCGATGTTGGTGTTGGCCTGCGACAGGCTGGTGTCGCGGCCGTACTTCACGTGGTAGTTGTCGTAGTTCAGCGCCAGGCTGACGTTCTTGGTCACGTCGTAGCCCACGCCTGCACCGGCGTACCAGCCGTTGTTCCAGCTGGTCTGCTTGGCGACGTTGGAGTCACCCACGGTGACACCGGCGCTGGTGCGCGAACGCAGGTAGCCGCCGTGACCGGTGACGTACCAGTTGTTGTAGAAGTTGTACTTGGCGGTCACGCCGAGCTGAGCAGCGCGCGGCTTGGCCCAGGCGCTGACGTCGCCGACGTTGTTCTTGACCTTGCCCAGGTCGACGTAGCCGGCTTCGGCGCCGACGATGCCGTTCCAGCGCCAGCCGAAACGCAGGTCGTAGAAGCGATCGCTCTTATCGGAGACACCGCCAATGCGGTAGTTGCTCTGGCCCAGGTTGCCAGCAACAAAGAAGTTGTCCAGCTGGTTGTTCTCATCGGCCTTGGCAGCAAACGGCGCAACAGCAGCGACGGCCAAAGCGGCCGCAATGAAGGTCTTGTACATGGAGTACTCCATTTCTTTCTTGTGATCCATCGCAACCAAAGGGGGATTGTTGCGACAGTCCGCGTGGGGATCGCGGTGATGAAAGGATACGGGTTTTTAACGTCTTTAGCCCGATTTCGGCATCTGCGGGATGGGCGAGGTTCAGACACTGCCATGACGAATGGCAGGGTGTGAGAAGCGTCAACGCACACTAGCATCGAAGGTTCATGTTTCGTGCAGCAACGCTCTGCACAGCTCGATTTTCGTAGGAGAACCTCTTGAAAGCTTCACGTCTCGCGTCAGCCATCCTCGCTTCCAGCATCGGCCTGTGCAGTTTTGTCGCACTCGCCGATGTGCCTGCGCCGAAGGACATTCCGTTCGACGGCACTCTGAAGATTCATGTGGATGCGACGGATCTGGCACATCGCGTGTTTCGCGTGCGTGAGACCGTGCCGGCACAGCCGGGTCCGCTGACGCTGCTGTATCCGCAGTGGTTGCCGGGTAATCACTCGCCGACGGGAGCCATCGACAAGCTGGCCGGCCTGGTGGTGAAGGCGAACGGCAAGACGCTGGCGTGGAAGCGCGACCCGCTCAACGTGTATGCGTTCCATGTCGACGTGCCGGAAGGCGCGAGCAGCGTGGATGTGGAGTTCCAGTTCCTCTCTGCGCAGGACACCCGTCAGGGCCGCGTGGTGATGACGCCGGAGATGCTCAACCTGCAGTGGAACTCGGTGTCGCTGTACCCGGCGGGCTATTTCTCCAGGAACATCAAGGCCGAAACCAGCGTGACATTGCCGACCGGTTGGCAGTACGGCAGTGCGCTGGAAATGGCGTCGCGCGACGGTGACACCGTGCGCTTCAAGCCGATCCACTACAGCGATCTGGTGGATTCGCCGATCTACGCCGGCAAGTACTTCAAGCGTGTGGATCTCGATCCGGGCGCGAAGGCGCCGGTGTTCCTCAATATCGTGGCGGACGATCCGAAGTTTCTCGAGATCAAGCCCGAACAGCTGAAGGTGCATCAAAACCTGGTGCAGCAGATGTACAAGCTGTACGGCGCGCACCACTACGATCACTACGATTTCCTGTTCTCGCTGAGCGAAAAGATGTCCGGCAACGGCCTGGAGCATCACCGTTCCAGCGAGAATGGCGTGGGCACCGGCTATTTCACCGAGTGGGACAAGAATGTGATCGTGCGCGATTTGTTGTCGCACGAGTTCAACCACTCGTGGGACGGCAAGTACCGCCGCGGCGCGGATCTGGCCACGCCGAACTTCAACGTACCCATGCAGAACAGCCTGCTGTGGGTGTACGAAGGCCAGACCCAGTTCTGGGGCTACGTGATGGCGGCGCGCTCGGGCCTGTGGAAGCAGGAGCAAGCGCTGGACATGCTGGCCAACGTCGCCGCCACCTATGACCAGGGCCGACCGGGCCTGGCGCAGTGGCGCAATATCCAGGACACCACCAACGATCCGATCATCGCGATGCGCCGCCCGCTGCCGTACCGCAACTACCAGATGAGCGAGGACTACTATTCCGGCGGTCAGATGATCTGGCTGGAAGTGGACAGCAAGCTGCGCGATCTCACGGGCAACAAGCGCTCCATCGACGATTTCGCCAAGTCGTTCTTCGGTATGGAGAACGGCAAGTGGGACGTTAACCCCTACACGTTCGAAGACGTGGTGAAGACGCTCAACGACATCGCGCCGTTCGACTGGGCGCCGTATCTGCGCGAGCGCCTGGATGGTCATGGTCCGCTGATCGGGGGTTTCGAAGCCAACGGTTGGAAGCTGGTCTACAACGACAAGCCGTCTGACGTGGTCAAGGCGTTGGAGACCCGCGTGGGTGGCGCCAATCTGACGTATTCGCTGGGCGTGTCGATGGGCAAGGCCGGAGACATTGTCGACGTGCTGTGGGATGGCCCTGCCTTCAAGGCTGGGCTGGCGCCGGGCATGAAGGTGATTGCGGTGAATGGCAAGGAGTATTCCAACGACGCCATCAAGGATGCGGTCACTGCAGCGGCGAAGGATAAGGGTCAGGCGGTGGAGTTGTTGGTGAAGGATTTTGATGAGTACAAGACGTTGCGGATCGATTACCACGGTGGATTGAAGTATCCGCATCTGGAGCGGGTGGCCGGGAAGCCGGATCGGCTTTCGGAGTTGCTCAAGGCGCGCTGACGTGCGGCGCTCTCTTCCTCTCCCTTTCGGGGAGAAGGTTGGGGTGAGGGGTGGGTGCTCGCGATACCGCGAGTGCTCGGGAGAATGCGTGTCCCCCTCACCGTCGCATACCCCCTCACCGTCATCCCTGCGAAGGCAGGGATCCAGTGACTTTGCTCTTGGCCTTGAACGTGGCGCTCCCGCCAGCGTGCCACCTACGCGGCGGGCGTTTCGATCGTCTGCCGACGCTCGAGTCACTTTTCTTTTGCTGGCCCAAAAGAAAAGTAACCCAAAGAAAACGGCCTCAAGAGCGGGGTTGTCGTAGCGTCGTGTTGAATACGAGCTTTGCCTGCTGCGAAGCCCGGATCGTCACGATCGCCCGACAGCCAGTACGGCTACACCGCAACGCGCCATCGCGGAGAGGGCTTAAAGCTGTCGCTGGCTTCGTTAGTCATTAAGGAAGCGAGCGAAGCACGACACTTCTCCCTCTCCCCTCCGGGGAGAGGGCCGGGGTGAGGGGTCAATCTTGGCGCAGTCCTTCCGCAAAACGGCCCTGTAAGCCCGTTTCGCCAGAACCCTACCCCCTCATGGGCTCCCGCCCCCAACTCCGCTATACTGCGCGTCCGCCGTACCGGGAGCTTTGGCTCCACGGACGCGCCAACGCTTATGCGCCCGTAGCTCAGCCGGATAGAGTAGTGGCTTCCGAAGCCATTGGTCGGGGGTTCGAATCCCTCCGGGCGCGCCATCTCCTCGCGTCGTTGCCAGCCCATTCCGGGCTACTCACGCACATCGCCATTCCTCTACACCCCATTGGCTAACCTGCTCGTAGTGGCTGGTCGGGTCGTTCGGGTCATCCGCGCCTGGTCGAGTGGGGTGCGACATCCGATTCGTGCTGCGGTCATTTGAAAATCACCTGCATGAGCCGTATATTAGATGTATCGAATATATGCATATAACGGAGTAACCGCATGCACCCGTGGGTACTCTCCGCCGTGGGCGGGGTATTGATTGGCTTGTCGGCCGTGCTGTTGATGGGCGCGCTGGGCCGCATTGCCGGCATCAGTGGCATTGCGAGCGGTCTGGTGGCTGGTGCGAGTGATCGTGGCTGGCGTGTGGCGTTTGTGGTGGGCCTGGTGGCTGGGCCGCTGCTGTTGCTGCTGTTGCGTGGCGACAGTGGCATCGGTGCGCCGCAGGTGTCGTTGCCGTGGATGGCGGTGGCGGGCCTGCTGGTGGGCTTTGGCACGCGCCTGGGGGGCGGTTGCACAAGTGGTCACGGGGTCTGCGGCATGGCGCGCCTTTCGCCGCGTTCATTGGCGGCGACCGTGGTGTTCATGGTGGTGGGTGTCGCAACCGTGTTCGTGATGCGTCATCTGCTGGGAGGTGCGGGCGCATGAAAATTGGGATGGCATGTCTTGCAGGCCTGTTGTTCGGGCTTGGCTTAAGTCTTGGCGGCATGACGCAGCCGGCGGTGGTGCTCGGCTTCCTCGATCTCTTCGGAAACTGGAATCCGCGTCTGCTGTTCGTGATGGGCGGCGCTGTGCTGACCACCGCGATCGGCTATCGGCTGGTGTGGGGACGGGCGCGGCCGTGGTTTGAATCCGAATTCAGGGTGCCGGCTGCACGGCAGATCGACACCCGTCTGCTGCTGGGCGCTGCCGTGTTCGGTCTCGGCTGGGGTATCGCCGGTTATTGTCCGGGCCCGGCGCTGGCGTCGCTCGGCGGTGGATGGGTACCGGTGGTGACACTGGTGGCGATGATGGTGTTGGGTTGGTGGCTTGCCGCGAAACTGCCGGCGCGCGCAAAAACAACGAAGTGAGATGCAAGCGATGAATCGTCCAGACGTAAAAGCATTCTTTGATGAACCGACCAACACCTTCAGTTACGTGGTGTGGGATCCCACCACGCAAAAGGCAGCGGTGATCGACAGCGTGCTCGACTACGACGCGGCTTCGGGCCGTACGAACCACGCCTCGGCTGACGCCATCGTCGATTTCGTGAAGGCGCAAGGCTTGGCGGTGGAGTGGGTGATCGATACGCACGTGCACGCCGATCACCTGTCGGCGGCGCCTTATGTGCAGTCGCGCCTGGGCGGCAGGCTTGGTATCGGTGAGCATATCCGCACGGTGCAGGAGACCTTCGGCAAGTTGTTCAATGCAAATGACGAATTCCGCGCGGACGGCAGTCAGTTCGATCATCTGTTCAAGGATGGCGAACATTATCGTGTGGGTTCCATCGAGGCCGTGGCTTTGCACACGCCGGGTCACACGCCGGCCTGCATGACGCATGTGATCGGCGATGCCGCCTTCGTCGGCGATACATTGTTTATGCCCGACTACGGCACCGCACGATGCGATTTTCCCGGTGGCGATGCCCGCACGCTTTACCATTCCATCCATCGCATCTTTGAGCTGCCAGAAGAGACGCGCGTCTTCCTGTGCCACGATTACAAGACGGCAGCTCGCGACACCTACGTACACGAAACCACCGTGGGCGAAGAACGGCGCGCGAATATTCACGTGCGAGATGGCGTCGATGAAGAGGCCTTCGTGAGCATGCGCACGACCCGCGACGCGACGCTGTCGGTGCCGCGCCTGCTGCTGCCTTCGGTGCAGGTGAACATGCGTGGCGGCCAGCTGCCAGCGGCGGAGGACAACGGCGTGCGCTATCTCAAGATACCGTTGGACGCATTCTGAGGATGCCGGCGTTATGAATCGTCCCGCAAAATCCGCGCCATCGCGTGCCCGCAAAACTGCCATGAGCATGGAAGTCATGCAGCGGCACGCGGACGAGGCGGTGGCAGCACTCAAGGCTCTGGGCAGCCCTAATCGCCTGATGCTGGTGTGTCAGTTGCTGGATGGCGAGCGCTCGGTGAACGAGCTGGCCGAAGCGCTGGAGCTGGCGCAAAGCGTGGTGTCGCAGCATCTGTCGCTGATGCGCCGCGATGGTCTGGTAGCCGGTCGCCGGGAAGGTCAATCGATCTACTACGCCATCGCGGACGAGCGCGTGCACGCGCTCATGGCGAAGCTGTTTGAGCTGTATTGCGTGGAAGAGTGAGACGGGCGATGCGTCCCTCTGCCGACCCTCTCCCCGCAAGGGGGAGAGGGCGCAAAAAGTGGTTGATGCTGATTAGTGGTGGCGAATCTTCTTCTCGAAGGCCTTGACCTGTTTCTCGGCCTCGTCGCGCGCCATGCCGTAGCGCTCCTGCAGTTTGCCTGAGAGGTACTCGGCGTTGCCCTCGGCTACTCTCAGGTCATCGTCGGTGAGTTTGCCCCAGTGTTGCTTGATTTGACCACCAAGCTGTTTCCACTGACCCTGGATGGTGTCTTGATTCATGGTGTGTCCTCGTTATGCGGGCGGAATGCAATGCGCATTGCAGGGCGCAATTCGAGCAGCGCCTGAGTTAAGTGCACGTGGCCGTGGTGTCGACTGTGGTGGAAACGTTCATGGGCGTATGCCGGCGCCTGATATGACGTTCGCATTTCGTCGACATGAAAGATGCGTCGATGGCGTCTCGTAGGGCTAGCGACAGGCTGACGAAGCCTGAGGCAAACGGCGTACAGCCGTGTGTTTGTCGGTACGGTCTACTGGCTACGGGCTGCTTTCGGCTCGTTTCTCAACATCACGGAGGGGCGCGACATGAGTTCTGTTCTGCAGCGTGGAGTCAGCCGTACGGGTTGGATTCTGGTGTTCTACGGCATCATCTCGATACTGTTCGGGATCAGCGCATTGCTCTGGCCGGGCAAAACGGCGGTGGCCATTGCGTGGGCGTTTGGTGTGATGGCCGTGGCTGAAGGCATCATCAGCGTGTTTGCCTTGTTCCAGCGACACGTCGCCGTGTCACGCGGCTGGCTGGTGCTTTATGCCATTGCATCGCTTTTGTTCGGTGTGTTGGCCATCATGCACCCGGTCGCGGTGCTTAATGTGCTGCTGATCTTTATTGCTGCTTGGCTGATTGTGGCCGGCGTGTACCGCATCATCTTCGCCATTCGCGTGCGCAAGGAAATCACCGGTGAATGGATGATTGCGCTGAGTGGCGTACTGGCGATTCTGCTTGGCGTGCTGTTTGCGGCTTACCCTGCGGCAGGATTGTTGACTCTGGCGGTGTGGATCGGAGCAGCGGCGCTGGTTTATGGCGTGCTGCAGCTCATCGCCGGTGTAAAGGTGTATCGCTGGAAGCGAGCGCTTTAACGACATCGCCAATATCCTCAAACGAAAAAGGCGCCAAGGGCGCCTTTTTCGTTAGTGGGAGACAGGGTCGGCTTCAACTTCGTACGTCGAAATCTTCCGTGGCGACGGCTTGCCCGTTGAGAGTGATGACCACCTTGTACTTGCCCTTCGGCCACGGATTCGGGTTCTGCACACTGAACGTGGTGATGGCCGGACCGTCGGTGGCGATCGACTCGGTGGTGCTGGTGAAGGTTTCATCCTTGCCGTCCACGTAGCTCCACTTGGCGTTCAATGTGGCGCTGTCGGTGGCGCCGGTGGTGGCGACGCTGGCGTAAATAGCCTTGTCCTCAGGCGCAAAGTGGCGCTGTTCCTTGCTGATGGCGTTGGCACTGTCGACCTGGCTGCCGATGGTGACGGCCGCTACGCGGATGCTTGCCGGCTTGAGGCTGGCGGACTTGCCCGAGGTGCTGGCGGGCGCTGGTGCCGTGCTGGCGGGTGCCGGCGCGGTACTGGCCGGCGGTGTGGCAGGTGTGGCGGCGGGTGCCGGCGCGGCCGGAGCCGGTGCACTGGCGGCAGGCGTGGTCGGCGTCGTGTTGGACGCTGGCTCCTGCTTGCCGCACGCGCTGAGCATCAGCAGGCCGGCAAGGGTCGCGCAGTACAAAGCGGTGTTGCGTGCCTGAATGTTCATGACTGACCCCGTGGCTGGTGGCGGACACACACCCGGCAACGCCGACGTCGCCGGGTGCCCAAGTACGCACAGGCTAGTCCCGTGGGACTGAAGCCCCGATTACCAGTAGCCTTTTTTCAACATGGCCTTCACGCGGTCAAAAGTCGCAGCGCGCGTTTACTGGCGCGCGCCGCGGGGGTTGCCCGGCGTGCTCTTGCCCGTGCTGCGATAGGGGTTGATGTCCAGGCCGCCACGCCGCGTGTAGCGCGCATAGACGCTGAGTTGCTCGGGGTGGCAGCGTTCCATCACGTCCACGAAAATGCGCTCCACGCACTGCTCATGGAACTCATTGTGGTTGCGGAACGACACCAGGTAACGCAGCAGGCCGGCCTGGTCGATAGGGGCGCCGCGATAGCGAATCTGCACGCTGCCCCAGTCGGGCTGGCCCGTTACCGGACAGTTGGAGCGCAGCAGGTTTGACACCAGTGCCTCTTCAATCACCGACTGCGTAGCGTCCACATGCAGGTAATCCGCGCGCGGTGGGCCGTAGTCGTCGATATCCAGCGCCTGCTCGTCGATCAGCTGCCCTTCAAGGTCGGCGACCGCATGCTCCTGCGCACGTGCCTTGCTCAGCAGCACTTCCACCGGTGCCCCGGCGGCAGCGGATAGATCGCGCTCCAGCGTGGCAACCAACGTCGCGGTATCAGCGATGCGCTCCTGCGAGAAACCGTTGAGATAAAGCTTGAACGACTTCGACTCGATGATATTGGGCGATGCCGCCGGCACGCGGAATTCCGCGAGCGCCACGATCGGCTTGCCTCGCGCATCCAGCCACGAAAGCTCGTAGGCGTTCCAGATATCCACGCCGTGGAACGGCAACGGTTCGGAGACGCCAATCTCCTCGCGCTTGGCGATGCGAGGAATGGGAAACAACAGGGTGGGGTCGTAGCGGTCGGCGTAGACCGTCACCTTGCCAAGCAGGGAGTGTTCGGGGGTAGTCATCCGCTTATTGTACCGCCGCCCGTCACCCGGCATCGCAGGAAGCTGCGGTACGCAACCATGACCACTGACCCGGTTCAGCAGGGCGCGGGGGTTCCTATAGTCTTGCCTTGAATCCGGGGAGTCGTGGGAAAGCCTGATGAAGAAACTGGTCCAGGCCAGCGGCATGGCCGCTGGCGTTATTGATGTTGCCCGACGTGCGTCACGCCCGGTGCGCCACTCGTTGTCATTCGCCACCTTGCTGGCCTTTGGCCTGCTGTCGACGGCACACGCCGACACCAACGACGCCGCTCGGTGGAAAGCCCAGGCCTCCGCTGTCACCGTCACCCGCGACGACTGGGGCATCGCCCATGTCCACGGCAAGACAGACGCCGATGCGGTATTCGGCATGGCGTATACGCAGGCAGAAGACGACTTCAACCGCGTCGAAACCAATTACCTCAACTCGCTCGGTTGGTTGGCAAAGACAGAAGGCGAGCAGGCGATCTGGTCGGATCTGCGTCAGCAGCTGTGGATGGATCCGGCCGAACTGAAGCAGCTCTACACCAAGAGTCCATCGTGGCTGCGTGAGTTGATGGATGCGTGGGCCGATGGCCTCAACTACTACCTCGCCACCCATCCGGACGTGCACCCGCGCGTCATCACGCATTTCGAGCCGTGGATGGCGCTGAGTTTCAGCGAAGGAAGCATCGGTGGTGATATTGAGCGTGTCTCGCTGAAAGAGCTGCAGGCGTTCTATGGCAAGACCACCGACACGGTCGCATTCGTCGATACGCCGTCAAGCTGGGTGGAGCCTACCGGCTCCAACGGTATTGCCATTGCGCCGAAGCTCACAGCAGACGGGCATGCGCTGCTGCTGATCAATCCGCATACCTCGTTCTTCTTCCGCTCCGAACTGCAAATGTCGAGCGACACGGGTCTGGATGTGTATGGCGCGGTGACGTGGGGCCAGTTCTTCATCTATCAGGGCTTCAACCCGCACATCGGCTTTATGCACACCTCGACCACGGCCGATGTGGTGGACGAGTTTGCCGAGACCATCGTTCGCCATGATGACAAGCTGAGTTATCGCTACGGCAAGGACATGCGGCCGGTTACGGCGAAGCGCATCACGGTAGCCTACCGCAAGGCAGATGGTTCCATGGGCGAGCGCACGTTCACCACCTACGCCACGCATCACGGCCCCATCGTGCGCGAGCAAGGCGGCAAGTGGATCGCCACAGCGCTGATGAACAAGCCGATGGAAGCGCTGGAACAAAGCTGGCTGCGCACCAAGGCCTCCGATTTCGCTGGCTTCATGAAAGTCGCCGAGCTCAAGGCCAATTCATCCAACAACACCATCTTCGCCGATGACAAGGGCAACATCGCGTACCTGCATCCGCAGTTCATACCCAAACGCGACAACCACTTCGATTACACCAAGCCCGTCGACGGCAGTGATCCGGCTACCGACTGGCAAGGCCTGCTGCCGCTGGATGCCGCGCCACATCTGCTCAATCCGGCCAACGGCTGGATCATGAATACCAACAACTGGCCGTACTCTGCGGCAGGCGCCAACAGCCCGAAGCGGGAAAACTATCCGCGCTACATGGACAGCGTGGGTGAGAATCCGCGTGGCCTGCATGCCACCAGGGTGCTCAGCGACAAGCGTGACTTCACCCTGGCATCGCTGATCACCGCAGCATTCGACGCGTACCTGCCGGCATTCGCGCGACAGATACCGATCCTTGTCGGTGATTACGACGCGCTGCCCGCCAGCGATCCACTGAAGCAGAAACTCAAAGGCCAGATCGCCCTGCTGCGCAGTTGGGACTATCGATGGGGCATCGCCTCCATGCCCACCTCGCTCGCCGTATTCTGGGGCGACACGCTGTGGGACAAGGTGGACAAGTCGGATGTCTCCGAAAGCCTGTCCGTCTACGACATCATGGCGGAAAAGGCGGGCCCGAAAGCACGCCTCGAAGCGCTGGTCGAGGCTTCTGACCGACTGCAGAAGGATTTCGGCAGCTGGGGCGTGCCCTGGGGTGAGGTGAATCGCTACCAGCGCATCAACGGCGATATCGTGCAACCGTTCGATGATGCCAAGCCGAGCATGCCCGTGCCGTTTACGTCTTCTCGCTGGGGTTCGCTGGCTTCGTTCGGTGCGCATCGCTGGCCAGGCACCCGGCGCTATTACGGCACCAGCGGCAACAGTTTCGTCGCGGTAGTGGAGTTTGGCCACAAGGTGAGTGCCCGCGCCATCACGGCCGGTGGCGAAAGCGGTCACCCAGGGTCGCCGCACTTCGATGATCAAGCCGAGCGCTATACCACTGGTAACCTGCGGGCGGTGTACTTCTGGCCGGAAGATCTGAAGGGACACACAGCGCGGGTCTATCACCCGGGCTCGTGAGTCCCGGCCAACGTCGGAACGTAACGGCCATCCAGACGTCTGCAACCTGATCGTAAGCTACGGACCCCATGCTCTCGCGGCTGGGGTCCATTCACCCTGCTGTCGCAAGTTTTTGAAGGAACATCTCGCTTCAATCCGAAAGACGACCACACTGATCACGAGGGGTAGTGATGAAACGCGTTCTGTGCCTGCTGTTGTCTTTCAGTTGGATGCTTGGTCCGTCGGTCTTCGCTCAAACGTCGCCCGGTTCCATGGACGTGCAATGGGATGCCGGCAAGGCTGACTGCAGCAAGGATGCACCGCGACCTCTGCAGGTGCACCGCTATAACGACAGCACCTACATCCTGCGCGAAAACGTCTGCACCACGTCCGAAGCGCCTTTCATGTATCTGCTGATCGGTGACTCAAAAGCCCTGTTGATCGATACGGGCGACGTCGCTGACGCAAACAAGGTGCCGCTGGCGGCCACCGTCATGCCGCTGCTGCCTTCGGTGCAGGGCGCCAGGATGCCGCTGATTGTGGTGCACACGCACGGGCACCTCGATCACCGCGAGGGCGACGTGCAGTTTGCCTCGATGCCCCATGTGCAGGTCGTCGGCACCGATGTGGATCATGTAAAAGCGTACTTCGGCTTTCCAAAGTGGCCCGAAGGCCTGGCGCAGGTAGATCTTGGCGGACGCGTGGTGGACGTGATTCCCACGCCCGGCCATCACCCGTCGCATGTCACCTATTACGACCGCAATACCGGGCTGGTCTTTATCGGGGATTTCTTCCTGCCGGGCCGGCTGATCATCGACGACGCCGATGCGGATCGCGCCAGCGCGCAGCGCATCGTGGACTTTCTGCGCACGCGGCCCGTGACCTACGTGTTGGGCGGTCACGTAGAGCTCAACCGCCAGGGCGAGCTGGAGGATCTGGGGTCCACCGTTCGCCCGGACGAGCGTCCGCTGCCGCTGAGCAAGGACGACCTGATGAACCTGCCGAAGGTACTCGCGACCTTCAATGGGTTCTACGGCAAGAGCGGCGTGTACGTCATGTACAGCCAGACCCGCGTGCTGCAGGGCCTGGCCGTCGCGGCGGTCATCCTGCTGATCGGTCTGGTGTTGGCGGTGCGCTGGCTGCTTCGTCGCCGCAAGCGTGTCAAGGCCACTAAGTCACCCTGACGGGTCATACGCCGTTGTTTACAGTAGGGTGAACAAAGGGGGGATCTCGCGTGATCGTGGCGCCGTGCGCAACATCGGGCCATCCACCCGTCAGTCTGGCCACCTATTGCCCACGGAGATTTCGCCGCATGCGTTTGCTACCTCTCTTCGCCGCTATGGCGCTGTCTCTTGGTTCAGTGGCCAGCGCCCTTGCCGACGATGCTCCCGCGCCCAAGCGTGTAGCGGTTCGCGCTGCCCATCTTGTTGATGTGCAGACGGGCTCGGTGCGAGACAATCCGCTGGTAATCATCGACGGTGAACAGATCACTGACGTGCGTTATGACGGTCAGGTGCCGGCCGGCGTGAATGTGATCGACCTGGGTGGCGCCACGCTGCTGCCCGGTCTGATCGACTGCCACGTGCATCTCACCGGCGACCCGAGCGCGGTGCAGGGTGATTACTACGAAGCCGTGCTCAAGCGCGGCTCCATCGACGAGGCGATCCTGTCGCCCACGTATGCCAAGCGCACGCTGGACGCGGGCTTCACCACCGTGCGCAACCTTGGTGCCGACGATTATGTGGACGTCGCCTTGCGCAATGCTATCAATCGGGGTGATATCCCCGGTCCTCGCATGTTCGTGTCGGGTCCGCCGCTGGGCGCGACCGGCGGCCATGCCGATGGCACCACGGGCTTCTCACCGATGATTCAGTTCCACGGCGTTGATGGTGTGGCCGACGGCGTGGATGCGATTCGCCATCGCGTACGTGAGAACGTGAAGAACGGCGCCGACGTGATCAAGTTCATGGCGAGCGCAGGGGTGCTCAGCGCCGAAACCTCGGTAGGCGCGCCG
The DNA here is from genome assembly GCF_055702865.1 of Dyella sp. PARNA 12/25. Taxonomy (NCBI): domain Bacteria; kingdom Pseudomonadati; phylum Pseudomonadota; class Gammaproteobacteria; order Lysobacterales; family Rhodanobacteraceae; genus Dyella; species Dyella sp. PARNA 12/25. The sequence goes on along the minus strand of NZ_JBVQCI010000005.1, from coordinate 46,315 downwards.
CAGTACTCGCAGGAAGAAATGAACGCCCTCGTCGACGAAGCGCATCGCTGGGGCAAAAAAGTGGCGGCGCATGCGCACGGTGCGGAGGCCATCAAGATGGCCATCCGAGCGGGCGTCGACTCCGTCGAGCACAGCAGTTTGATTGACGACGAGGGCCTCAAGCTGGCCAAGCAGCACGGCACTTATCTCGACTTCGACGTCTATAACGACGATTACATTCTCAGTGAGTACGCCAAGAAGGGTTTCCCGGCCAGCACCGTTGAGAAAGAGAAAATGGTGGGTCGCCTGCAGCGCGAGAATTTCCAGCGCGCGGTCAAGGCCGGCGAAAAGCTCGCCTTCGGCACCGATGCCGGCGTTTACCCGCACGGCTGGAACGGCAAGCAGTTCGCCACCATGACCCAGTGGGGCATGACGCCGATGCAGGCCATCCAGGCCGCTACCGTCAACGCCGCCGATCTGCTGGGCATGAAAGGAAAGTTGGGCGCCGTCGCGCCGGGCTACTACGCCGACCTCGTCGCAGTAAACGGCAACCCGCTCAGCGATATCGCGCAACTCCAGCACGTTGCCTTCGTGATGAAGGGCGGCGAGGTGGACAAGAACGAGATCAAGCGCTGATCTTTGCGACCATCGAGGGTGTGATGTGAACAGACAGTGCCTTTGGCGTGGTCTTCGCCAAAGGCACACTGTGGCTGTGTTGTGATACTTGCGGTGTTTCGCGCTTGCTGCATCGGAGGCGACCATGGCAAAGCTCGACCATCTGACGATTGCCGTTCGCAACTGCCGTGCGTCGGGCGAATGGTATGTACACACACTCGGACTTCGCCCCGAGTTTGAAGTGCCGGATCAGGTGATTGCCTTGCAGGACGAGGGTGACTTCACGCTGTTCGTGGAAGAAGCTCCGTCGCCGGTCTTGGAGCCATCCTGCGTGCTGTATTTCCAAGTGCACGATGTCGATGCGCTCCATCAAAAGCTCGCGTCGGCACAGCAAGTCGACGTGGCATACCCGCCGGGCCGGCAGTTCTGGGGCTACGGCATGGAGTTGATGGACCCCGACGGCTATCGGGTTCGCGTGTGGGATGCCAAGAGCATGAGCGAGCAGGGTGGCGCGTAACCGCGTTGCTCGTCGAAGCTACTTCACCGGTTCGGCCAACGGTTTGCCTTTGTCGACGATCCAGGTGGAAAGGGCCACACCGCCATCGCCGCCGGGAGCCGCGGCGAGACTGTGCACGGCGCCGCGTGGATTGAAGAAGTGATCGCCGGCCTTGAGTACGCGATCGGGTTGTCCGCGCGTCTTCAGTATCAGGTTGCCTTTCAGCACGTAGCCCGATTCGTCGCCCGGATGCACATGCCAGCCAACCACGGTGCCCGCGGGCAGTTCGGCAGTGCCGATCACGATCACCTTGTCCGGCACGTTGCTCTGGTCGTGCTGATCCAGAATGGTGCGCTTCGGTTGCGCCGCGCCTGGCTGGGCGTCCTGTGCCAAAGCGCTGGCTCCCAGGGTGGTTGCAACGAGCAGTGCAGTGGTCGCGATGAAGCGAGCGGACATAGCGGCGTCCTCGATGCTGAATCGGAGTCCGCGCATTGTGCGCACCGCGGCGTGACCGGGCCGCGAAGCGTGGCTCATCAGTTGCTGGCGGGTTCCAGCGACACCAGTTGGCGACGCATCACCTCGGTGGCGTCCTCACGACCCAGCGTGAGCGCCGCCTGGATGTCGGTGGCTGCCGTGCAGTTCCAGGTGGACACCGGCACGCGCCTGCTCGGCTGCAGGTAGTGACGCCCGCGATAGCGAAACAACATCGGCAGCTTGGGGTAGTAGCGGGTAAGCAGCACCAGGGTGGTTGCTCTCGCCGCTGCTGCTTCGGGCAACACCGGCACGCTGTCGAGGTAGCCACCATCCATGGCCACGCCTCCCGCCACCAGCTGCGCGGGAAGAAAAGGTGGCGCCGCTGCGGCTGCCAGCAACAAGGTCTGCGCCTCAGCCAGCGTGGCGCACTGCTGCAGCCCCACAAACTCCTGGCGCAAGCCGAGCATGCGCGGCAGGCGAGGGTGCAGGCGATTCCACACAAACTTGTCCACCAGGTAAGCGCAGGTGCCCGCCACCATCGAACCTTTCAGGCCCAGGGTGCGGGCGGGCCGTGTCAGCGCCACCATCAGTTGTTGTGGCGCTTCACGCACGGCGTCGAACGTACCGTCGTTGACGAAGGACGCGAGCCAGGCCGGGTAAACGCGGTGATGGGCAAACCGCCACTGCCGCATCGAACGGCCGCGCCACTCGAAAAGGCGCGGTGTTTCACTAAACAGCTGTCGGCACGAGTCAAAGGCGCGCTGCAGCCCGTCACTGGTGAGTGCTGCGGCTGCCACGGCGGCTCCCGCGCTGGTGCCGACCAGGGTCGGGGGCAGGCGCCAGCCGCGTTTCATCCAGTCGGAGACCATCGCCGCCTGCCACCAGCAACGGTTGCCGCCGCCGGCGAAGACCAGCGTTTCGATCTGGGGCAAATGCAGGCGTTGTACTGCCTCGACGTGCATGCTGTTTCGCGGATAACGGATAAGTCCGCAAGGATGGCGGCGCTTGGCGGAGGACTCAAGGGCGAAGCGTCGCGCTAGCCCAAAAAAGGATAGGCCCCCTTTCGGGGGCCTATGGGCCGGAACTAGGGGGGCGACCGGCCCGGGTGCCGCTCGTTCGTGGAAACGACCGGCATGCGTAGATTGCCGCAAAGCGCCGGGCGACCTGTGTAAGCGAACGCCTACTTGCTTGGTAGGAACTGGGATCGTCTTGTGTCGGCTCGCCTGAGTTCGATGCAAATTCATTGCGTACGCACGGTGCCATCGCCGATACCGAGGCAAAGACGTGCAGGCCATGTGAAGAAAGAACGATGCGCGCAACGACGTTGATCGGCTTCGCGCTTCTCGTCGAGCCGAGGGTTGCTCAGCCGCTGAGCTAATCGAACGTCAGTGATATAGCCGTGCAGAAAAAGCAGGTCGGTCCATAACGAACGAATGGGTGGTCTCCAGCTTCAGTCAACAGTGTCGCCGGTCAGCGGCGTGGCGAGCATCGAGGGACGTTGCACAAAGGCGCGGTACCACTCGGCGAGGTGCGGTCGGTTTGATTCGAAGTCGGGTAGCTCACGAAACGCCAGCCAGCTCAACGCCGTGGCCAGCGCGATCTGGCCGATGTCGATGCCGTCCGAAGGCGGCGCAACGGCCCATTCGCGTTCCAGAAAATCGTAAGAGGCCACCAGCTTCTCGATCTGGCCATCGCGCATGGCCGGGTAGCGCAACGCTTCGGGACGTCGCACCGTTTCATGGCGCACGGCAATGCCCGCATCGCACAGGCCCTGGGCAAGTGCTTGCAGACGAAGGCTGCGCCATCGTTCGCGCGGATCATCGGGAATCAGTTTCGGGCCCGCGTGCAGGCCGTCCAGGTATTCACAGATCACACTGGAGTCGAACAGGGTCGTGCCGTCGTCGAGTACCAGCACCGGCACCTTGCCTAGCGGGTTCACGCGAAATACCTCGTCATTGCGCCAAGTGGGGCTGGTTTCGTGGTGCACCACGCGGAGACGATCGGCGAGGTCGGCCTCATGGGCCATCACCAGCACCTTGCGGGCATAGGGGGAGTGGGTCTGATAGAGGAGTTGCATGGGCTCGGCAGGTGGGGCGGGTATGCGCATTCTGGCCGGCTCAGGCGCGGTTGAGCCGCGTATTGGCATGTTTTGTCGTTGCCGGGCCGCAGCTTTTGCCGTATCAATGCGGCATGGCGACTGACTACCTGCTGGACGATTTCGATCGGGAAATCCTGCGCTGGGTACAGCGCGACGCGCGTGCCACCGGGGAGGACATCGGTGCGCACATCGGCCTGTCGGCGGCTGCTGTGCAGCGCCGGCTGAAGCAGCTGCGCAAGATAGGCGTGATCACCGCCGAGGTGGCGATAGTGAATCCGACCGCTGTGGGGCAGATGATGGCCTTCATTGTGGGTGTGGAGCTGGAGCGTGAGCGCGTCGATATGCTCGACGCTTTTCGCGGCGCAGCGCGCGCTGACCCCAATGTGCAGCAGTGCTACTACGTGACGGGCGAGGCGGATTTCGTGCTTATTGTCACCGCAAAAGACATGGACGATTTCGAGGTGTTCACTCGCCGGCTGTTGTTCGACAACGCCAACATTCGCCGCTTCACCACGCAAGTGGTGATGGCGCGCGACAAGGTGGGCAGCAGCGTGCCGGTGTAATGCCGTACCGCGCGGCCCTCGCAGGGACCGCGCGGTACATGCAGGTTACACGTTGACCATGTGCATGCCGGCTTCGGTATAGCGGCTGCCGGCGATAGCTTCAGGCGGGAACACCGCATCGATCGCGGCCAGCTCGCCCGCACTCAGCGACACATCGAGCGCGCCCAGGTTTTCATCCAGACGATCGCGACGCTTGGTGCCCGGAATGGCCAGCACGTCCTTGCCCTGTGCCAACACCCAGGCCAGCGCCAGCTGTGCGGGCGTGCAGCCCTTGTCGGCGGCCAGCGCCTTCACCTTCTCCACCAGCTCCAGATTGCGGAAGAAGTTCTCGCCCTGGAAGCGTGGCGACTGGCGACGGTAGTCGTCTGCGTCGAAGTCATCAGGGCTGGCGAACGCACCGGTCAGGAAGCCGCGGCCGAGTGGGGAATACGCCACCAGCGACGTACCCAGCTTGCGGCAGGCGTCGAGCATGCCGTTCTGCTGCGGGTCGCGCGTCCACAGTGAAAACTCCACCTGCAGCGCGGCGATGGGGTGCACCTTGCTGGCGCGCTCCAGGGTGGCGGCGGAGGCCTCGGACAGGCCCAGGTAACGCACCTTGCCGGCCTTCACCAGCTCGGCCATGGCGCCCACGGTTTCCTCGATGGCTACGCTGGGATCGACACGATGCTGGTAGTACAGGTCGATGTGGTCGACGCCCAGGCGCTTGAGGCTGGCGTCACAGGAGGCACGCACGTATTCCGGGCTGCCGTTGACGCCGCGCGCCGTCGGGTTGCTGGGGTCGCGCATGATGCCGAACTTGGTGGCGACGAAGGCCTGATCACGACGATCGGCAATCGCCTTGCCCACCAGCTGTTCGTTGGTATGCGGGCCATACATGTCGGCGGTATCGAGCAGATTGAGGCCGCGTTCCAGCGCATGGTGAATGGTGGCGATGGATTCGGCGTCGTCACGACTGCCGTAGAAATCGCTCATGCCCATGCAGCCGAGGCCGAGGGCGGAGACGAGGGGACCGTGTTGGCCGAGCTGTCGCTTCTGCATGGGGATGTCCTTGGTGAGTGGGTGGGGCATGGGGCGCATTCTTCGCCATGGCAGGCTTCCGATAAATACTCAATAATCGCCATCTCTGTTGTTGAAATCGCCAACAATCAGCCGGGAGCCTTATGGACCGTCTGCAAGCCATGCGGGTTTTCACGCGCATCGTCGAGCTGGGCAGCTTCACTCGCGCCGCCGATGACCTCGACCTGCCGCGCGCCACCCTCACACACACCGTCAAGCGGCTGGAAGAACGCCTCGGCGCGCACCTGCTGCAGCGAACCACGCGCAGCGTAAGACCCACCCGCGACGGCGAGGTCTACTACAACCACTGCTTGCGTTTGCTGGCCGATCTCGATGCGGTGGAGGCGGACTTCCGCGAAGCTGCCGTGGTGCCCAAGGGCAGGCTGCGCATTGATCTCGCGTCATCGCTGGCGCGCAGCCTGGTGGTGCCGGCTTTGCCGGATTTCTTTGCGCGCTATCCGCAGATCGAACTGGATATCGGCACCAGCGATCGTTTCGTGGATCTGGTGCGCGAGGGCGTGGACTGCGTACTGCGCGCGGGTGAGCTTGCCGACTCCACCATGATCGGTCGCCGTGTGGCGAATCTGTCGCAAGTCACCGTAGCCAGCGCGGACTATGTGCGCCGGCATGGTCTGCCGCAGACCCTGGCCGATCTGCAGAACGGCCACCGGGCGGTGAACTGGGCATCGCCGACCACGCGTCGTACGTCGGCGCTGGAGTTCATGCAGGGGCGTCGCATGCACGAGGTGATGCTGCCCGCGCAGGTCACGGTCAGTGGCACCGAGGCCTATCTCGGTTGCTGCGAAGCGGGACTAGGTATCGCACAGTTCCCGCGCTATCGCGTCGTTGATGCACTGGCCAAAGGGGGGCTGGTCGAGCTTCTGCCGACGACACCGCCACCGATCTTGCCGCTGACCGTGCTTTACCAGGCGCAACGGCAGTTGCCGCTGCGCCTGCGTGTGTTCATCGATTGGGTTGGTGAGCTGTTGCGCGACTTGCCCTGAGCTCTATCGCCTACCACCGTCATCCCGGCTTATGCCGGGATGACGGTGGTGATAGCCAGTGCGTTAGTGAGCGTAAGCGGGTTGGCGGCTGATGCCTGACTCGGTGCGCAACGCATTCGCATCCATCAGCTTGCCGTCCATCAAGACGAGGTCGGTGTGGCGCAGATCGCCAATCTTGGTTGCAGGATTGCCATCGACCAGCACCAGGTCCGCTGCCTTGCCGACATGGATGCTGCCGGTGCGATCGTCCGCACCCACCAGATGCGCGGTTGCCACGGTAGCGGTGGCCAAGGCCTCTTCGGTGGTCAGGCCGGCCTGCACATACAGTTCGAGCTCGCGCACGATCTCCATGCCGGAGCCGTCGGTGCCGGCCACGATAGGCACACCAGCCTTGTGCAGCGCGCTCACCAGGGCCTGCAGCTTGGCGAAGCTGGCGCGGTAGTCCGCGCGGGTAAGGTCCTTCGGCACGGCGAAGCCGCCTGAGCGGAAGTTGCGTTCGACGGCAGGCGGCAGGCTGCCCTGGAAGGGTGCATAGGCCGGTGAAAGGTCGCCATTGTCCGGCACGTAGAGGCTTTCAAACGCCACCAGCGTGGGATCGACGGTGATCTTGCGCCTGGCCAGCGTCGCGATAAGCGACTTCATCGGGTCTTTGTCGAGATCGACGTCCTTGGCGTAGCGCCCAGGCCCTTCGAAACGCGCCATGCCGTTGGACACTTTCACCACGGAATCGGGCATCGCCTGCATCATCACGAAGTTGATGTGGGTGATCTCGTCATAGCCATCGGCAACGGCGTCGGCGGGGCGCATACCGGCGGGGATGTGACCGTGCACGTGCAGGCCCAGCTTGTGCGCCTCCGCGACTGTGGCCGGTACCCAGGCAGGATTGAAGGTGCCGTAGAGCTTGATGGCGTCGAAGCCATCGGCCTTGGCCTTGCGCACCAACGCGAGCGCTTCATCCTGCGAAGTGGCGACACTGCCCACCTGTGCCGTGAACGGGCCCTTCCCGTCGATCAGCATGGAGGGATAAACCCGTGGCCCAAGCAGCTCGCCCTTTGCCCGGCGGCTGGCGCGCGACAGGGTCAGGGTGTTGATGTTGCCGGGGTCCCTCACCGAGGTGATGCCTAGCGACAGCAGCATGGGGCCGGAGAAATCGTCCCCGACGTGCTGATGCGAATCCCAAAGGCCGGGCACCAGGGTCTTGCCGGTGCCATCGATGATCTGTGCATTCTTCGGCACCGTAATCGATGCGGCAGGCCCCACCTGCGTGATCACACCCTTGTCGATCACCACCGTTTGGCCGTCCATAAAGTGCGCGCCATCAACGAAGGCGCGTACATGAGTGAATGCGACCGGGCTTGCCGGTGTCTTGAGCAGTTTCGGCACCAGCGACTTGGCATGCTCAGCCATCGCGTCCGACTGCGCTTTCTCCAACACAACCTGCGCATTCTCATATCCCGTCGGCATCCAGGAAAGGAAACTAACGAAGGCGAAGAACTTGCCCGCGTCATCGGTCCAGACGGGCACAGGGGTGTTGTTGACGCCGGTGACCAGGTACGCCTTGACGGTCTTCTTATTCGCGCCGTCGCCGACCGTTGCGGTGGTGAGCGGTTCAATACGCGCCTGGCCACCCGGTAGCAGCAACAGCGAATGATCCGGCGATGCCAGTAATTTTTCGGTGAGATCGGCGGTGAGAGACATCGGCCCGCCAAAGGGATTGTAGTCAGCCGGTGAGCTATAGGCCACGGCGCCCGAATCCACCGGGCTCTTCCACGCGGCCTTGCTTGCCTTGATGTCGAACGTTTCGGCGGCATCACCCTGCGGTGTGCGTCCACGAATGACGACGTGATCGTACATGCCGTCCTTGCCGAGCGTGGCGCGGCTATCCACTTCCGTCACCATGCCGCGCAACAGCATGCTTTCGCGTCCCATGAGCGTGCCGTCAGCGGCCGTCCAGCGTTCGGACGTGCCATGCCTGCCGGCCGTGGACACGATGGTGAAGTGCTGTGCGTTGGCCGGTGGCTTGGCCAACTGTTCGGTAGGCGTAGGGGCGGGGGTATCTGCGAAGCAAGGAAGTGCGAGGCACAGGGCGAACACAACAAACGGGGCACGCATAGGTAAGCCTCCGACAGGGGTTCTCTGCGGAGTATCGTCGTGCGACTGATGCCGCAACAGTCCCCGATAGGGGGTACTGATGGCATAGGCCGGTCGCCACTTGGCGGCCCCTTGAGGTCAGGCAAACGTCAGCAAACGCCAGGCTGTTGTCCGTCCTGGGAGAACGGCGCTGGGGTCAACGCATGCCGACGTGTTGATGGTCGGGGCCGGGCCGACTCGCCTGGCGATGCGTAGCGCTATTTGCCGGGAAGTGTCCTCGCCGTAACCATCATCCCGGCAAGCGCCGGAATGATGTCCGTGAGGGCACCAGGGCTTCACTCGGCGTCAGCGGGCCGGCGACTGATACCTGACTCAGCGCGCAGGGCGTTCGCATCCATCAGCTTGCCGTCCATCATCACGATGTCGGTATGGCGCAGATCACCGATGTGCACCGCCGGATTGCCATCCACCAGTACCAGGTCCGCCGCCTTGCCTACATGGATGCTGCCAGTGCGTTCACCGGCGCCGACCAGATGTGCCGGTGTCACGGTGGCGGTGGCCAGAGCCTCTTCATTGGTCATGCCGGCTTGCACGTACAGCTCGAGCTCGCGCACGAGTTCCAGGCCGCTACCATCGGTGCCAGCCACGATAGGTACGCCAGCCTGGTGCAGCGCACCTACCAAGGCCTGCAGCTTGGCGAAGCTGGCGCGGTAGTCCGCGCGGGTAAGGTCTTTCGGCACGTCAAAACCACCCGAGCGGTAGTCGCGCTCGAGTGCAGGTGGCAGGCTGCCAAAGAACGGCGCATAGGCCGGCGTAAGCTCGCCATGGTCCGGTACGTAGAAGCTTTCAAACACGACCAGCGTGGGGTCGACGGTGACCTTGCGCTTGCCCAGTGTCGCTATTAACGACTTCATTGGGTCCTTGTCGAGATCGACGTCCTTCGCATAGCGCGCCGGACCTTCAAAGCGCGCCATGCCGTTGGAGACCTTCACCACGGCATCCGGCATGGCCTGCATCATCACGAAGTTGATGTGCGTGATCTCGTCATAGCCGTCAGCGACGGCATCGGCGGGACGCATGCCCGCAGGGACGTGGCCGTGCACATGCAGGCCCAACTTGTGTGCCTCTGCAGCCGTGGCGGGCACCCACGCAGGATTGAAGCTGCCGTAGATCTTGATCGCATCAAAACCGTCGGACTTGGCTTTATGCACCAGTGAGAGCGCTTCAGCCAGCGAAGTGGCGATATTGCCGTCCTGTGCCGAGAGGGGACCTTTGCCATCGATCAGCATCGAGGGATAAACGCGTGGCATAAGCAGCTCGCCCTTCGCCCGGCGGCTAGCACGCGACAGGGTCAGGCTGTCGATGTTGCCGGGGTCTCGCACTGAGGTGACGCCCAGCGAGAGCCGCAAGGGGCCGTCGGAATCTTCGATGATGTGCGCGTGCGAATCCCAAAGTCCAGGCACCAGAGTCTTGCCGGCACCGTCGATGATCTGCGTGGTCTTCGGCACGATGATCGAAGCGGCGGGTCCGACCTGTGTGATGACACCATGGTCGACCACCACCGTTTGGTCGTCCACGAAGTGCGCGCCGTCGACAAAGGCGCGCACATGCGTGAAAGCCACCGGACCCGCGGGTGTCTTGAGCAGTTTGGACACCAAAGACGTGGCGTGCTTGGCCAACGCATCGGCCTGCGCTTTTTGCAGAATGTTTTCCGCGTCCTCGTATCCGACCGGCATCCATGAAAGCAAGTAGACCAGAGCGAAGAACTTACCCGAGTCATCGGCCCAGACGGGCACAGGCGTGTTGATGAGGCCGGTGATCAGGTAAGCGTTGACGGTTTTCTTGTTTGCGCCCTCCCCAATCATCGCGGTGGTGAGCGGTTCGATTCGCGCTTGGCCGCCCGGTAACAGTCGAAGCGAATGATCCGGCGACGCCAGCAGTTGCTCGGTGAGATCAGGGATGAGCCACATCGGCCCGCCAAAGGTGTAGTACTCGGTGGGCGTGTCGTAAGCGACGGTGCCCGAATCCGACTGACTCTTCCACGTAGCCTTACCTGCCCGGATGTCGAACGTCTCGGCGGCATTGCCCCCCGGGGTGCGGCCACGTATGACGAGGTGATCGACCATACCGTCCTTGCCGAACGTGATGCGGCTATCCACCTCGGTGACCATGCCGCGCAACAGAATGCTTTCGCGCCCCACATGCGTGCCGTCAGCAGTCGTCCAGCGCTCGGACGTGCCGTGCTTGCCGGCCGTGGACATGACGGTGAAGCGCTGCGCGTTGGCCGGCGGTTTGGCCAGCTGTTCGGTGGGTGTCGGGGTGGAGGTCTCAGCGAAACAGGGTAGTGCGAGGCACAGAGCGAACACGACCAACGGGGCACGCATGGGTAAGCCTCCGACCAGGGTTCTCCGCGGAGTATCGCCGGGCGAGCACCGCCGCAACAGTCCATGACAGGGCGGCCTGATGGCCTAGGCCGAGCCCCGATTAGCAGCGCGTTGACGTCAGCCAAACGGCGGCAGGCGTCAAACTGTCGTTACTTCAAGGGAGCAGTGCGATGGGGTCGACACAACCCGATGTGTTGATTGTAGGCGCCGGTCCGACTGGACTGGCGGCGGCGCTGTTGCTCGCGCGTCGCGGTGTGACGGTGCGTATCGTCGATGTATTGCCGCAAGCTTCGATGTACTCCCGAGCGCTAGCCGTGAACATGCGTACGCTCGAAGTGCTCCGCGATACGGGCGTATCCGATCGCATCGTCGCCGAAGGCTGGGCTATCAAAGGCGCCTGCCTGCGCGCCGGGGATCGCGAGGTGCTGGTGCTAGACCTGCCCGACTCGTCCGGAGCGCCACAGGCCATGACGGCGCTGCCGCAAGCGCGCACCGAGGCTTTGCTTGCCGATGCTTTGCAAGCGCATGGCGTGACGGTGGAGCGTGGCGTGTCCTTACAGACGCTGACGCAGGATGCATCTCACGTCACTGCCAACCTGCGACACCCTGACGGTGCACTGGAGCAGGTACAGACGGCTTTACTCTTTGGTGCCGATGGTGCGCGCAGCGCCACCCGCGAATCGCTGGGGGTGGCATTCACCGGCAGCCATCTGCCGGAGCCATGGACGCTATGGGATATCGACATGTACACGTCACTCGATGCCTGGCGTGCCCACATTCTGTTGCAGCCAGACGGCTTCATCTTCGCGCTGCGGTTGCATGGTGATACGTGGCGTGTGATCGGCAATGGCGCTGACCCGCTGGCCACGCTGCGTCGCTATGGCACGTTAGGCAGCGTGGCGTGGCAATCGCAGTTTCACATCGGCCATCGCGTTGCTAGTCAAGCCGCAGTGGGACGAGTGGCGCTTGGTGGCGATGCGGCGCACATCCATTCGCCTATCGGTGCGCGGGGCATGAACCTCGGCATCGAAGATGCCTACGTGTATGCCGATTGCGCCGCAGATGCCTTGGCGGGTGACCTGTCGCGCCTGCGGGACTACGCGGTGTTGCGTCACACCGTGCACAAGGCCGTGGTGCGTCGCATTGGTGCGATCACCCGCTTTGTACATGGGCGCCCGCTGTGGTTGCGCTGGCTGCGCGACGAAGTCGTGCCCGTGGCGGGCCACATGGGCTTTGCGCAGCAGCAGTTTCTGCGCACGGTGAGCGGTCTCGACCATCCTTTGAAGACGCGCCTCGAGCGTCGCTGACACGGCACGGCGTCAGCCTCAAGTAAACCGACGTCATGCCGATAACCGGGCATGACCGCTCACAAGCCGCACATCAAGGGGAATCGCGTGGACTGGAGCGATCCACGCCTGGAAGCATTGCTGCGTGGGTCCGAGCACTGGAAGCTCGACAACCGCGGCACCTACAACCCCAAGGAAGTGCAAGTGCACCTGGGTTGGGGCGCCACCACCGGCCAGCCCGCGCTGCTGATATGGGAGCGCGATCAGGTCATGATGCTGGAAACCCGTTTCGCCATTCCGTTGGGCGAGCATGTGCGCGTAGATGAGCCACAGGGCGAGACCATGCGCACGGCGTGGGGCATCGTGGCGGAGGGGCGCGAAGGCTTTCGTGCCGAAGACCGCGACAATGGCGTGCATCTGCATTGGCTGCATTTACGCTGAGATAATGCGCGTCGGGTTCCAGCCCGACGCGTGGGCATCACTCCATGCGTGCAAGGCCCCTGCGCGGCGCCTGAGTGCCCATGGTCCCTGACGTGAGCGGCGCACCGGCTGCGGCCAGCGCAGCGCGTTGTTCCATCACCGGCAGGCGCAGCATGGCATCCTCGAGTCGCGCCAGTTTCTGGAAGGCGGGCAAGGCTTGCACCTTCTCCACCAGCGTCGCCATGCGTGGCCAACGCTGTGCATCGACGGCGTAGCGCACGAACGAGGCCGTGCGGAAGTACGCCGCCATGCTGATATCCGCGATCGACAGCGCGCCGAACACGTAGCCTTCAGCTGGCAACTGGCTTTCGAGGTAATCGAGGGCGGCGGGGATCTCCACTTCGAGTGCGGTGGTCACGATGTCCTCATCCGTCGTCTCGCCAAAAATGTGGCGACGGATCGCCTTCTGGTAGAACAGCTTCCAAATCAGCAGGCTGGCCAGATGCGTGTCGCAATACTCTTCCAGCCAGCGCGCCTTCGCACGAGCGGTGATGTCTGCAGGGTAGAGCGCTGGCGTGGGAAAGCGGTCTTCCAGGTACTGGCAGATCACCGAGGAATCGTTGAGCACCATGTCGCCTTCGATCAGCACCGGTATGCGGCGCAGCGGACTGAGCCCGGCGAAACGATCGTCACCGGTAAAGGGCACGATGGGATCGATCTCGTACGACAGGCCCTTGATGTCCATGCATACCAACACCTTGCGGACATAAGGCGAAATGTAATTGCCGATCACGGTGAACTGAGCAGACATCGCAGGGACTCCGGGTGGGGACCCATAGAGCGTGGTCGCGCGCCAGCTTCGTCGTCAAGGGCCGGAAGCCGCCATGCCGTGCGCAACGGAAGGCGGCCAATGCCCGGGCGATCAGGCGTGTGACGAGGCTTGAGCGGCCGGCAGCGCCGGCACCGTGGCTGGCACGCCGTTGGAATCCAGTGCCACCATCACGAATCGGCCGGTGGTGCAGACGCGGCGATCGCCCGTAAGCGGATCTTCCGCCGTGAGTTCCACTTCCACGGTCATCGAGCTGTGACCCACGTTCACGATGCGTGCGACCAGCTCGGCCAACTGTCCCTTACGCACCGGCACGCGAAAGTTCACTTCTTCCGAACGCGCGGTCACCACCGTGCGGCGTGCATGACGCGAGGCGACGATGAAGGCGGCCTTGTCCATCCACGCCAGCGCCTGCCCGCCAAACAGCGTGCCGAGGTGGTTGGTGTGATCGGGAAACACCATCTCGAGCATACGGGCTTCGGGCAGTGGCGTCGTGGTAGGCAATGTCGTCATGGGCGTGTTCAGCAGGGGAAAAAGGTAGGATGGGGGCACTAAAAGCGACACGGATCAGTGTCGTCTTCAGCGTGCAGCGAGGAGAACAGCATGCGCTACTGGCTTTTCATGGCCATGGCTATTGTCACCGAAGTCATCGGTACTGTGGCGATGAAATACGGTTCCCATCACGAGGCCCCATCGATAGGGCTGGGCGTGATGTACGTGATGCTGGTGTTGTCGTACACCAGCCTGGCATTGGCGGTGAAGCGCATTCCGCTGGCCGTGGCGTACGGCACGTGGGAAAGCCTGGGTCTGGTGCTGATCACGTTGTGCAGTGCGTGGCTGTTCGCCGAAGCGCTGACGCCCATCAAGCTGAGTGCCATGGTGCTGATCATCGCCGGCATCGTCTTGCTGGAGCGCGGCACCGACGAAGCACCGGCGGAGAGCCAGCATGCTGCCTGAGTTCCAGCCGATCCACCTGCTCTATCTCGCCATTGCGATCGTGTTGGAGATCGCCGCGAACGTGCTGATGAAACGCTCGCACGGCTTCACCTACAAGCGCCCGGCGGTGGCGGCCATCGTATGCGCGCTGGCGGCATTCACGGCCTTGAGCTATGCCATCGTTGGCATCCAGCTATCCGTCGCCTACGCCGTGTGGGGTGGCGTCGGCCTGATCGCGACTACCGTGCTTGGCATCACCATGTTTGGCGAGCGGCTACGCCGTGAGGGCTGGCTGGGTCTGGTGCTGATCACCGCGGGCGTGATCCTGATGCGGTTTGTGTGAGCGTACGGGACTCATGGCAGGGGTCACCCCCCTGGCTGCACCACTAGGATAAAAGGTTGATCAAGGCGTCCCACGTGACGCCGGTTGTGAGCTGTCTACTGGGGAGTACAAATGGTTTCGAAGACACACGGTGCGCGCCTGCTTGGCGCGATGGTGATGAGCGCCCTGTCGGCCGGCGTTGCCGCTGAAGGCCATACCCTGACCAACGACGATTACGCCCGTGCCGAGCGTTTTGCCGGCTACAACACCACGCCGCTGGTGGATCACGCCGTGCAGACGGTGACCTGGCTGGACAGCGATCACTTCTGGTACCGCGATCACGACGCCAAAGGCGATCACTTTGTGCGCTACGACGCCGCCACCGGCAAGACGGAGCCGGCCTTTGATCATGCGCAGCTTGCCGCCGCGCTGAGCAAGGTGCTGGGCAAGCCGGTGAGCGCCGACAAGCTGGGCATCACTAGCTTCACCGTAACCGCCGATGGACGTCTCGACCTCAACGTGAAAGGCAAGCACTACCTGTGCGAGTCAAAAGCCGAAGCTAGCTGCAGCAAGGGTAGGGACGAAAGCGTAGAAGGCGTGGGCAACGAGCCCGGCGTGCTCTCGCCAGACAAGCGCAGCGAAGCCTTTGTGCGCGACTGGAACCTGTGGGTGCGCGACGTCGCGACCGGCAAGGAAACGCAGCTGACCATCGACGGCGTCGAGAACTACGGCTACGCCACTGACAATGCCGGCTGGAAGCATTCCAACAAGGCGATCCTGGTGTGGTCGCCCGACTCGAAGCAGATAGCCACCTTCCAGCAAGACCAGCGCAAGACCGGCGACATGGTGCTGGTGGGGACCAACGTCGGGCAGCCCAAGGTGGAGAAGTGGAAGTATCCGCTGGCGGGCGACAAGCATGTGACCATGATCGAGCGCGTGATTGTCGATGCCGCCGCCCGCAAGGTGCTTCGCCTGAAGATGGAGCCTGACCAGCATCGCTCCACGCTGTGCGACGACGTCAGCTGCGGCCGCGATGGCGGCTGGGACGACGTGCAGTGGGCGTCCGACGCCGGGTCGCTCGCCTTTGTGTCGTCCTCGCGCGATCACAAGCAGGCCTGGTTCCGCGTGGCCGATGTGCACACCGGTGAGGTGCGCACCGTTTTCAACGAGAGCGTGCCGACGTATTACGAAAGCGGCAATGGCAAGGTCAATTGGCAATACCTGCCCGAGAGCCACGAAGTGGTGTGGTTCAGCGAGCGCAACAACTGGGGCAACCTCTACCTGTACGACCTGGACAGTGGCAAGCTCAAGCACGCCATCACCACCGGTGAGGGCAATGTCACCGAAGTGCTGCGCACGGATGCCAAGTCGCGCATGCTGTGGTTCCGCGGCGTGGGCCGCGAGAACAGCGTTAACCCGTACTACCAGCAGTTCTACAAGGTGAGTCTGGATGGCGGCGCAGCCACGCTGCTCGCGCCCGAGCCTGCAGACCACACCATCACGTTGTCGCCGGACGGACGCCTGTTCGCCGATGCGTACTCCACGCCCACCACGCCCTCAGTGACGGTGCTGCGTAACGCCGATGACGGCCATGTGGTCGGTACCGTCGCCAAGGCAGACATCAGCCGACTGCTCGCGACAGGTTGGCAGGCGCCAGAGCCGTTCACCGTCAAGGCACGCGACGGCAAGACGGATCTGTACGGCCTGATGTTCAAGCCGACGCATTTCGACCCGGCCAGGAAGTACCCGATCATCGACTACGTGTATCCCGGCCCGCAGACGGGCTCGGTGGGCGCGCGCAGCTTCAATCCTGCGCGTAGCGATCATCAGGCGCTGGCCGAGTTGGGCTTCATCGTGGTGGCCATCGACGGCATGGGTACGCCGTGGCGCTCCAAGGCGTTCCATGATGCGTACTTCGGCAACATCGGCGACAACACGTTGCCCGACCAGGTGGCTGGCCTGAAGGAGTTGGGCAAGCGCTACCCGTGGATCGATATGGATCGCGTGGGTATGTGGGGCCATTCCGGTGGCGGCAACGCGACTGCCGCGGCGATGTTCCGTTATCCCGACTTCTTCAAAGTCGGTATTGCGGAGAGCGGTAATCACGACAACCGCAATTACGAAGACGACTGGGCGGAGAAGTGGCAGGGTTTGCTGGTGACCGACAAGGATGGCAAGAGCAATTACGACGATCAGGCCAACCAGAGCCACGCCGCGAATCTCAAGGGTCATCTGCTGCTGGCGCATGGCACGATGGATGACAACGTGCCGCCGTACGAGACGCTGCTGGTGGTGGACGCGTTGATCAAGGCGAACAGGGATTTCGATTTGCTGTTGATTCCTAATGCGCGTCATGCGTACGGGAGTGCGGCGAATTACATGATGCGCAAGCGGTGGGACTATTTTGTGCGGAATCTGGCGGGGGATGTGCCGCCGATGCAGTATGAGATGAAGGCGCCAAAGGAATAAGGGGCGGGTATCTATTCTCCCTCTCCCTCCGGGGAGAGGGTTGGGGTCAAGGGCGGGTGCCTGCGAGAACTTGTGTCCCCCTCAACGTCATCCCCGCGAAAGCGGGGATCCAGTGACTTTGCTCTTGGCTCTGGTCACGCGATCCCGCCAGCGTGCCGCCTACGCAGCGGGCGTTTCGATCGTCTGCCGACGCTCGAGTCACTTTTCTTTTGCTGGCCCAAAAGAAAAGTAACCCAAAGAAAACGGCCTCAAAAGCGAGGTAGTCGTAGCGTCGTGACTAATACAAGACTTGGCGGCCGCGAAGCCCTGATCGTCACGATCGCACGACACGCGGTACGGCTACACCGCAACGCGCCTTAGCGAAGAGGGCTTAAAGCAGCGTCTCGTCGCTTTTAGCACTTCAAGCCCCGCTCTTCATTCCCTCTCCACTTGTGGGAGAGGGCTGGGGAGAGGGGGCGGCGGGTACTCGCGGCAAGTGCACAAAAGAACCAACCCCGCACATGCCTCATCACAACACCGCCCCACCCTTCAACTCTTATAAAGCGGCTGCGCCACACCCTTCGCCAGCGCTTCCTCAAGCAGCTTGCCCATCTGCTCGTTCGCACGCGTCATGGCGTCCTGCTGGCGGCGGTTCAGTGCCTCCTGCTGCTTGCCAAGCGCGTCTTGCTGGCGGCCAAGATCATCCTCCTGGCGTTCGAGTTCTTTGCGCTCGCGCTCAATCTCCGCATCCTGGGCTTTGATGCCCGCGCGCTCTCCAGCGGAAGCATCCGTGGACTTGCCTTGGGATTCGCGCATATCAAGTGCGGCTTCGCGGTTGGCGAGAGCCACCTGTCGCATGCTCAGCGCACCCTCGCGTGCACCGATGGCGCCTTGCTGTCCACCGAGTCGACCCTGCTCGCCACCGAGCTTGCCTTGTTCCTTGGCCAAGGCGGTGACCGGTGCGTAGGCTGTCTTGGCGCGTGTGACGAATGACGGGTCCTGGATCACATAGGCCTTGCCGCCACGGCGGAACATCAGCAGTGGTTCGCCGTTCTGACGCAGACGTTGCGCCGCCTGCAGGTCAGCTTCCGTGCCGTTGATCGTGATCGCATCCTTGTCGAGCAGGGCAAACCCGTACCCCATGTCGCTGTGCGTATCGATGTGCACATGGCGGGCGGAGAAGCCGTCGGTTTCAGGTGGCGCGGGTGGAGCTGGCGGTGCGGGTGGGACTTGGGGCACCGCTGGGACCTTCGGTACCGGCGGTACCGGAGGAACAGGTGGAACGGCCGGCAAGGTGGTGGATGTCGTTGAGGTAGTCGTGGTGGTGCGTGTGGTTGGCGCCGTGGATGCGCTGGCCGGTTGCGTCGCAGGTTGATCGGGTGCGGCTTCGGTCACGCGGTAGGGCAGTATGCCGATGGCGGCGAACACGGCGACGAGCAGCCAGCTGCGCGTGCGCGAGACGGTGTCTTGCTGATTGAGTTGCAGCATGGTCAGTCGTCGCTTCAGGTTGTGGAAGGTGGGTGAGGCGCCGGCCAGGCCGGCATGTGTCGGGCGCGCCACGCCGAGGCGCAGCAGCAGTTGTCCGTAGGTCTGTGGCGCGGTGTCGTGTTGCTGCAGTACTTGTGCGTCGCACGCGGCTTCGCGGTGTAGCGCGTACTCGTGCATGGCCCAGCGCACCAACGGATGGAAAAAGAACATGCGTTGCGCGATGGCAGGTATCCATCCCATCCACAGGTCGCCACGGCGAAGGTGGGCCAGCTCGTGCGCCAGCGCGAGCATGGAGTCTTCCGCCGACAAGGTGTGACGCGCCGGCAGCAGCACCACCGGGCGCCATAGCCCGCTCACTTGCGGAGAATCGATGGCGGGAGATACGCGCAGTGAAGGGCAGCGGCGCAGACCGAGTGTACGAGCCTGTGCGGCGCATGAGGCCTGCAGCGCAGCGTCATCCAATGGCTGTGATGCGCGCACGATGGCACGCGCATCGCGCCATTGCCGCGCCGCTATCGCCAGCTGCACCAGGACGCCGGCTAGCCAGAGTGCCAGCAGTGCGGTCTGCCAGTGGAAGGGAGCATGGTTCGCGCTCTGTGCAACGGGTTCGTGCAGTGACGCATGCGCATAGGCATCTGGCGCGGCGGCGGTGGATGGAGCCAGTCCGCTGACGCGGTGTTCGCTCGGCGACGTGGTGACGGACGTGTTCAGCGGTACCGAGAGCTCCGGCGACGGCGACAACAGCGGCAGCGCCACCGGCGTGGGCATCAGCAGGCCAAGCAACAATTGCACACCGAGCAGCCACCACAGCAGCGATCGCGTGGCGGCACTGAGGCGCGGCAACTGTTTTGCCACTAGCCATACGAGGACGATCAGCAACGAGGCTTGCACCGACGTCCATGCGAGCCGGGTGACGAGGTGTTCTGCAAAAAGTACGAGGGCACTCATGTCAGCTCTCCTTCCGTCGCGACTGCAGTTGCGCCACAAGTGCTTCAAGCTCGGCCAGTTCGGTGTCGCTGACATCCGCGCGTTCGGACATCCACGCCACGAAGGGCGATACCGAGCCGCTCAGCGTCTTCTCCACAAACTGGCCCACGGCGCTGCGCATCACTTCGCCAGGCCTCGTGGCCGGGCTGTAGCGATACACGCCTGCCACCTGGCGACGTTTCAGGTAGGCCTTGCCGCGCAGGCGTTCCATCATGGTCAGCACGGTGGAGCGGGCGAGCCCGCGCGGTTCACCGTAGCCGGCAGCGACCTCGCCGACCGATGCGTTGCTGTGTTCGGCGATGTACTGCAGGAGCGACAGCTCCTGATCGCCAATGGAAGGCTTGCCCATGTCCGTGGTCCAGTGACTACAGTTGTAGTCAAGCTAGACCGTGACTACAGCTGTAGTCAATAGGCCGGTCGGGCTAGAAAAGAGTCACCACTGACTTGTTGCGTTGCACAAGAATCGGAGTAGAGTGCGCGCCGTCCTCATCCAGCAGCGCCCATCGGAGTGCGCTTATATGAAGGCCGCATCCATCCGCTTCAGCAGCCCGTTCCGTCGCCAGCAGCGACTTTCGCTATTCCGGGCTTAGCGACTTCCAACGGTCGTCCATAACGCGAACACCTGCCACACGCTGAGCGTGTTGCGTGGTGTGCCCTGTCCGATGGACGTCCATACCGGAGCGCCACCCATCCAACTTACGGGGAACTCATGAGAACGCTAGTCGACCGGCTGACACATCGGCTGTGGCCGTTCGTCGTCTGCCTGCTGCTTTATGTCGGTTTTATCGGCCCGGAACTGATCTCGGCCGCCAGCACATTCGCTGTGCTTGCTGGCCTGACTCTTCTGGCGTTGCTCGCGACGTGGGGTGTCTTGTTGCTGCGTCGCGGTTTTACTCACAAGGAATGATCAAGCCATGAAACGTGTACTGACCGTGTTGTTGTCGCTTTCCCTGCTTTCGCTGGCGGCATGCGCGAAGGTGCCCGCGGGCAACGTCGGTGTGAAGTTTCAGATGTACGGCGATGGCAAGGGTTCACTGCAGGAGCTCCCGCCGGGTCGCTACTGGGTGGGTTGGGGTTATGAGATGTACACCTTTCCCACTTTTACCCAGACCTACACGTTCACGCGCTCTGCCATGGAGGGCCGTCCGGTGGATGAGTCGATCAGCTTCCAGACCGCACAAGGCCTGACCGTGAACGCCGACGTAGGCATTACGTATCACGTCGATCCGGCCAAGGTAACGCTGATCTTCCAGAAGTACCGCAAGGGCATCGACGAAATCACCGACGTGTATCTGCGCAACATGATTCGCGATGCACTTGTGAAAGAGGCATCAAGCCTGGACATCGAATCCGTCTACGGCAAGGGCAAGGCCAACCTCATAGACGCCGTGCAGCGCGACGTGAGCGACGAGGTGGCATCGGTGGGCATCGATGTCGAGAAGATCTACTGGATAGGTGAACTGCGACTGCCGGAAAGCGTGGTGCAGTCGATCAACGCCAAGATCCAGGCCACGCAAATGGCCGAGCAGCGCCAGAACGAGGTGGCGCAGGCCAAGGCGGAAGCCGAAAAAGTGGAAGCCGAAGCGCAGGGCCGCGCGCAGGCGCAGCTCACCATCGCGGAGGCAGAGGCCAAGGCCATTTCGCTGAAGGGCGAAGCGCTGCGTCAGAACCCCAACGTGGTGCAGATGTCGGCGATTGAGAAGTGGGACGGTCACCTGCCCACCTATTCGGGTACGGGCGCCGTGCCCTTCATCAACCTTGGTGCGGCGACCAACAAGTAATCGGGAGGAAGAGCACGGGTGGTTGCGCCACCCGTGCATTCGCGATGCGGCTTAGTGTCGCGAAGGCAGATCTGATACGACTGTCAATGATGCAGGTCAACCCATCGTGTAGGCGAATAACCACCAATGGATGTCACTTAAGTGTAAGGAAGGCAGTGACATGGCCTACATGGTTTGGCAGGACGATCTCAACACCGGCATCAAGGTGATCGACAACCAGCACAAGCGCATCGTGGAGATGATCAATCATCTCCACGATGCACTGGATCATCGTGAGCGCGCAGAAATAGGCGACATTCTCGATGAACTGGTGGACTACACCTTGTCGCACTTCACCTTCGAGGAATCCTTGATGGAGGACGCCGGCTACGAATTCAGTCGGGCGCACAAGCGGGTGCATGAGGTGTTCATCAAGCGCGTGGCGGATTACCAGCTGCGCTTCCGCGCCGGTGAGGACATCGGAGGAGAGCTGCTGCATACGCTTTCGCACTGGCTGTTCAATCACATTCGCAGTGACGACAAGGCCATCGTCGACTCAGTACGCCGCCACATGCAAGAGGCGGCCAACGACGACGGCAGCAGCAGCGGCTGGCTGGGGCGTTCACTCAAGCGCTTCTTCGGCATGGGGCGCTGAAGAGCGCGGGTTGACCCACATCAAGTCGCTCGACCGCGAGCCACGCTATCACTTGCCGCCCATGGAATGCCTTAGGGGGAGGCGATATGGGCTATCTGGCCTGGCAGGCAGATCTCGACACCGGGATCGACGTGATCGACAACCAGCACAAGCGCATCGTGGACATGGTCAACGCGCTCCACGAGGCGCAGCGGGAGTGCGAGCCGAAGCGGGTGCAGGAGGTACTGGAGGATCTGGTGGACTACACCTTGTCCCACTTCGCGTTCGAGGAAACGCTGATGGAGGACGCGGGCTACCAGTTCAGCAACGCGCACCGAAGCATCCACGAGCGATTCATCGAAACGGTGAGGCGCTACCAGGCTCGTGCACGGGCGGGCGAGGATGTGGCGGAAGAGCTCAAGTCGCTGCTGTCGCGCTGGCTGTTCCAGCACATACGCGGTGATGACAAGGCCTATGTGGCGGTGGTACGCCGCAATCTGTTGAAGCTGACGACGGATGCCCGGGAGGGCGGCTGGCTCGCGACGTCGTTACGGCGATTCTTCGGGCATCGCGCCTGATGGTTCAGTGGCGGTGGTGGGCGGCGCATCGCTGATGGCGGTGCGCCGCCCTTCATCATCAGAACGACATGTCGAACGCGACCTCGCCCTGCACGCCGACCTGGTAAGCCGACACGCGGCGCTCGAAGAAGTTGGTCACTTCCTGCACGTCCTGCAGGTCCATGAAGTCGAACGGGTTCTTCGCACCGTACTTCTTGGGCAGGTCGAGCTGGGTCAGGCGCTGGTCGGCGCAGTATTCGAGGTACTGGCGCATGTCCTTCACCGACAGGCCGGCCACGCCGCCGGAAAGCACATCCTCTGCAAACTGCGTTTCGCAGGCGATCGCTTCCTCCAGCATTTCCTCGATCTGCGTGCGCATCTCGTCGTCGAACAGATCCGGCTCTTCGGCACGCACAGTACGCACGACGTCGAACGCAAACGCCATGTGGCAGCTCTCGTCGCGGAACACCCAGTTGGTGCCTGAGGCCAGACCATGCAACAGGCCACGCGAACGCAGGAAGTACACGTAGGCGAACGCGGCGAAGAAGAACAGGCCTTCAATGCACGCGGCAAAGCAGATCAGGTTCAGCAGGAACTGGCGGCGCTGGTCGTGCGTTTCCAGCCGTTGCAGGTTCTGCACCGAGTCGATCCACTTGAAGCAGAACTCTCCCTTCTGGCGAATGGATGGGATGTTCTGGATCGCCGCGAATGCCTTGTTGCGCTCTGCCGGATCGGGTATGTAGGTATCGAGCAGCGTCAGGTAGAACTGCACATGCAGCGCTTCCTCGTACAGCTGGCGCGAAAGGTACATGCGCGCTTCCGGCGCGTTGATGTGCTGATACAGATTCAGCACCAGGTTGTTCGCTACGATAGTGTCGCCGGTGGCGAAGAAAGCCACGAGACGGTGGATCAGGTGGCGGTCGGCATCGGACATCTTCGACTTCAGGTCGGTGATGTCGAGCGAAAAGTCCACCTCGTCCACGGTCCAGGTGTTCTTGATCGCGTTGCGGTACATCTCGTAGAACTCGGGATAGCGCATGGGGCGCAGAGTGAGTTCGAAGCCGGGATCGAGAATGTGTTGGGTGGACATGGGGTTCCTCGCATCATGTGCGCTGCTTGGCGGGGCGCGCTGTTGTTCTTTGGCTTGTCATTCCTGCGAAAGCAGGAATCCAGTGCCTTCCCGCACTCCGCCGAAGCGTGTCGGAGAAAGGCGCTGGATCCCAGCTTTCGCTGGGATGACGGTCGTATTGGGTTGTGAACGGCGGCATCCTCGGGCAAAAGCAATAGGGAATCTGCTTCGTCATGGAACGCCAGCCTTGCGTCTACATTCTTGCCAGCGACCGCAATGGAACGCTGTACACCGGTGTCACTTCCAACCTCGCCGCCCGCATCTGGCAGCATCGGAACGATGTCGTAGAGGGTTACACCCACCGCCATCAAGTTCATCAATTGGTCTGGTACGAACTTCACGAATCTATGGAGTCGGCGATTTGTCGAGAGAAAGCCATCAAGGCGTGGAAGCGTGCCTGGAAGCTGGAGCTCATTGAAAAGACCAACCCCTATTGGCGCGATCTATACGGCGAGGTTTGCTCCTGACTGTCATCCCAGCGAATGCTGGGATCCAGTGCCTTCTCCACGCGGCGAAAAGGCACTGGGTTCCAGCTTGACCAGCTCTTCAGCTGTTGAAGAGCTCCTCGCTGGAACGACTCCCCGAATTACTGACACGCCTCGCAGTACTCCGGGTTCTCCAGCGAACAGAACACGGCGGCAGTCGCCTGCTCCTGATCCACCACCGGCGCAGGCTTGGCGACCGGAGCCGCCGAGACAGTCGTCTTGGCAATCTTGGTCGCCGGACGCGAACGGAGGTAGTACGTGGTCTTGATGCCGGACTTCCATGCGTACATGTACATGGAGCTGAGCTGGCCGATGTTCGGGTTTTCCATGAACAGGTTCAGCGACTGACTCTGGTCGATGTACGCGCCGCGCGCAGCACCAAGATCGATCAGTGCCTTCTGCGGCAGTTCCCACACCGTGCGGTAGATGGTGCGCAGGCGTTCCGGAATCGCGCCGATGCCCTGGATGGAGCCTTCCGCCAGCTTGATGGCATCGCGGACGTCAGCGGTCCACAGGCCGAGCGTCTTCAACTCTTCCACCAGGTAGCGGTTCACCACCAGGAAATCGCCAGAAAGGGTTTCGCGCTTGAACAGGTTGCTCACCTGCGGCTCGATGCACTCGTAGCAGCCTGCGATGGAAGCAATAGTGGCAGTCGGTGCGATGGCGATCAGCAGCGAGTTACGCAGACCCTTGGCCTTGATGGATTCGCGCAGCGCATCCCAGCGGGCCTGATCGTTCGGCTTGGCGTTGGCCCAGTAGTCGAACTGCAGTTCACCGTTGGCAGCGCGCGTTTCGGCAAAGCCCGGGTGCGCACCGTGCTCCATCGCCAGTTCGTTCGACTGCGACAGCGCGTTGTAATAGATCTCTTCGGCGATGCGCGTGGACAATGCCAGTGCTTCGGCTGAGTCGAATGGCAGGCGCAGCTTGAAGAACACGTCCTGCAAGCCCATCACACCGAGGCCCACCGGACGCCACTTGCTGTTGGCAGTCTTGGCGGTGGCGATCGGGTAGAAGTTCAGATCGATCACGCGATCGAGCTGACGCACGGCTGTACGCACAGTGGCCGCGAGCTTGTCGAAATCGAACTGGCCGTCCACCACATGGCGCGACAGGTTCACCGAGCCCAGGTTGCACACCGCCGTTTCATCGGCATTGGTGACTTCCAAGATTTCGGTGCACAGGTTCGACAGGTGGATGACGTTCTCCGCCTTCGCCGTCTGGTTGCTGGTGGCGTTGCTGCGGTCCTTGAAGGTCATCCAGCCGTTGCCGGTCTGGGCCAGCGTGCGCAGCATGCGGGCGTACAGCTCGCGCGCCTTTACCTTCTTCACCGCCAAACCTGCGGCTTCTGCCTCGCGGTACGAGCGCTCGAACGTCTCGCCCCAGCTGTCGACGAAGTGCGGCACGATCTTGGGATCGAACAGCGACCACTCGCCATCGATCTCCACGCGGCGCATGAATTCGTCGGGAATCCAATTGGCCAGGTTGAGGTTGTGCGTGCGGCGGGCTTCGTCACCGGTGTTATCGCGCAGCTCAAGGAATTCCTCGATATCCGCGTGCCACGGTTCCAGGTACACGCAGGCCGCGCCCTTGCGCTTGCCACCCTGGTTCACTGCCGCCACCGAGGCGTCCAGCGTCTTCAGCCACGGCACCAGGCCGTTGGAGTGGCCGTTGGTGCCCTTGATCAGCGAGCCGCGCGAACGCACGCGCGAATAGGCCAGGCCAATACCACCGGCGAACTTGCTGAGCTTGGCGACATCGCCGTACTTCTCGTAGATCGACTCCAGCGAATCGGACGGCGAGTCGAGCAGGAAGCACGAGCTGAGCTGCTCGTGTGCGGTACCTGCATTGAACAGCGTCGGCGAGCTGGCGATGTATTCCAGCGAGGAGAGCAGGCGATACAGCTCCAGCGTCTCGCCGATCTCGTTGCCGCCCAGTGCGCAGGCAATGCGCATGAAGAAGTGCTGCGGCGTCTCGATGACTTTGCGCAGCTGCGGATGACGCAGCAGGTAGCGGTCATACACGGTGCGCAGGCCGAAGTACTCGAAGCGGCGCGTGGCGAGCGTATCGATGGCGTCGTTGAGCTTGCGCGAGTTGGTGGCAACGAAGTCGCGCAGGCGATCGTTGAGGATGCCCAGTTCCGCGCCACGTGCGATCGACTGCGAGAAGCTCTGGATTTCCTGGCCGCTCACTTCCTTGTCAATGAACGCACCCAGCAGGCGCGCAGCCAGCTGGCCGTACTCGGGCTCCTCCGCCGTCAGCGCGGCGGCGGTGCGGATGGAGAGCTGGTCCAGCTCCTGCGTGGTGGCGCCGTCGTACAGGCCGCCAATGGTCTTGAGCGCCACGCGCATGGGGTCGACCCCATACAAGCCTTCGCTGCTGCGAGTGACGGCGCGGACGATCTTGTTCACGTCCACCACTTCCTGGCGGCCGCTGCGCTTGGTCACGCGCATCTGGCCGGGGTTGTGGGGCGGGGTCAGTGCAAACGGGGATTCCGTGCGCGGCGTATCGGCCACCACGGTGTCGGCAGAGAAAACGGGGGCATCACCGCGAGCGTCGTCGCGTTCGCGGCCGGTGGTATCAATAGGTTGCATGGCGACTTCGCTCCAAGCTTGGTCATCAACCGCCTGCTCCCGCGCGCAGGGCTGAAAGAAAGAGGGTGAGGTTTCGCGGACGGTCGAGCAGCAGGGCATGGCGCCCCGCGCATCGACGCGCTTCCCCGCGGAAGCCGTCACCACTCACCGTGGGGCATAGCCACGGCTGTCGGCAGGTCTTCGGACTCGCGGACATGGGTCTTTCGACCCGCCTACTCGCTCCCGCTTCCCAGCCGCTGAGGGCCAGTGCGTTGTTGGCTTTCGTTTCCGCTTACCGCTGCGGGGCAGTCCCGGATTTCCACCGGATTCCCGTTTTAAGCCATTCCGACCATGGGTCTGAGAGTGGCACCGACGGGGCACAACATATCGGGCCAACCCAGACGGGTCAACCCAATAGATTGTGGATTTCGCGTGGATAACCCGGAAAAGCCGAGCCGGGAAACGGGCTTAGCCGCGGATAGGAAATTTTCGGGCCCGGTCGGCCCGAGGGTCAGGTGCCCGACGGGCCGAGCAGGGCGGCGAACTCGCGCGAGAAGCGGTGCACATCCCCCGGCCAGCGGGCCGAGAGGTAGTTACCATCGCGCACCACGAACGCCGGGGTGTCGTCGGTATCGCTGTCGCGAACCAATCCGGAGGTTTTGCGGCGATAGTGTGTCGCGTCGCGAGGAACGTCGAGGAAATCCTCGGGGCGGGCGAGGGCGCGGGTGACTTCCTGCTGCACCGACATATAACCCGCCGGGTTGCCGGCGCCGTCCGGATAGGTGCGGTAGTAGTCCGGGTCCCAGAAGCGGGTGATGCGCGTCAGCGACCATGCGGATTTCTCCAGCGCCCAGGTCAGTGCGGTGGTGCGCCTGCCATGCAGCACCGAGCGGCCATCCATGCCACGGCTGCGCGCCGCCACCAGCACGCCGTGGCAGATCGCTGCCACGGGTTTGTCCTCAGCGAAGAAGGTGGCGGTCAGCGCCTGCAGTCGCTCGCTCTCCAGGTATTCGCGTACGCCACGCGCGCAATGGCCGCCCGGCAATAGCAGGCCGTCGAAGCGCGCCGGGTCGACAGCATCCCAACGCAGTGGTGCGTTGAACGCGGCGTCTTTCACTAGTGCGGCGTAATGGCGCCGTGCATCGGCATTGGCACGCAGCAACCGGCCGAACAACGTCAACTTGCGCAAGCCGGGGACGAAGCCCCAGGGATCCAGCCCTTCACCGCTGATCATGATGGGATCGGCGCTGGCGGGTTGGCCGTCCGGCGTAGCGAAGCTCACGCGATGTCCGGTTTCGGTGAGCACTCGCCACGGCACGGCGACTTCGCTGGGATCGAAGTCGCGGTGAGGCAGTGGAATCAATACGCTGGCCACGCTGGCGTGTCCCGATGGCAAAGGGCACCACAGCGTAGTGCCTGCTGCGAGCTCAGTGCGAGGACGGTCGCTCAGCTACCCACGGGGGAGGCGAGCTTGGGGCCCGTGCCAAGCTGATGAATGGCACCGTCGGGGGTGGTATCCGGTGCTTCGGCAAGTACGGCACGATCCTTTATCCATGGCACGTCCTGGCGCGGGCCGGGAATGTAAATTTCCCATTGACCGTACTTCTCTCCGGAATAGCGCTCCATGCCAGCGCCCTTCAGGGTGAAGTTCACAGGTACGCGAACCAGCCAGTAGGGTGCGTCTTTTTCCACGCCCTGAGTGGGGACATGGAAGGTCCAGTTCTTTCCGGCCCTAATGGAAGCATCAGCCAGATACTTGCGGTGTACGGCCATCTGCGCTTCCGTGCCGTAAGTGCGCAGATTCACCTGTTCTGCCGAGATCTCACGCACATGGCCGTCACGAGCCACCTGTACCAAAAGGTAGACGGTGCCTGACACACCGGCAGCCACGGATTCGCCCGGGTAGGCTGGAGCTACACGGTGGTCGGAGCGAACGTGTTCCTCATCCGGCAGCCGTGCGTCGTCAAACTGCGCACTGACGATGGCGATCGACATGTGATCGGCATCCTGGCTGCGCCCGATCAGGCGCAAACTTAGCTTCTGCGTTACCTTCTCTGCGGGTGGCGCGGTGAATTCGAGCTTCCACTTCGGAACCGTGTTTTGCACGAGGTCAACGATCGGTTTGGGAAGGCTCTCCGGCTTATCCAATACGAGGTGTTGGATGCTGCCATCAGGGTCAACGTCCACCGTGCCGGTCACCAGCATGGTGGCCTCGGCCCGCTTGCGCGGATCTTCGGCTTGCTTGCCGATGGCAATGAATGGAACGCCGGCCAACACTGCGGCCACGAGCAACTTACGCATATTTGACCCTCCCTGATGTGCCCCCTAGTGTAGGGGAGCACATGCCGTGGAGACAGCGTATCCGTCGGCGACTACGGTCTGGAAATGGGTACGCGGAAAAGCGTAGCGATTACCAGATCCGCACACGATCCGACGGCGACAGAAACAGCTTGTCCCCCGCCTGCACTTCGAACGCCTGATACCACGCATCGATATTGCGCACCGGTCCGTTGACGCGGAAGGTTCGCGGCGAATGCGGGTCGCTGGTGACCTGGCGGCGGATGGCGTCGTCGGTGAGCTTGCCGCGCCACGCCTGCGCCCAGCCGAGGAATACGCGCTGGTCGCCACTAAGGCCATCGATCACCGGCGCGCGCTTGCCGTGCAGTGATGCGTGATAGGCATCGAGTGCCAGCGTGAGGCCGCCAAGGTCGGCGATGTTTTCGCCCATGGTCAGGTTGCCGTTGATATGCACGCCGGGCAGCGGCTCGAACGCGTCGTACTGCGCGCCGAGTTTCTTCGCGCGTTCGTCAAAGGCCTTGGCATCAGCGGGTGTCCACCAGTCGCGCAGCGCACCCTCCGCGTCAATCTTGCGACCTTCGTCATCGAAGCCGTGGGTCAGCTCGTGGCCGATCACGCCGCCGATGGCGCCGTAATTGATGGCCGGGTCGGCGTTGGGGTCGAAGATCGGCGGTTGCAGAATGGCCGCCGGGAAAACGATGTCGCGCAGCGAGCCGTTGTAGGCGTCGTTGGTCTGCGGCGTCATGCTCCAGTCGCTGCGATCCACCGGGCCATGCAGGCGGTTCACGTAAAACGACCAGTCGGCCTGCGCAGCGCGCAACACGTTGCCGATGAGGTCATCACCGCGCATCTCCACGTTCGCGTAATCGCGCGGGTGATCGGGGTAGCCCACCTTGATGGTGTAGGTATCGAGTTTGCGCAGCGCTTCCTGGCGAGTCTGCGGACTCATCCAGTCCAGCTTCTCGATGCGCACGCGGTAGGCGGCCTTGAGATTCGCGACAAGCTCTTCGATCTTCGCTTTCGACGACGCCGGAAAGTATTTGGCCGTATACAGCTGGCCCACGCCCCAGCCCAGATTGCCGAAGCAGGAAAGTCGTTCGCCGACGCCACAGTCGCCGCCCGAAACGGCGTGCACGCCGCGCTTCCAGCGTGACTCGATTTGCTGTTGCCCAGCCAGCGTCTTGTCATGCATCTCGAAGTACGCGTCCTGGAACGGCTGCGAGAGGTAATACGCAGCGTTGTCCGCGATGCGTGCCGCCTGCCATGCCTGGATGGTGCTGACCGGCGTTTTGGCATACAGCGCGGCAAGTTGCGGGAACGCGGTTTTCTCCATCACCACTACCGAGGTGAGGTCGCCCAGTTGCGATGACTTCAGGAAGTCGGCCCAGGCGAAGCCCGGCGCCAATTTCTTCAGGTCGGCAAGGCTCATGGGGTTGTACATGGCCACGGGGTCGCGCTGCTCGACCTTGCTGAGGCTGGCCTGTGCGATGGCGGTTTCGAACGCCACTACATCCTTGGCGGCGGCCTCCGGTGCCGGCCATCCGGCCAGCGTCAGCAGGCGCGCCACATACGTCTGATAAGCCGCCTTCTGTTTGGCAAACTCCGGCTTCAGGTAGTAATCGCGATCCGGCAGGCCCAGACCCGCCTGCGAGAGATACACCGCGTAACGCTTGGTGTTCTTCAGGTCGATATCGAAGTTGACGCTGAACAGCGAACCTTCGAAATCCGTGTTGGTGCGCCCCATCAGCACGGCCTGTGCATCGCGCGTGCCGGCCTGGCGCACGGCATCCAGTTGCGGTGCGATGGGTTTGGCGCCCAATGCGTCGATATGGGCGTTGTCCATGAACGACTGATAGAACGCGCCGACTTTGCCTTCCAGCGTGGTGGCCGGCTCGTTGCCCTTGGCCGCCGCTTCCATGATGTCGTGCAGGCGCTGCTCGGTGAGGTCGGTCATGGCCAGCCGCAGGCTCACCGCCGGCTTGTCGGCCGGAATCGGCGTGTGGTCCAGCCAGGTGCCGTTGGCGTAGCGGAAGAAGTTATTGCCGGGCTTGGTGTGGGTGTCGGCACCCGCCTGATCAAAGCCCCAGGCACCGTATTGCGGCTTGCCCGCGGTGGGATCAGCGGCATGCGCCGCGCCGATGATCAGTGCACTCACGCAAGCCACTGCCAGTATCCGCTTGACCATAAGCCCTCCCGCCTTGGTTGAGTGCCCGGATACTCGCACGCCGGCAGGGTGTTGCCAGTGCTGGAAGTTGTGTCCTCGGCGCTTTACTCGTCATCCCAGCGAAAGCTGGGATCCAGCGACTTTCACACGCAAGACGCAAGGCACTGGATCCCAGCTTTCGCTGGGATGACGAGCCATTTGAAGCGCGTCTCGGTGATTTGAAAAAGAACGGCCCGGCAATTGCCGGGCCGTTGGTGTCACACGAGATGCGGCCGGATCAGCCAGCTGCACGCTGCTTGTGGATGCGCTTGCTGTCCTGGTTCAGCGACTTGTTGAGGTTCTTCTGTTCCTGCTTGGTCAGGTGGCCGCCGTGCTGGGCTTCATCGCGGCTTTCGCGTGCGGCGATGTTGGCGTCCTGCTTCTCGTCACGCGCGGCCTGCTTGGCGTTGAGCTGGCCGTCGGCCACACCGGCCTGGATGCGGTCCTGTTGGTTCTCCAGGCGCTGGTTCACCTCGGAAACGCGCGGGTGCCCGGGGATGTTTTCCGGCGAGGTGGACTGCGCCATGGCGCCGGCGCTCGCGAGCACCGCGGCCATCGAAAAAGCGATCAGGCTGAAACGCGACGTCATCTGGGTCTTCATGGTTATGAATCCTTGGCTCCGGGTGAGTTGTTTCGGAGCAAAGCTCTCTTTGGGGAGTTCCACCCCGTGAAGTTAAGAGCACTTGCCCCTGTCGCCACCCGTTTGAATGGGTGGCTCAGGGCGGAAAACGAGGCTGCGTGTGCGCGGTTGACGTCGTTGGGGCGCGTGCCTGGTTTTGTTCAGCCGCAAGCAGGAATTGCGTAGGCGACTGTCAGTTAGGCGAAAGGAAATGCCGGGCAAAACCGGGTCTTGAGGCTTTCGATTCTTTGGGCGGTTCCGATTTCCCGCATTCCTCGTTGCGACCTCACCGTCATCCCCGCGAAGGCGGGGATCCAGTGCCTTTCGGCTTCCCTCTGCGCCAGCTAAAGACACTGGATCCCCGCCTTCGCGGGGATGACGGTGAGGGGTAGGTGGAAGTGTGTTTAATGGGGGAGGCCGTGCTTAGGCCTTTGCTTCCACCATAGACCGCAGGCTTCCCAGGCCTTCTTCGAAGTCCTTGCCGATCATCTTGTCCATGTTGAACAGCATGCCCATTAACTTGTGGGTGAAGCTCGACTCGCCGTGCATCGCCCAGGTGACCTGGGTTGTGGTGCCGCGCGGTTCCAGCTTGAACTCAGCGGTGTTGCTGGCCTTGAACGGCGTAAAGAACTCCAGCTTGATCTCAACGCGCGATGACGGCGTGGACAGGCTGATCTCCATGCGGCCGCTGCCGATGTTCTTGTTGCCGTTCCAGCCATAGGCGGCGCCGGTGCCGGCGTCCGGGCCTTCAAAGCTGCGTTGCATGGCCGGGTCCTTCTTCTCGTACGGCGACCATGACTGCCAGTGATGAAAATCGTTGATGAGGGGAAAGATGTGCTCCGGCGGCGCCTGGATGGTGGCCGAGCGCTGGATGGTGAAGCGACTGGGGCGCGACGCGGCCAGCACCACCACGATGGCGAAGATCAGCAAAATAATGACGAGTGCGATAAGCATGATGAGTTTCCAGGGGATAAGGGGCGCAGGCTTGCGTCAGGCTTCGGCCGGTTCTTTCGGCACCATGTGCATATAGGGCTCGGCTTCCTTCAGCACGCGATCGTAGGAGGGCCGCTGCATCAGGCGCAGCAGATAGGCCGCGCTGTTGGGGTATTCCTCTTCCAGCGGTATCAGCAGATTGCCGAAGAACAGCGGCGGCGCGGCGGCGCAATCGGCCATGCTGAAAGCGTCGCCGACGGCCCAGGTGCGGTCCGCCATGCGCTTCTCGAGCAAGCCTAAGGACACATGCAGGCGATCACGCGCCTGCGCGACGCCGTAGTGATCGTGTGCACCCGCAGGGCGAATGCGATCAGTGATGATCTTCTGCACCTGGTCATGCAGGTAGATGTCGCAGAAGCGATCCTGCAGACGCACTTCCCGTGCGAGATCCGCATCGGCAGGTATCAGCGACGCCGGGCCGGGATAGTGCTGGTCAAGGTATTCGATGATGATGCTCGACTCGGGCACCAGGCGATCGTGCGCATCGTCGTGCAGAAGCGGAAAACGGCCGATGGGGTACAGCTTGTAGTAGGCGTCGCGTGCCTCGGCATTGCCCAGGTCGACCAGATGCGGCCGGAAGGGCGTGTGATTCTCGTACAGCGCGATGAGTGCCTTGTGGCAGTAGGACGCGAGCGGATGCATATAGAGCGTGAGTGACATGGGCTTGTACCGTCCGAGCAAGATCAGTGTTGGGGATGAGCCAGCGCCACCTTGCCGGTGTTGCTGGTGTCGTCGATCAGTGCTTCCACCTGGATGCGCAGCAAGACGTCCATCTTGAAGCCATAGGCTTTACCGCTGTCCATGCCGAAGTCATCGCGCTTGAAGCTGGCGATGGCGTCCGCACCACACAGTTCACGTTTGAACATCGGGTGCTGCATGCACTTGAACGAGTTGATGGTGAGATCGAGCGGTTTGGTAATGCCGTGCAGTGTCAACTCGCCGGTCACCTTGGTGGGGGCGCCGTTGACGAAGTCGGTGAGCTTGCCGCGATAAGTGGCCTTCGGGTACTTGGCCACATCGAACAGGTTGGGGCCGCGCGCCTCCTTGTTCAAATCGGCGAGGCCGAAGTCTGCGCTGGCGGTATCCACGGTGATGTCGACCGTGCCTGTACCGGCGGCCTTGTCCAGGGTGATCTTGCCGCTGGTGCTATCGAACTTGCCGCGCCAGGTCGACAGCCCGCCGAAGTGATCGGCCTCGAAGCTCGGATAGGTATGCATAGGATCGATGGAATAGGTCGCGGCGTCGGCTGCGCTGCTGGCCGTCAGGGCCATCAGCAGCGCGGGTCCGATCAGGTGCCGGCTCAGGCCGTTCATGGGATGCATCGTCAACTCCTTGTGAGATGGGATAAGGCGTGGGGCACGGGTGTTTTCCCCGCGCTCCACCTCATGACGAACGGTCCACCCCGATTTCGACATCGTCACTCATGTCATTTGAAGACAGGGTGTAATCTCCGTTCCCAATGCGGCAGCCACCGGAGATACGTGCCATGCGTGCGCCAGTAGGTTCCGTCGTCGGTTTGTGTTCTGCCTCCGCCGGCCTTTGCGCCATGGGCATGGCCTTTCTCGCCTGGTGGGGCGTGCACGAGCCGGCGCCATGGCGCTTCGTCGACGTGCTGGCGACGGTGTTGGCCTTCATCAGCTTCGGCGCACTGGCGTCGGTACCGTGGATCGCGACCACCCCCGTATCGGAAGAGGGCGCCGAGCGCATTCCTGCTGCCCGGCGTGCATTCGCCATCGGCGTCGTGGCGATATGGCTGGCCGCCGTGGTGACTATCGTCGGTTAGCTGCTCGCGTCAGTCGACGACGAACAGCCGGGCGCCGGTGGGTGTCGACGAGCGATGGGCCGCGTCGCCGAAATCGGACACCTGATAACTCATGCCGGCGGTCAGCACGAAGCGGCGGCCGTCCTTCAACTCGGTGTGCAGCTCGCCATCCAATACATAGAGCACGTGACCGCGATCGCACCAGTGATCAGCGAGATAACCCGGGCTGTATTCCACTGTGCGCACGCGCAGGTCGCCAACAGCGAACGTACGCCAGTGTGCTTCGCCCGTCTCCCCGGGGTGAACGGTGACCGGTAGCTGGTCCCATTGGGTGGGCGTGAACGGCAGCGCTGGGATCTTCACGGACGGGTATCTCCTCTGATCAGATTTGGGTGTCGACGGGGTAGGGCCCATCGCCAAAGGATTCTGCGTGGTAACCCTTGGCACCCACCTTTCGCGCCAGCGGACTGCGCAGATCGTCACCGGCCTGAAGTCGCGCGATGAGTGATGCGAAATCGTGGCGCGGTGACCAGCCCAGTTCGCTACGGGCGCGTGCATTCACGTACACGCGGTCGATACCCGGCGTCATCTTCCAGTGATGCTGCGTGTACACCATCTCGTAGGCCGAGACGCGTCGACGCACCACCCGCGGCGCATCGGTGCGCAGCTCGGCCAGGTCTTCCGGCAAGAAGGGCGTGGTGGCACTGATGATGTAGCGCCTGAAACCCAGTGCGGGCGCGTGGCGTGCGGCAAGCAAATGCGCGCTGACCACATCTTCAATATCCACGCGCCGATGCAGGTACTCGTTGACCTTCAGGTTGTCGTCTCCGTAGCTGGCGCGTGCTTCGCGGCTGTCGTCCTCTTCGGGAAAGAAG
The DNA here is from genome assembly GCF_055702865.1 of Dyella sp. PARNA 12/25. Lineage (NCBI taxonomy): Bacteria > Pseudomonadati > Pseudomonadota > Gammaproteobacteria > Lysobacterales > Rhodanobacteraceae > Dyella > Dyella sp. PARNA 12/25. The sequence goes on along the minus strand of NZ_JBVQCI010000005.1, from coordinate 10,954 downwards.
CGCGACGTGCGCAGCACCATGGTCGCCAGACCCTGGTTGCGCTGGAACAGCTGGCACAGGTTCTCGGCGGCCGCCTTGGTGACACCGTAGATATTCTTGGGTACCGGCGTCACCTCTTCGGTAATCCACGCAGCAGGTTCACCGGGCGGCGGCACCAGCGCATCACCAAAAACGCTGGTGGTGCTGGTGTACACAAAGGATTCCACGCCGGCAGCCACCGATTCCTCCAGCAGATTCAGCGTGCCGGTAAGGTTGACGTCGATGAAAGCCTGGCGGCTATGCGTGGCCACATGCGGCTTGTGCAGCGTTGCCGGATGAAATACCTCGTTCACGCCTGGCATCAGTCGCCGCACGACAGCGCGGTCGCTGATCGAGCCGATATGCGTGGTAGCGGGCCCTGCCATGATATCCAACCCTGTCACGTCATGACCGAGCCCGCGCAGCGTAAGGGCTAACGCTTCGCCGAGATGACCGGAACTGCCCGTGACCAGCATGCGCATGTCCATGGCGCTCGCACTAAGGGGAGCGCCGATGCTATCACCGGGCCTGCGCGCGTCACACTTCGGCTTTGAAGGTTTTGCCCAGCGCGTTGCCGCGGCCCACATAGTGCCGAAACAGATAGAACAGCGGCTGGTACCGCGTGGGATCGATATGCTGCGTGCCGTTCACCACGACCTCTTCGTGCGCATGCACGTGCAACACTTCCAGCTCAATGATGGCGTAGCCACCGGCGTCGCCCTGCCAGGGTTCGATGGGGCGATCGACCATCAACAGCACACGCGCTTCCAACTGCAACGGACATTCCGCGATTCGTGGTGCGCTTACTGACAAGGAGGGTGCCGCGTGCCAACCACCTAGTGCGAACTTGTCGGCTTCATGACGATAGCCGATGGCTTGCTTCCAGGCAGGTACGTGAGTGCGACCGGTGGTGGGTGCAATGCGTTCCACGCCCTCGCACAGATCTTCGCTGGCGAGATTGAGCACGCACTCACGTTCGCGTTCCAGGTTCGCCAGGCCCTGCCCGCCACCGGAAAGACCGATCACCACACGATCGGCCAGCGCCCATGCCGACGACATCGGCGTGATGTTGGTGGAGCCATCCGGATTGCGCGTGGTAATGAGCACCACAGGCGTGCCGAAATATAGGATGGAGGGGTGAATGACGCGCGATTCGGGGGTGTGATAGATGTCCATGGGCACAGTGTCCTCATGGCTCACCGCCCATGTTTCGCCACTCAACGAAATATCGCTGGTGACGTGGCGCTAGACTGCACCCATGAGCGATGCCGTCTCCCCAAGCCGCTACCAGCTCGCCGAGATCGGGGCCCTGCTGGCCGAACCCGCACGTGCCGCCATGTTGCTGGCGCTGATCGATGGCACCTCGCGCCCCGCTGGCGAGCTGGCACGCGCAGCAGGCGTGGGCGCCGCCACCGGCAGCGCGCATCTCAAACGATTGTTGGAAGGCGGATTGCTGGCGGTGCATGAGCAGGGACGCCATCGCTATTACCGACTGGCCAGCGATGACGTGGCCGCGTTGATCGAGGCGCTTGCCCTGCCACGCGCGCGCCCGGTGTTGCCGGATCCTTCAGGCGGCGATCGTCGCCTGCGCATGGCGCGCACGTGTTACCGGCATCTGGCCGGGCGGCTCGGTGTGGGGCTGTGCGATGCGCTGTTGGGCCACGGTTTTCTGCATACAGCGAGCGAAGGCATGCGCTTGCAGGAGGCCGGTGCAGACGCACTGGTGTCGGCAGGACTCGATGAGACGCTCGTCCATGCGTTGCTCCCGTTGGCCGGGCGAGGCTGTCTCGACTGGACTGAACGCCGCTTGCATCTCGGCGGCCCACTGGGCGTGTCGCTGACCGACACGCTATTGGCAGCGGGTTGGCTGCGCCGTCACAGCAGCAGCCGTGCGCTGCAACCCAGTGATGATGGACTACGCCGATTCGCCCAGCTGGGTGTGCGGCTGGACGAGTCGCACTAAGGCGACTCCCCATGGATTCACATCGGGCTGGAAAATAGCGAGCGCAACGCCATGTCGCTGCCGACCGGTGAAAGCATCAGAAGTTCATCGAGTAGCGCCACCTGCTGGCGGCACAGTTGCACGTGATAGTTGACTCCCGGCTGCACCGGCACCGATTTTGCGACATGGCTGCTCACCTGGCTCAGTTCGCGCTGGCCAAGTGCCCAGTCGACGTGGATCTGGCGGGCGGGATCGTTATCGCGCAACAGGCTCACATAGCTATGCCCGTTGTTCTCGTAAACTGTGTCGGCATCCTTGCCGGCATTGAACGAAAGGCCCGCGAGATAGCGTCCGCAGGCATCAGCGGAAAGCTTCTCGCTGAGGCTCATCAGCATGTCGCGCCGGGCGATGGCAAAACTCCGCACGTGATCGGCGGTCGCTGTCCGCATGGCCGCGGTGCGCGCGGCATGCAGCGTGTGCCATAGCGACGTGTTGTAGTCGGCCAGGCGCTGCGTGCGGGTGGATTCCTGTTCGATCTGCTGGTCGCGCGTCACCCACGCGCTGTAGATGCCAGGTGACTGATCACGGATCAGCGTGAGTGCCTCGCCCATCGGCTGCGAGCTGGGGTTGAGGCTGAACCCATAGAGGAATTTCTCCTTACGCCACTGTGCTTCGGCCAGCACGCGGTCATCGATGCGCAGGCCGGTGATGACGTGGTTGGCAAACAACACATTGACGTCAGGCGAATAGTACTCGTCGCCTTGCTTGGCAAAGGCCAGGCGAATGAAATCGGGTGAGGCGCCGAGCGCGGAAAGCATGGCCTTGAACTTCTGTTGCTCGGTGTCCACGTAATCTTTGGACACGCGCGAGTCGATCATCGAATGCATCTGGTGGAATCCCAGCATGCCATGGGCAGAGAGGATGCGTTCGGAAGCGCCGGTAAACACTACGGTACAGGCGCTCACGCAGGCGTGATCGACTTCAACCACGATGTCTTTCCGGCCGGCCAGGTAGTCATGCAGTTGCATGGCGTTGTCGACATCGCCGCCAAGGCTCTCAAGCACCAGGCGATGCACATCCGGATGTGCACGGAGCGCGTCCATCACCGCGTCCGCGTAGCCCACGCCGACATTGCCCCTGACCATGATCGCGTGCGCGACAGGGTCGGGTACGACGGTGAAATTGCTCAATCGCCGTTGTGCAGCAGCGCCGTGCGCCAAGCCCTGCAGCTCGTGGATTCGTATCGGCAGGCTGCCGACCAGCACCAGAATGGCCAGCACCATCAGAATATTCACCGGCACGGCCCAGCGGCTGCCGCTGATCGCGGCCGAGCGCAGAATGCCTACCACTTGCCAGACCGAGATGATCAGCCGCAGCACGACGTAGGTCGAAGCGATCGCCAGCAGCCACGTCAACGACAGATGGTGAGCCTTCATCCATTCCAACAAGGCCGCTTCGACAATCGACAACCCGAGGCCCACCAGCGCGCCACCGATCCAGAACGACTGCCAGATCGGCAACTCGCCTCGCCAGTGCGCGACGATATAGGGCGAGCGGGGCAGTGAGGCCGCCGGTGCCCGGCGTGAGCGTGCCGCTGGCGGTGGCATGCTGCCGTCCCAGCGAGGTTCGATGCGGTCATGGCGCCGGAACGGCGGCTCTGCGTAAGTCATGGAACGTTCTCTCCCCCCTGTCGAAGTGAACCCCACGTTGGCCTGCGAAACGCCGTGCAGCCCGAGACACCGGGCCACACGGCGCAAACATCATCAGGCTTGCTTGCGCTTGAACAGCTTGGCAAAAGCGCCGCCAATGGCCGCAATGCCGAGCACGATGAACTTTTTGAACGCCAGCAACATCACGCCGAGCTTGGCGAACAGACCTGCCTTGGCGGCGATGCCACCCGCCACAAGCGCGGCAATGCCGTAGGCAGCGGTCTTGTCGGTCGAGGAGTTGTAGTCGGCGTAGCGCTGGCCAGCGTCGAACTCGGCCATTTCCACCACGGCCGGCATATCGGCACGCACCTGGGCGAGCTGCCCGATCGGCGCCACGGCGTTGAGCGAGAGATAGCCCTTACGGCCCAGCACGCGAATGGCGTAGTTCAGCGTGTGACCCTGATCAGAACCGTCGGCCTTCTTGAACTGGAGGTCACGCGCCCAGTAGAGCTTGTGCGAGGCTGCGTCGTAGTGCGGAGGTTCAGCCCAGCCCAACAGTTCAATGGCGGGGTAGCCTGCCTTCAGACGATCCGGGTTTTCCTCTTTGGTCGCCTTCTGCAGGTCCTTGAGCATGTCGTTGTAGTCGACCTTGGCGGCGTCCTGGTCGGTCACATAGCCTTCGTCGACAAAGCTCACCACCACGGCCCAGTTCTTTTCCTGCAGCACGGCATGCGCATCCGTGCTGGGAATGATCATGCCCAACACACTGTCATCCGGCGGGTTGCCCCAGGCCTGGGTCAGCACGCGCTGCGCGTCCTTGGCCGGCAGAAAACTGTAGCCATCGGCAATCGTCAGCGTGGCCTGCGCGCCCGGAAGGGACACACTGCCCGTCTGCGGGTGCAGCGAGCTGACGAATTGTTCTGCGGTCATGGAGTGGCCGCCCGTTTCGGCGGCGGCCAGCGCAGGCGCGGTCAGGGCAAAAGCAGTGAGCAGCCCAAAAGCGGGCAGAAATGTTCTGCGAAGCATGAAGAAACCCTCGGTATCGTCCGTTGATACGCATCCCCCGATGCGGCCGCTGCTCCCCCTTGGCGCAGCGGCGGGGTCATCTTATCGCTTATTCAGGCACTTCTGGTCAGGGCGACTTCGCTGCGGGCGAGCGCTCGAAGCTGCCGGCATCGCCCGGGAACACCACCGGGCTTTCGTAGCCATCCGCCGAAACCGCTGAGACACCGAAGAACCAGTCGTCGATCACCACATCCTTGATCACCGCCTGGTCCACATTGCCCACGGCGTGGCGGTGCTGCCACTGCGGCGCCACGGTGTCGCGCCAGTGCACCACGTAGCCAGCAGCACCGGGCACTTTCTTCCAGTGCACGGTGGTGTCCGTGGCCAGCGCGCCCTCGGTGGTCACGCCGGTCGGCGGCGCGGGTGCACGGCTGAGGGCGGCCATGGTGATGGTGTTCAGCGCCGTTACGCGGGCGAGATAACGGAAGTCCACACCGTCGACGGTGTCGCCGTAGTGGATGCCATCGCCCGTGCGCAGGTCCTGGTGCTGGCGGGTGTAATCCTCGTGGCCTTCGGTGACGCGCACGGCGGGATAGCCGGCCTCGAGGAAGGGCACTTGATCGCCGCCGCGGCTGTAGCGGTCGGTACGGTAGACCATGCGCACGCGCAGATCGGGCATGTAGCTCGTCGCCATCTGCTCCATATAGCGCGCGATATTGCGCGAGGGGGAATCCACCTCGCCGCCGTGATACGCGCGATACTTGGCCTGCTCAGCCGTCTCGTTGCTCTTGGTGCCTTCGGAGAAGATACGCACCGTGGTGTTGTCGAGCACTCCGTTCTGCCCGTGGCTATTGCCCACGATGTCGTTGTTGAGATCGGCCTGCACCTGCCAACCCTGTGCGGTGGCGTAGTCGGCCAGCACCTTGCCACCGTACAAGCCCTGCTCCTCGCCGGAAAGCGCCGCAAATACCAGTGTGGCGTCGTTATTCTGCTTTGACAGCAGTCGCGCCGCTTCCATCAATGCGGCAACGCCGGAGGCGTCATCGTTGGCGCCCGGCGCATCGCTGGTGGCATTCATCACATCGGTGACACGCGAATCGATATGGCCGGTCATCACGATCACGCGCTTGGGGTCACCCTTGCCACGCTTGATCGCCACCACATCCATTACCTCGGTCGGTTGTGGAACGCGCTTGCCGGTGAACACCTGCGACGGCGTCACCACCTCGATGCAGCCGCCGCACTCCCTGGAGATCTGCTCAAAGCGCGACTTCACCCAGCGGCGCGCCGCACCAATGCCGCGCGTGTCGGATTGGGTATCTGACAGGGTGTGCCGCGTGCCGAAGCTCACCAGCTTCTCGATGGTGGCCCGCAGCTCCGCCTCGCTCGGCGCGGTGGACAACGCCTGCAGCGAGGGTTGCTCGCGCGGCCCTACGGGCAGGTCTGCTGCCTGGGCGGCAAAGGTGGCGGTGATCAATGCGGCAAGGCAGAGGGTTTGGCGAGACACGGGCTTCATCCGGCAAGTGGTGAAGCCTGCACCTTACTACGTGGTTTGGACGTCCGGGATGGGCCGATGGTCAGCCCAGCGCGCATCTGCTGTAGGGGCGCACTCGTGCGCGACCCGCCGCAGGCAAGGGCTAGTGCGCCGGCGGCGTCAGCACGATCTCGAACAGCGTCGGCCAGCGCTTGCCGGTGACAAAGAGTCGATCATGCTGCGCGTCGTAGGCGATGCCGTTGAGCACATCATTGGTGGGGTCGGGCAGCTTGCTGGTGTCCAGCAAGCCGGTAAGGTCGATCCAGCCCTTCACGTTACCGGTGGCCGGGTCGATGCGGGCAATACGGTCAGTCATCCACACATTGGCGTAGAGCTCGCCCTTCACCCACTCCAACTCGTTGATGTTGGGTACCGGCTTGCCGTTCTCCATGACCATGATGCTGCCCACCGTGGCCAGCGTTTCCGGATTAAGGATGCGCACCACCGGCGAGCCGTCGCTCATGTAGATGTGTTTGTCATCGCGCGTCAGCGCCCAGCCCTCGCCGGGATAGTTGAACGTGCGCTGCGGCTTGAAGCTGGCCAGGTCGTAGACGAAGCCCAGCTGATCCTTCCAGGTCAGCTGCACGATGCGCTGGCCCCAGTCGACGATGCCCTCGCCGAAGTACTGCGCGGGCAGGTCGTGACGTTGCACGACCTTGCCGCTGGTGAGCTCCACTTTTCGCACGGTGGATTCGCCAGCCTCGCCGGTGCTCTCGTAGAGATAGCCATCCTTGTAAAACAGACCCTCGGTATAGGCCGAGGTGTCATGCGGATAGCTATGCACAACGCGGTAGCCGTAGACCGGCGTGCCAGCATGGGCGGTGGCGGTGATGGCAAGTGCCATCGCGCAGATCATCCAACGGATCAAGCGGGTTTCCTCGAGGCGGGGCGCGGTTCGCAAGTGGACTCAGTGCAGCGCACGCACACGGAAATTCTTCCCCTTGATGCGCCCGGCGCGCAGGCGTTCCAGCGCCTTGTTCGCCAGATCACGCCGAATGGCGACGTACGCACGGGTGGCAAACACATCGATCTTGCCGATGTTCTTGCCGTCGAGGCCGGCATCGCCGGTCAAGGCACCGAGGATGTCGCCTGGACGCAGCTTGTCCTGCCGCCCGGCATCGATCACCAGCGTGCGCATCGGCGCCAGATGTAGCTGCTTGCCACGCGACGGCGAGACCTTCAGTGGATGCCAGGGCAGGGCGCGACCCAGCTGCTCTTCGATGTTGAGTGCCTTGGGGCGCTCGCGTGGCGTGACCAAAGTGATGGCCAGGCCATCCTCGCCTGCGCGGCCGGTGCGGCCCACACGGTGCGTATGAGTGTCCGGGTCGTGGGCGATGTCGTAGCTCACCACCAGCGGCAAGGCGGCGATGTCGAGTCCTCGCGCAGCCACATCGGTAGCGACCAGAATGGAACAGCTGCGGTTGGCGAACTGCACCAGCACTTCATCGCGATCGCGTTGCTCCATATCGCCATGCAGGGGTAGTGCGGTGAAACCACGCTTGTCCAGTTCGGCAGCGACGATGTCCACATCCTTGCGCATGTTGCAGAAGACCAATGCGTGCTGCGCCTGCTCTTCCTTGACCTGATCTTTGCCCAGCAGCTGGGCGAGGGCATCCATCTTCTGTGCCGGCTCCACCTCGTGGAAGCGTTGTTCGATGGTCACTTCGTCGTGCGGTGTTTCCACCGTCACTTCCACCGGATCGCGCTGCTGGCGCTTGCTCACCTGTCGAATCTCTTCGGCGTAGGTGGCGGAGAACAACAGGGTCTGATGGTGTTTGGCGATGCGCCCGACGATGTCGTCGATGGCGTCGCTGAAGCCCATGTCCAGCATGCGGTCGGCCTCGTCCAGCACCAGCACCTTGATGCCGCCACCATGCAGGCTGCCGCGCTTCAGATGTTCCTGCACGCGCCCCGGCGTGCCGACCACGATATGCGGATCATGCGTGAGCGAGGCCAGCTGCGGGCCCAATGGCATGCCACCGCACAGCGTCAGCACCTTCACATTGGGGATGTTGGCCGCCAACTTACGGATGGACTTGCTGACCTGGTCGGCCAGTTCGCGCGTGGGGCAGAGCACCAGCGCCTGCAGGCGAATGGTGTCGACGTCGAGATGATGCAGCAGGCCGAGGCCGAATGCGGCGGTCTTGCCGCTGCCGGTGCGGGCCTGGGCGATCACGTCTCGGCCTTCCAGGATCGGGGGGAGGCTGAGTGCCTGCACCGGGGTCATCTCGGTGTAGCCGAGGGTTTCCACGCTGGCGAGCAGGGCGGGTTTGAGGGGGAGGGTGCGGAAATCGGTCATGCGACATGATCGCATGGGAGGGGGTGTGGGCGCGGCGGGGGCCGCCACGTCCCCTCTACCAGACGGGCGACCCGAAGGTAGTCCCCGTGGGAAGGAGGGTTGGGGTGAGGGGTGAGTGCTCGCGAGAACGCGTGTTCCCCTCACCGTCATCCCGGCGCAGGCCGGGATCCAGTGACTTTGCTCTTGGCACTGGTTGGCGATCCCGCCAGCGTGCCGCCTACGCGGCGGGCGTTTCGATCCCCTGCCGGCGCTCGAGTCACTTTTCTTTTGCTGGCCCAAAAGAAAAGTAACCCAAAGAAAACGGCCTTTAGAGCGGGGTTGCCGTGGCGTCGTGGTGAATAAAAGCCTTGACGCTGACGAAGCCCGGATCGTCACGATCGCACGACACGCGGTCCGGCTACACCGCAACGCGCCACAGCGACGAGGACTTAATGCGGAGCGCTACGCGCCTTTGCTCCCTCTCCCCTTCGGGGAGAGGGCTGGGGTGAGGGGCCAATCTTGCGATCCGGCTCATCGATGCGACTTGGGAAACAAGTCCCTTCTTGCCCCAGACAAACAAAACCCCCATGCCGGTCTGGCACAGGGGCTTCGAGTGAATCAGCGGAAATTACGAATGGGCTCTTACCCTTGCATATCTTCCAATTCCATACCCTTCGTCTCGCGCACCGACGTCACCACGAACACCAGCGAAATCAGCGCGAACAGGGCGTACAGACCATAAGCGAACGACAGGCCCGCCTGCGCCAGCGCAGGGAAGGTGGCGGTGATGGCGAAGTTGGCCAGCCACTGCGCGGCGGCGGCCACGGCCAACGCAATGGCGCGGATGCGGTTGGGGAACATCTCGCCCAGCAGCACCCACACCATCGGGCCCCAGCTCATGCCGAAGAACACCACGTAGGCATTGGCAGCGACCAGCGCCACGTAGTTCCACGGCGTGGGCAGCGAAAGGCTGTCGCCGCTGCCGATGGCTTGCGAGAAGCACCAGGCCATCAGGCCCAGCGTGACGGCCATGCCGGCGGAGCCGATGACCAGCAGCGGCTTGCGGCCGATGCGGTCTACCAGCGCAATCGCCACCAGCGTCACCAGCACGTTCACCACCGAGGTGGCCACGGTGATGGAGAACGAGTCGGCTTCGCTGAAGCCCACCGAGTGCCACAGCGTGTTGGAGTAGTAGAAGATGACGTTGATGCCGACAAACTGCTGGAACACCGACAGCAGAATGCCGATCCACACGACCGGCAACAGGCCCAGACGCGGGCCACGCAGATCGCGCAGGCGCGGGCGGTATTCCGAACGCAGGCTCTGCTCGATGTCCTGCAGCTTGGTATCCAGCGCGGCTTCGTTATGGATATCGAGGACCTTGCGCAGCACGTCGCGCGCTTCGGGCAGGCGACCCTTGGCCACCAGATGGCGCGGCGACTCCGGCACGCCCAGTACCAGCGAACCGTAGATCAGCGCGGGCACTACGGCGACCAGAAACATCCATCGCCACGCGGCCAGACCGAGCCACAACGGCTGCGAAGCGCCACCAGCGGAACCACGCAGCCAAGCGGCGCTGAGCAACGCCGCGAAAATGCCAAGCACGATGGCCAGCTGCTGCAACGAACCCAGTCGTCCGCGCACCTGCGCCGGCGACACCTCCGCGATATACGTCGGCGCAATTACCGAAGCCACGCCCACGCCAATGCCACCGACCAGGCGCCAGAAAATCAGGCTGCCCACACTGCCGACGAGGCCAGCGCCCAGCGAGCTCACGGCCAGAAGCAGCGCTGCCACTTGCATGGTGCGCACACGGCCGAAGCGGTCCGCCAGCGGGCCGGCATACCAGGCACCCAGCGCAGAGCCAAGCAGTGCGCACGACACCGCAAAGCCGATCTGACCAACATCCAGGCCAAAGTGGGCACGCACCGCATCGACGGCGCCGTTGATCACTGCTGTGTCAAAACCGAAAAGAAAACCGCCCAGTGCCGCTGCCGCTGCAATCAGTACCACGCGCGCAGTCGCATGCTGGCCGAGGTCATCGACGGCATTCGCCGAAGGTGTATTCAGATTCATTGCCTCTCCCCGATGTGAGTTCGGCGATTCTGCGATGGCGGAGCGGGTTCGAAGGATTGAATACGTATGCACCAACGGGGTGGTGCTGTCGAGCTTGTGGGGTGGAAGGTGGGAATGATGCGGTGCGTTAGAGGGTTTGGCGTGGGAGGGTGAAAAGGTGGAACGGTTCTAGGATGTTTGCCCCGGAATGTTGGTGCGATGCGACATCGTAAGGTAGGCGTGTCACGGCATTTGGCTTTACCCTTCCTTTTGGAGTGGCGAATCGAGAAGAGGGGTTCTGTGGAAGAACTTCTACAGGCCTCAGCTAAAGGAAGGCATTTGCAAGAGTGCCCCCTCTCCCCAACCCTCTCCCACGAGGGGAGAGGGAGCAAGAGCCAAGAGCCAAGAGCCAAGAGCCAAGAGCCAAGAGCCAAGAGCCAAGAGCCAAGAGCCAAGAGCCAAGAGCCAAGAGC